>NZ_JBITTW010000028.1:36854-72701 GCF_044542195.1 Pseudomonas sp. NPDC079367
CTTTTACCAGATTGATGGTCTTTTCTTCGTAGTCTTCTCGATAGTACTCCGTGTATACCCGATACTTACCCTGTATATCCATCACAGCGATTTCTGGCCTCATGTCATAAGACTCCTGGCAAGCAAGCGGGTATGCGCGCAATCGAGATTGCACGAGCTTTGTGACAGGTAGGCATACGCCTGAAATTTGCTGGCCCATGTCGATCCGGTACGGCAGGTCGACGGGTGTTGTTATTGGCGGGCAGATTGCCGGCTGAGGCGCAGCCCCTGAGGGCAGACGACCGACAAAAAGTTTCTTGGAAGTATGTAGTGACTCATCGGTCACATTTCGGCCGACGTCCTGATTCAAGCAGGGGACTCAGGATCACGCAAGTGCCGTCGGTGAATTGTTCGACAACTTCGGCTGAGCGGTCGCCGGCTTAGAACAAATGAATCTCTTCGGTGCGCAAAGCGCGGTACTCGCCCGGTTTTAGCGCGTGATCCAGCGTCAGTTCGCCGATGGATTCGCGGTGCAGGCGCAGGACTTTGTTGTTGAAGAAACCAAACATGCGCTTGATCTGATGGTAGCGGCCTTCAACGATGCTCAGCCGCGCCGAGCGTGGGCCGAGCAGCTCCAGCTGCGCCGGTTGCGTGGTCAGATCTTCGAAAGCGAAGTAGATGCCCTCGGCAAATTTCAGCGCGTAGCTCGGGTCGATGTCCTGTTCGGTTTCGACGTAGTAGACCTTTGGCAGTTTGGTTTGTGGCTGCGTCAGGCGTCGCGACCAGGTGCCGTCATTGGTGATCAGCATCAGCCCGGTGGTGTTGAAATCCAGACGCCCGGCGATGTGCAGATCGTCCTTGTGCGGTTCATCGAGCAGGTCGAGCACGGTCGCATGCTGCGGGTCGCGGGTGGCGCTGACGCAACCCGGCGGTTTGTGCAGCATGAAATAGCGCGCCGGTTTGCCGCTCTGCAGCACCTCATCATCGACTTCGACCCGACTGAATTCCAGCACGTCACTGTGCGGGTCGCTGACGACTTTTCCGTCAATCCGAACGCGTTTTTCCACCAGCAACAGGCGAACCTGCTGACGGTTGTAGCGGGGCAGATTGCTGAGGAAGCGGTCGACGCGCATGGTCACGATTCAACGGACAAAGGGCCGAGCATCTTACGGGATCGGCCGCCGGCCTGCTTGCAGTTGCGCTTCAACCTGTGCGCAGCGCGGGCACAGGCAGGCTTGATTGCGTAGCTCGGCCGGCAGCGCTTCGAGCACCGCCGGCTCGATGGTCACGCCATAGCACCAGCATTCGCGGTCGGCGGTGCGCGGGTCGGCGAGGCTGCAATCGTTGCGGGCGCCGCAGGCCGGGCAGTGGTCGGATTTGATGTTGAGATCAGGCATAGGTCGAGTGCGGCATTTCCATGCAGGTGCGGTTGCGCCCGGATTGCTTGGCGCGGTACATCGCATGATCGGCCCGCGACAGCAGAGTGTGCAAGGTGTCATCGCGCTGCAAGGTAGTGGCGCCGATACTCACCGTCAGATGCAGGCTGTGGCCATCGTAGGCATATTCGTGTTGCTCGACGTGCTGGCGGATCTTCTCGGCAATTCTCTGCCCGGTCTCGCCGTCGGTGTCTTTCAACAGAACGATGAATTCCTCACCGCCCCAGCGGCAGACGATATCGGCATGGCGCAGGCAACTCTGCAGATCGCGGGCGAACCCGATCAACACCTGATCGCCGGCCATGTGCCCATAGGTGTCGTTCAACGCCTTGAAGTGGTCGAGGTCGAGCAGCAACGCGGTCAGCGGCCTGGTTTCCCGTTGGGCCTCGTGCAGCGCTTGCGCGGCGAGGATGTCGAAGCCGCGTCGATTCGGCAGTTCGGTGAGGCTGTCGAGGGTGGCGTGCGCCTGAATCTTCGCCTGGAAGCGCTTGATCACTCGATTGAGCAAGGCCAGTACGATCAACGTCACCAACAGGCAGATCAGCAGATTGAGATACAGCGACTGACGGATTTCACTCAGCGCGCCGTCTTCACGTTTATCGACGAACAGGTACCAGTTCAACTCGGGGATAAACCGTACGTTGAGAAAATGCCCCTGTCCGTGGGTTGAATATTCGTAACTGCCGCTGTGCGGCTTGGGCAACTGGCTGACCAGACTTTTCATGCTTTCCAGTTCGCTAAGACTCTGGCCGATGTGCGCGCCCTCCGGGCCACCTTCGGCACCGGTCAACACCAGGCGGCCGAAGGTGTCAACGAAGTACACGCTGCGTTGATAGCGCTGTTGATACTTGTCGATCAGCTTGATCACCGCGTCCACGGTCAGGCCCACTCCGGCAGCGCCGATAAAGCGGTTGTGGTAGTCGTAGACCTTGTAGTTGATGAAGAACGTCAGGTTGTCCTTGTTGGCCAGGTCCGGGTCGACGTTGATCTCGTAGGGATCCTGCATGTCGCGCACGCGGAAGTACCAGGTGTCGCGCGGTTCATCGACTTTGACCTGTTTGAGGACGCCTTTGGCGTGGTAGTAGGTGAGAGTGGCATTAGAGACGAAAAACGCCGTGTAGGCGCCGTAATGGGTCATGACTTCGTCGAGGTAACGAGTCATCTGCTCGGGATTCTGCTCGCCGTTGACCACCCAATCGCGCATGAACGTGTCGCGGGACATCATCGAAGATATGAGGATCGGCCGCACCAGATCTTTCTGGATTTCCGAATAGACCGTGTCGGAGGTCAGCGGTAGTTCGGTGTTGACGATGTTGTCGCGGATCGACTCGCGGGAGGCGAAATAGCTCAACAGCGACGTGGCGAGAAACCCGGCGCCGAGCAGGGCGACGAGGGTAAGCACCAGTGAACGTTGCGAGTACAGGGGAGAACGAAGCGGCATGGCAGATCCGTTGGCAATGGCCCGATGGGATGCATTCTAGTGGGATGGTCGGGAAAACACTGCGGGATTTGTGCCTGAAATGGCGAGGGATACGACTCAGAGATTTGTCAGGGAAATCGCTGCCCGCACCCCAGCGCTCTGCCGAAGGGTGAGGCAGTTAATTAGGGTGATGGCAAAATTGTGCGTTTGACAGGTAAACAAGATTTCATAATCACTTGTTTCAACTTGTTGCGGGAACGCACCAGATTCCGAAAACGCTGTCTGATTTTTCGACAGTCACAGAATTAATGACTGTCGCCTGCCAGCGTCGCTGGTGTGGCCAACCCGCGGTCCAGGAGGCCGCCATGTATCGTCGAATCGTACTGCTTGCCGTGATGCTGTTTTCCCTTGGCGGATGCGTTCCTTATTCCTACGCAGACAACTACTACAGGTCAGAAGTCTACACTTCACCCGCACCGGCCTATTACAGCGGTGGCGGTTCCTATTACCGCAGCGGCGGCACCTATTACACCCAGCCGCGCTATTACCAGCCAGCGCCGCGGTACTACCAGCAACCGCGTTACTACCAGGCGCCGCGGCATTATCAACCGGCCCCGCGTCATTACGAGAGCCGTCGCTGGCACGGTAACGATCGCGGACGCTGGGATGGCCACCGTCGTGGCGGTTGGGACAACGACCACCGGGGTCGCGGCAACTACGAGCGCCACAGCGGTCGCGGCGACCGCAACGGCCGTGGCAACCGCTGGTAAATATCCGCAAATGAACAAGCGGCGCATTGAGCGCCGCTTTTTTTTGCTCGTCGAAAAGTCGTTCCGTTAGCCATCTCCTAGGCAATTCACAGACGCTTCCTACAGTTTCAATTTGTGGCATTTGTTAGCGTTTGTGGCTGCCGAACGATGCGAGAAATCCTCAGCTCAATAGCGGCGAAAAAGGACGTTACCGCTATGAAGCTTCTGGTTATTCATCAAAATTTTCCGGCTCAGTTCCGCCATGTGGTGCTGGCCGCGCTGGACCGGCGTGATGAGGTTGTGGCGATAGGTCGGGACACGGCACCGGGACTCGCCGGGGTGAAAATCCATCGATATCGAGCGACCAGCCGAGCGCCCGGCAATGTTCACCCCTATCTGATCCGCTACGAACAGGCGGTGATTGACGGGCAAAAGGTTTTTGAGATGTTGACCAGGCTGAAACGTTCGGGTTATCAGCCAGATGTCATTCTTGCCCATCCCGGATGGGGAGAGACGCTATTCGCCAAGGACGTCTATCCCGATACGCCACTCATTCACTACTGCGAATACTACTATCGAGCGCAGGGCGCCGATTGCGGGTTCGACCTTGAATTCCGGCGAGCCGCGAGGGAGTCGTCACGGCTGCGCGTGCTCAACTCGCTGCATCTTTTGAATATTGAACAATGTGATATCGCGATTGCGCCTACGCAGTGGCAGCGCAGCCTGTTTCCGGCCGCTTACCGGGCGGCGATTCGGGTCATTCACGAAGGTGTGGTTCAAAGTTCTGACCTGGCGAAAATCGGGGCAGTCAGATTGCCCAATGGAATCGAGCTCAAGGCCGGACAGCCGATCGTTACCTATGTCGCCAGAAACCTTGAGCCTTATCGCGGCTTTCACAGTTTCATGCGAGCGATCCCGCTTATTCAGGCTGAGTGCCCCGATGCGCAGATCATCGTGGTTGGCGGTGACGGTGTCAGTTACGGGAGTAGGCCGGTCGGGTACCCGGATTGGCGCAGCAGGATGGAGGCGGAGGTCAGTTTCGATCACTCCAGAGCGTATTTCACAGGGAAACTTCCTTACCAGACTTACCGGGCGATTCTGGCATGTTCGAAAGTCCATGTTTATCTGACGTATCCGTTTGTCTTGTCTTGGTCGTTACTGGAAGCGATGGCGTCTGGTTGTGTGGTCGTTGCGTCGGATACGGCTCCGGTAAGGGAAGTAATCGTCGATGGGGTTAATGGAGTATTGGTGGATTTCTTTGACCATCAAGAAATTGCCAGAAGTGTATGCGAGGTTTTGAAGTCGGCCGGTGAGCACGATGGTCTTGCCAGCGCTGCGAAGTTGACGGCTGGTCGGTTTAGTGTGGAATCGGGAGCGAGCCAATATTTTGAGATTTTTGCAAGCGCGGTATCCGGGCAAAACGACATACCAACCGTTCCGCAATTTGAGCGGGAGGTTTGAAATGTCCAGGAAGTCGCGTAAGCAGGCGATCAAGTGGGTTAAAAGGTTATTGAAATATGGATTGTTCTTTTATGTCTGTTATTGCGTAGCGGGATTTTATATTCGCAAAGAACAATCTGCCGAGTCGGCGGCTATTCACCAGGCAGACGAGAAAGCTTGTCAGAACAAACTGGCGAGCATGCAGCAAGTGCCGATATTAGGCGGCGCCTATGTAGATAAGACGCTGGTTCCTGAGTTTTACGTTGGCATGCCTGAGATGGTGAACAAGAAAGCGTGTCTGGCGATTGCTCTGAAGGGGCTTTTCTGGTGGACCGGGACGGGGCTGCACCGGTACCAGGATCAGCGCATGGAACCGATCCCCGAAAGCTGGCGGCTTTATAAATTGAATGCCGGGCTTTTTACCAGAAAAGAAACCACCGAACCCCATGAGCGCGGTTATCGGCACGTCAACTGGCCGGATGAGTTGATTGTGAAACTAAAGAATTATCCGGGGCTGGAGATTTGGCTGGATGCACCTCCGCCGCATTTCAAGAATGAAGACTCGGTTAGAACGTTTGTCATTACTGGCTGGCCGCGGCGAGATGGAACCCCTCGGTTGATCAACTGTGACGGCTTGATTCGCCCGGCGGCGGAGGAAAAACTGACTGACGAGAAACTGGCAAGGTTCAGCAGAGCTGAATTGGAAAATCTTGATTTCGGCAAACTGAATTTCTTCTGCAATATCAATCTGGATAACTTCGACTTTTCCGGGGGGCACGGTAGCGTAGGTCTCGGATTAGCGTCATTACGCGAAGCACCTGAGATGCTCAAATATCTCAGTGACTATCTTTCACGCTCTGTTATTACAAGGAAGTAACAATGAGTTATGTATTCAGCGATATGGAAAAATCAGAGATTTTCAACGCAGCAAATATTTGCAAAGGAATGAGGCTGCGCTCAAAACAACTTCAGTACGATGCACTGAAATTAGCAGGGGCAAGCTGCGCCCCCCTGTACCAAAAGCTATTCGACATTATTGGTGAAAAAGTTTCTGACGTTGCAGCTGCCGATAAAGAGGCTGGAGAAGTGCTGAAAAGCGCCAGACTCTGGCTTGCCGTGGCCATTGATGCCAACGGTGGAAACGGTGCCTACTCTGCCCTGATTCGTGGTTACACCTCCCGCCAGGGTGAACTCAGACTGAATACAATTTTCAGTGAAGACCTGATGCAGCTTTCATCCAACCAGGTTGCCGTCAATTTCATCAACACCCTGATCAACGGGTCCCTTGCCGGTCAACTGGCACCCTGGACGGTGCCGTCAATCAGCCAGATCGCAGAAATCGACGCCAGCGCCATTGGCGAGGCTCTGTTCAAGGAGGTTTGCGGGGAGGACGACACCGCCGTGAAACGTAACTCTGGTTGGTCTGGAACAGTCGGATTCAGCCTGTTGGGCGGTAAACCTCCCTATGAAACGTGGAGACTGATCTCTGCGGGCGACCCGGATGCGGAAGATGGCGGCCCACCCACTCAGGCAAAAGCCAACCGGCTCGACGACTATAAAAACATTCTCTTCGCCATCGACGCCTATAGCGTCGGCCTGCGAGCGGCGATCAGCAATTTCGGCATCAATCCACTGCAAAGTCTGCTTTCAGTGGTTCCGGAGCAAATCAATATCGCGCTGGCCAGTGGCAGTGTGAATCCGCTGGTTCAGCATGTAGTCAAAGGCACGCCTGTTGCCGCCGTGGTCGAGCTGATCTTGCGCTACGGCCAGAACGAATTTCTCGACATGTTCAAGCGCACTTACGACGGCGATTCTGCTGCCATACCCACCACCAACGAAACCTTCGCCAGCAACGCTTACGCCTTCTTCTCGGCGTTCTCCCCAGAGCAGTCGCAAAGCATCGTCACCCGGACAATAGGCGAGTTCGGTAATGCCAATGCATGGGCGAAACTGGCAGGCGAGGCGACGCCGCTCGGTGTGGCGTTGCGCAACTCTTTGCAGCAACTCAGTGAAGTCGTCATAGAACGAGCCGACGGTTATCCCGATCGCAACCTCGAGCTTTACGATCCGCACACTGGCGAAGGCTTTATCACCGCGCAGTGGCTGGCGGATCGAGCGCAAATGCTGGCGCGGTTGATTGCCCGAACCCAGGGCTCGTTCGCAGAGCACTCGCTGCAGCAGTTTTCCTACTCCGATCTCGCCTCCGGCAAACAGGCGCCGATGACCACCGGAGTGCTGAACCCGTTGGCCATGTTCGGTGATGACGGCGGGCGATCATTCGCCGGCGGCGCCAATGCCGATCATCTGTATGGCGGCGTGGGCAATGACTCGATCGACGGCCTGGCCGGTCACGATGTCGTTGAAGGTGGTCGCGGCAATGACGCGCTGAGCGGAGGTGACGGCAATGATGTGTTGTATGGGATGGCCGGTGATGATGTTCTGATCGGAGGAAAGGGCAACGACACTTTGATCGGAGGCGAGGGTAGTGACCGCTATGAGTTCTCCAGCGGCGATGGCCTCGACGAAATTATCGAGGCCAACGCCAATGGGCAGCTGTGGATCAACGGCGCGCCGATTCCCGCACTCAAACGCCTTGCTGCTCTGAGTAATATCTGGTCTACCGAGGATCAATCCATCAGCCTGACGCTTATTGAAAACACCCTCAACATCAAATACGGCCAGAGCGATCTGGTAGTCATCAAGACCTTCCAGGCCGGGATGCTTGGCATCCAGCTGCCAGAATACGAGGGGCAGCCGCTCACTGCTGCGGATTTGACGCTTCAGGGCGACTGGAAAGCCAAAGACACTGATCCCTCCGTCCCTGGCGATCAGCCCTCCTTTGATGAGCTGGGCAACGTGGTGCTGCTGCCCAAGGTCAAACACCGCAACAAGGCCGACGTACTTTACGGTTCCGCCGCAGACGACGTCATTCTCGGCTTGGGCGGCTCTGATCGATTGTTCGGCAAGGCTGGAGACGATCGATTATTCGGCGACAAGCAGACGACAATCGAAAAGGCCATGGCCGACGGTGACGCCAAGGGCAAGGCGAATCGCGGTGACTGGCTCGATGGCGGGCAAGGTGACGATTTGCTTATCGGTACGGCGTCCCGAGATGTTCTGCTCGGTGGCAATGACCGGGATACCTTGATCGGCGGTGCTGGCGACGATGTGTTATCCGGAGACGAAACCACCGGTGCGCTGGAACAAGGTTGGGCGGTCAAACGCGCTGACGTCCCCATAGCTGGCGGTGTGACCAGTCACCGAACGGTCTTTTCAAAGGCCTCGATAAACAGTGCCTCCGAGGGCGGTGACGACGTGCTGTACGGGCAGGGTGGCAAGGACTTTATCGACGGCGGCTGGGGGGAAGACCTGCTTGACGGCGGCGCTGACGACGATTTTCTCAAAGGCGATCAAGGTAACGACACCCTGGCCGGTGGCAGCGGCAACGACGTGATGCTTGGTGACAACCTCGATTGGGGCGGTGGCCTGCCCAGCAGACACCATGGCAACGATGTGCTGGACGGCGGCAGTGGTGATGATTCACTCGCCGGTAACGGTGGCAGCGACGCTTTGTATGGCGGCCCTGGCAACGACATTTTGCAGGGTGATGACGGCGTACTGGCCGGCGTCGAGGGCGATGCCGCGCATTTTTTTGGCGAAGATCTGCTGGACGGTGGCTCCGGCGATGACACGCTCTGGGGCGGCGGTGGCGATGATTTGCTCTTCGGCGGCGAAGGCCATGACGATCTGATTGGCGATAACCCTGAGCATCCGGTTCGCTATCACGGCAACGACTTTCTCGATGGCGGCGCGGGGAATGACACCCTGCGCGGCATGGGCGGCGCGGACACGCTGACGGGTGGCGCAGGGACGGATTTTCTCGATGGCGATGTGTCTGACCTGCAGCCGGGCGGAAGCAACAATGACGTGCTTCAGGGCGGTGAAGGAAACGATACGTTACAGGGTGGTTTCGGTGCCGACACGCTGGACGGCGGTGCGGGTGACGACATCCTGGCCGGCGATTACGAAAACAGCGCTGAGGCAGAGCACAATGCCGATTATCTGGACGGTGGTTCAGGCAACGACACGCTGCTCGGAGGCGCTGGCAACGACACCTTGATCGGCGCAGAAGGGACGGACTACCTGCGCGGCGATTCTGGCGACAACGTGTTTGATGGCGGTCCCGGTGCTGACGTGCTGGATGGCATGGATGGCGCCGACATCTACTATTTCGGCGCTGGCGACGGCCTGGATATCGTCACCGATGCCGGCGGCCGCAACATCATCAGGTTCGGTGCAGGGTTTTGCGCGCAAAGCCTGAAGGCCGACGTTATCGAAGTTACCGTCGGCACGGTGTTGCGACTGGCCAATGGCACGGGCGACGCGATACTCATCAAGAATCACGAGCGGTGGAAGGATTCCACATTCAGTTTCAGCGACGGCGGGGTACTTGATTACGCAGAGGTCCTGCGCAAAACACTGCCACCGATAGAAGTGTCCGAGTTACCCGTACCGGAACCTGTCACCGTCCCGGCAACCCCTGAAAGCAAAGTTGCGGATCCAGTTAAGCCAGACGATGTCACCGCTGCGGCGCAAGGCCCGGTGGCGTCTGTTCAAACGGTCAACTGGACCGATGAGTTCCTCGCGCAAACCAAGTCAAAACGCTCCGCCCGCAGACACGCCACAGGTTTTACCTTGAACGATCAAGGCGTCTGGGTTCGCAGTCATATCACCACCACCGACTCCGGTTACACCACTCACACCGAGCTGAACGATGACAGCGTCGAAGCGGGGACACTGTCTGAAACGCCGCCATGGATGAAGGCTGATGGCGGGCAAGCCGTAGTCAGTGAAAGGCAGTCGACAACTACAACCCGTGTCGAACATAAACCGGTGAAAGCCCAGGGAGCAATGCCTTCCTCAAGCCAGGCGCCTCGCTATTATCGATCCGGCTCGGCCAACGGGTTTTCCTTCAATGCGGGCGACGTATTGGTTGAAGACCGAAAGGAATCCGGCGCGCTTGAAGGCTGGTACGTCTATCCGGCGGCAAGCTTCAGGTCGGGCGCAACAGTGCCCAAGGCGTTTCGCTGGGATGTCACAACTGAAACGATCAAACGCAAAATCGTCCATGGCGACGATGCCGGCGGGCGGGTCAAGGTCGAGGTGGAAAACGTTTTCCACGGCGGCGCGGGTGATGATCTGATCGTCGCTTATGCAGGCTCCCCACTTGACTACGGCACTGTCGGCGACAGAACACCGGGCGCGTTTTTATCCGCAGGTGCAGGTGACGATACCTTGCTGGGCTCCGAGGGCGCCGACTATCTGCTCAGCGGCTCGGGTGATGACTGGCTCTACGGCGAAGACGGCGCCGACACCTACATCGTGCAAACGCATGCCGGGGCGACAACTACAATTGCGGACGTGCTCAATCCTGTTTTCCATCGTGCAGAAGTCGGCGTAGCGGGGTGGAAAGATGAGTACGGTTTGATTGATCAGGACACGGTTGTCCTTCCAGCAGAAGCGCAACGCGATGCACTGCAATTGAGCTGGGGTGCTGCGCTGATAGAGAGGACCCATGTCGAGCTGGAACCCAACCCGGATCGCGGGGCTTACCGTCATCCGCCGCGAGCGAAAATGCTCCATCCGACGCTCGATATCCAATGGGGTGGGACGCAAAAAGTCCGCATCGCCTTGCCCCACTACGGTGAGCGTGAAGGTACCGGTATCGAACTCATAAAGTTTGCCGACGGTTCGAGCGTAAGTTTGAAACAACTGCTGGAATCAAGTCAGCTGGGCCCTGCGCCCGACACTTTTCATACTGGCGTAATCGTCAACAATCCCAGCCGTCTCACTTCCTTGCGAGACGGACGAGCACTTCCATTAGTCGGCGGTCGTGGCAATGACACGATAACCGGCGCAGGAGAGATCCGAGGCATGCAAGGGGATGACGTGCTCACGGGCAGCCCCGGTGATGATCTGCTGCTGGGTGGGCCGGGCAATGACACGCTGGCCGGCGGCGCTGGAAATGATCTCTACCGATACGATGGCCTCGGCAGGGACGTGATCATCAACAACGGAGGCGGCCTGGACGGGATCGATTTTTCCGAACGCAGGCTGACGATCGACAACTTGAAGTTTCATCGTGAGCGCGATGATCTGGTGATAGTGGTGGATTACGGAATGGCGCCGAAAATCCGGGTTTCCAGTCACTTTGCCGCAGGTGATAGTGCTATCGGCTTCATAAGAGTCAGCGAAGGAACAGCGATTCAAGACTACAGCGCGACGCAGATTGCTGAACGACTGCATCCTCTTCCGCCATTGAGGAATGTCGAGAAAATTTTGCAAAAAGGCGACGATGAAGCGCAGCGGGCGATGACGGAAATCATCGAGTTCTACGAACTGAACGTCTGAGTTGCTGGACGACCGATTCAGCCAGCCCGCGACGCAAACCAGTTGCCATCGCGGGCTACGAGTCAGCTCAATACTGAGTCAGATCCGCCAACGGATGCCGCCCCTCCCAGACTTTATGAAAATGCGCCTCGACCACCGCCTCCGGCACGTTATTGATATCCGGCCAGTGCCAGTGCGGCTTCTGATCCTTGTCGATCAAACGCGCGCGCACGCCTTCGCTGAATTCGGGATGGCGGCAGCAATTGAGGCTCAGGGTGTATTCCATCTGGAATACTTCGGCCAGCGACATGTGCCGCGCGCGGATGATCTGTTCCCAGACCAGATGGGCGGTCAACGGTGAGCCCTCGGTCATGGTTTTCGCCGCGCGGGCGAGCAACGGATCACTGCTGTCACGGTGCAGACTGATGGCTTTCCACGCACAGGCGACGTCGCTGACATCGAGCAATTCGTCGATCTGCTGCCGACGTGGCAGCCACTGTGCTTCGGGCATCTGCGCAAGTGCTTCCTGCTGCAGAGCCTTGAGCAGGCTGTTGAGCTGCATGGCGGTCTGTTCCTGCCAGTTCAATTGCAACAGGCCTTCGATCAATTGCGGTTGCTGTTCGTCGAGCAGGAAGCGGTCGGCCAGATCCAGATCCAGCGCATCACGGCCGTTGATGTGCGCGCCGGTCAGGCCGAGAAACAAGCCGAGCTTGCCCGGCAACCGTGCGAGAAACCAACTGGCGCCGACGTCGGGATACAGGCCAATGGTGATTTCCGGCATGGCCAGACGGCTGCTCGGCGTGACGATCCGCGTGCTGGCGCCCTGCAACAGGCCCATGCCACCACCGAGCACATAACCGTGGCCCCAGCAGATCAGCGGTTTCGGATAGGTGTGCAGACGATAATCCAGGCGATATTCCGCGCCGAAAAATTGCGCGGCCAGCGGCGGCACTTCGCCGGGGTGAGCGCGGCAGGCTTCGACCAGGCTGCGCACTTCGCCACCAGCGCAGAAGGCTTTGCTGCCGTTACCGCGCAGCAGCACGCAGACGATTTGCGGGTCAGTGGCCCAGGCGTTCAATTTGTCGCTGAGGGCGTTGATCATCGGCAGGGACAGCGCGTTCAGCGACTTTTCCGCATCCAGGCTAGCGATGCCGATGCGTGCGCCGTCGGTGCCGGTGAGTTCTTCGAAGTGCAGATTCATCGTGACCTCGATCGGGAATTTGAACGATCAGTATGATCGTTGTGGGGGAAAGTGCCGGATCTGCGTCAGATCAATTGACAAGCGTGGTCGGCTTTCCTAGGGTTCGCCCCATTGTTTTTGCCGGAAATGACCATGACTGCTGACGACCGTATCAAACTCGAACCGAGCTGGAAGGAGGCACTGCGTGCTGAGTTCGACCAGCCGTACATGGCAGAGTTGCGCAACTTTCTGCAGCAGGAGCGGGCGGCCGGCAAGGAGATCTATCCGCCGGGACCGATGATTTTCAATGCGCTGAACTCCACGCCACTGGACAAGGTGAAAGTGGTGATCCTCGGCCAGGACCCGTATCACGGCCCGGGTCAGGCCCACGGTCTGTGCTTCTCGGTGCAACCGGGCGTGCCGGCGCCGCCGTCGCTGGTCAACATCTATAAAGAGTTGAAACGCGACCTCAATATCGACATCCCCAACCACGGCTACCTGCAGAGCTGGGCTGAACAGGGCGTATTGATGCTCAACACGACCATGACCGTCGAGCGCGCCAACGCCAACGCGCACAAGGACAAAGGCTGGCAGCACTTCACCGATCGCATCATTGAAGTGGTCAGCGAGCGGCAGCCGCATCTGGTGTTCATGCTTTGGGGCGCCCATGCGCAGAGCAAGCAGAAGCTGATCGACGCCACCAAGCACCTGGTGCTGACTTCGGTGCATCCGTCGCCGTTGTCGGCCTATCGCGGATTTTTGGGCTGTGGGCATTTCAGCCGGACCAACAAGTTTCTCGAACAGAATGGCGAAACGCCGATCGACTGGCGCTTGCCACCTCTCGCCTGAGATCGTTCCCACGCTCCGCGTGGGAATGCTTCAATGGACGCTCCGCGTCCGCTTTTGGGACGCAGAGCGTCCCGGGCTGCATTCCCACGCAGAGCGTGGGAACGATCAGTTAACGATCAGTTAGTCAGGACTCTGGAATACGATTCCAGTACTTGAACAACGGCTCCGCCAGAAACAGCACAAACAACAGCCGCATCACCTGCATCGCCGTCACCAGCGGCACCGACAATTGCAAGGTCTCCGCCGTCAGGCTCATCTCGGCAATCCCGCCGGGCATCATCCCCAGGGTCAGCGAACGCAGATCCAGATGGGTCAGCGCACTCAAGCCCAACGCCGCCAGCGACGCGATCAACATGGTCAGCGCCGTGCCGATCAACGTGCGCCCCATGAACGACGGCGCGCGACGGAAGAACTGTCGGTTGAAGTGACAACCCAGGCCGCTGCCGATCAGCCACTGGCCGATCTGGCTGCCGCCATTGGGCAGGCCGATATGCAGATCCCAACCGATACTGACCGCCGCGCTGACCAGCAACGGCCCGAACAGCCAGGGATTGGGTTGGCGCAGACGTTGCCAGAGCCAGGCGAGCAGGGCGCCCGCCGGAAAAAGAATCGCCAGCCAGCGCCAATCGACGCTGCCGGCGTGAGAAATCGGCGTGCCGTCACCGAGCAGATACTTGAACGCCGCCGGCACGCATAACACCACTACCAACACACGCAGGCTCTGCCCGGCCGCAACATGGCTGAGCAGGGCGCCATTGCGCGCGCCGAGGTTGACCATCTCCCCGGAACCACCGGGCATGCTCGAGAAAAACGCCGTGGCGCGATCTTCGCCGGTGCGCCGCATCAACCACACGCCAACCACCGCCGACAGGCTGGTGACCAGCGCACCGAAGAAGATCAAACCGAAATGACTGAGCACCTGTTCCATCACCTGCGGGGTGAAGTGCAGGCCGATACCGATGCCGACGATCCACTGGCCGCACTTGCGCCCGCCGGGGATTTCCGCCAATTGCCACGGCGTCAGGCAGCGCACCAGAATGATCGCCAGCAACGAGCCGACCATCCACGGTAGCGGCCAGCCGATCTGGCTGGCGATGAAACCGCCGAGCAGACCGACCAGCGGGGTGCCCCACCAGGCTTTCAGGGAAGCGCGATCAGACATCGGCGATGGCGCGCCGCGCAGCCGAACGCTTGCGCCAGATGCGAATCAGCGGCATCAGCAGCATGATCGCGGTGAGGATCCAGCAACCGAAGGTGATCGGACTCGACCAGAGAATCTCCAGCGCGCCATTGGAGATCGACAGGGCGCGACGCAAGTTCTGCTCCATCAGGCCACCAAGGATAAAGCCCAGCAGCAGCGGCGACAGCGGGAAATCCAGTTTGCGCAGGATGTAACCGAAGATGCCGATACCGATCATCAGGAACAGATCGAAGGTGGTCGCGTGCACCGCATAAACGCCGATACCGGTGATGATCGCGATGATCGGCACCAGTGCCCAGTTCGGCACGGCGAGGATGCGGGTGAATACGCGGATCATTGGGATGTTGAGGATCACCAGCATGACGTTGGCGATGAACAACGACGCGATCAGGCCCCAGACGATGTCCGGTTGCTGTTGAAACAGCAGCGGGCCCGGAGTGATGTTGTACAGCGACAACGCGCCAATCATCACCGCAGTGGTGCCCGAGCCCGGAACGCCGAGGGTCAGCATCGGCACCAGTGCACCGCACGCCGCGCCGCCGATCGCGGTTTCCGGCGCGGCCAGACCACGCGGGTCGCCTTCACCGAACTTGCCGCTGGTGCCGGCGATACGTTTCTCGGTCATGTAGGCCACGGCACTGGCGAGGGTTGCGCCCGCACCCGGCAACACGCCCATGATGAAACCGAGCACGCCGCAGCGGACGTTGACCACGAACACCGACGCCGCTTCCTTGAAGTTGAACATCATGCGGCCGGTGGCTTTCACCGCTTCCTGGCCGTGGTGGGTTTTTTCCAGCAGCAGCAGGATTTCGCTGATCGAGAACAGACCCAGCACCAGCACGACGAACTGAATGCCGTCGGTCAGGTGGATGTTATCGCCCGTGAAACGGTACACACCGCTGTTGGCATCGATGCCGACGGTGGAAAGAAACAGACCGATCAGCGCCGCGATAAACGTCTTCAGCGGTCGATCACCGGCCATGCCGCCGAGACAGACAATTGCGAACACCATCAACACGAAATATTCCGCCGGTCCGAAGGCGATCGCCCATTTCGCCAGCAGCGGCGCGAACAGCACCATGCCGCAGGTGGCGATGAAGGCGCCGATGAACGAACTCCACGCCGACAACGACAACGCGACACCGGCCATGCCTTTGCGGGCCATCGGGTAACCGTCGAGGGTGGTCATTACAGTCGAGGCTTCGCCGGGAATATTCAGCAGGATCGAGCTGATCCGTCCGCCGTATTCGCAGCCCAGATAAACCGCCGCAAGCAGAATCAGCGCCGACTCCGGCGGCAGGCCGAGGGCGAATGCGATCGGAATCAGCAACGCCACACCGTTGATCGGGCCCAGGCCCGGCAACAGGCCGACGACGGTGCCGATCAGCGTGCCGCACAGTGCGGTCACCAGGTTGTACGGGCTCAGCGCGACGCCGAACCCCTGACCCAAATAGCCAAGAGTATCCATATCAGTTCTCCAGAACGCTGAGCAGGCCGAGGGGCAGCGGAACGTCCATCAATCGGTCGAACAGCAGATAAAGACCGATCGCCATCAGGCTGATGATCACCACGCTGGGCAGCCAGCGACCGCCGTAGAGACGGGCCATCGGTACGCCGGTAAGAATGCTCGCCACGATGAATCCCAAGGGTTCGAAGGTGCCGGCGAACACCAGCAACAACACCACGCAGAGGCCGATCTTGGTCAGGCTTTCACGGTCCAGCGGCGGCTCATCCGGGTTGTGCCTGATCGGCGCCGGGCGGAACACCATGTACAGCAGCGCCAGGCCCATCAGGGCGAGCATCAGCAGCGGAAAGGCACGCGGGCCGACGGGTTCGTAGGAAAAAGCCGCTTGGTACGGCCACGCCATCAGTGCCAGGCCGGCACACACCAGCAGCAACACCGAGGCGAAAATGCGTTGAATAAGCATGGGAGCTCCTGTGCGACGTCCCCGCGAAGGAGACGCCGCCACTAGACAGAGACGATCACTGGATCAGGCCGAACTCTTTGGCCAGCACTTTGTAGTCGGCAACCTGCTTCTTCACGTAGGCGTCCAGCTCCGGGCCGGTCATGGCGAACGGGAACAGTTCACGTTGATCGCGCAGCTTGGCGAACTCCGGCGAAGCCAGCAGTTTGTCGAACGACTCTTTCCACCAGGCGTAATCTTCGTCGCTGACTTTTGGCCCCAGGTAGAAGCCGCGGACCACCGGCCAGACGATGTCGTAGCCTTGCTCGCGGGCGGTCGGGATGTCTTTCATTTCCGGCTCGTCGAGGCGCTTGTCGGAGAACACTGCGAGCAGACGCATGTCACCGCTCTGGATGTGCGGCATGGAGTCGGAGATGTCGGTACTGCCGACCTGAATGTGGCCGCCGAGCAGGGCAGTGGCGATTTCACCGCCGCCCTCCAGCGCCACGTAACGCAGTTCGCGCGGGTTGATCCCGGCGGCCTTGGCGATCAGCGCAGTCTGCATCCAGTCCTGGCTGCCGACGGTGCCGCCGGAACCGATGACCACCGAGCCTGGATCTTTCTTCAGCGCCTGAACGAGATCATCCAGGGTCTTGTAGGGCGAATCGCTTTTTACCGCGATGGCGCCATAGCTGGTGCCGACCGCTGCGAGCCAGCGCACGTTGGTTTCATCGAAGCGGCCGAACTTGCCCTGGGCCAGGTTGAGCAGCGAACCGCTCGACCACGCCACCAGCGTGCCGGCGTCCGCCGGACGTTGCGCTACCACTGCGTTGTACGCCACTGCGCCGACACCGCCGGGCATGTAGGTTACGCGCATCGGTTTGCTCAGCAGTTTTTCGTTGACCAGTGCGCTCTGCACCAGTTTGCACGTCAGGTCGAAACCACCACCGGGGGAGGCGGGGGCAATGCATTCCGGGCGTTTCGGTTCGGCCATGAGTTGGCCGGCGAACAGCATCACGCCAGCGGCGAGAGCAACTTTACGCAGTGATAAGTTCATCTGAGTCTCCTTGGGAGTTGTTGTTATGGACGTGCAGAATTACCAAAGGGCGACGCTTTGCTCAGCAGCAGGCGCAGGTGTTCGTCGCGCGGACGCATTGGCTGGAATATCGAAAGGGGAAACGGCGTTGCCCGCCACGGAATAACCGGCGAGGGCGGGGTTGCAGCGGGGAGTGTCGGCTTGTGAGAAAGCCGGGGTGTGCATGGACGACATGCGGGTGTACTCCGATTATTGTTCTTATTGGTCGAAAACGCTTCGTGGCGTTTTGCGTTGCGCTGTGTGGCTGCAGCGGTGACAGTCGAAACTGTCCGTAGGCCGACTCTAACCGGCTAACCTTTCAGTAACCTTTCAGCTGTCTTTCACGGTTTTCGGGCTTCACAGCAGCGGTTGCGGCTGTAAACTCCGCGGCAAAGCGCGGCGTCGGCCAACCCTGAACGAGGTAACAATCCATGCGTGTCCTGCTCGTCGAAGACCATCTGCAACTGGCCGAAAGCGTGGCCCAGGCGCTCAAGAGCACCGGTCTGACCGTGGATGTGTTGCACGATGGCGTGGCCGCCGACCTGGCGTTGGGCAGTGAGGAATATGCCGTGGCGATCCTCGACGTAGGCCTGCCGCGCATGGATGGTTTTGAAGTGCTGGCGCGGCTGCGCGCTCGCGGCAAGAACCTGCCAGTGTTGATGCTGACCGCGCGCAGCGACGTGAAGGATCGCGTACATGGCCTCAATCTCGGCGCTGACGATTACCTGGCCAAGCCGTTTGAACTCACCGAGTTGGAGGCGCGTGTCAAAGCGCTGCTGCGCCGCAGTGTCCTGGGCGGCGAGCGCCAGCAGCGCTGCGGCGTGCTCGCTTACGACCTCGATACGCGGCGCTTCACCCTTGGCGAAGAACTGCTGACGCTGACCTCGCGCGAGCAAGCCGTCCTCGAAGCGTTGATCGCGCGGCCGGGCCGGGTGATGAGCAAAGAGCAACTCGCCGCGCAGGTGTTCGGCCTCGACGAGGAAGCCAGTCCCGACGCCATCGAAATCTACGTGCACCGCTTGCGCAAGAAGCTCGACGGCCAGCCCGTGGCCATCGTCACCTTCCGTGGCCTCGGCTATCTGTTGGAAAGCCGCGATGCATAAGCCCAGCAGCCTGCGCTGGCGGTTGCTGTGGAACCTCGGATGGTTGCTGGTCGTGTTGATGCTTGCCAGTGGTTTGAGCGCTTACTGGAACGGTCGCGAAGCCGCCGACACCGCGTATGACCGCACGCTGCTGGCGTCGGCGCGAACCATCGCCGCCGGGCTGTCGCAGCGCGATGGCAGCCTCAGCGCCGACGTGCCTTACGTGGCGCTTGATACTTTCGCCTACGACAGTGCCGGGCGCATCTATTACCAGGTCAACGATATTCACCAGAAGCTGATTTCCGGCTACGAAAATCTGCCCGGGCCACCGCCCGGCACGCCGCGCACCGACAGCTATCCGGCGCTGGCACGTTTCTATAACGCGAAGTACAACGGCCAGAACGTGCGCGTGGTCAGCCTGCTCAAAGCCGTGAGTGAGCCAAACATGAACGGCATGGCGGAAATCCGCGTGGCCGAAACCGACGAAGCACGGGTCAGCATGGCGCGCAGTCTGGCGGCTGATACCTTGCTGCGCCTGGGCATGCTGGCCGTGGGCGCGTTGCTGCTGGTGTGGTTCGCAGTGAGTGCGGCGTTGCGCCCGCTGGAGCGGTTAAGAACCGCTGTTGAGGAACGCCAGCCTGACGACTTGCGACCACTGCCGTTGGTGGAAGTGCAGCATGAATTGGGGCCGTTGGTGCGCGCGCTCAACCACTTCACCGAAAGGCTGCGCGGCCAGTTCGAGCGGCAGGCGCAGTTCATCGCCGATGCCGCCCACGAGCTGCGCACGCCGTTGGCGGCATTGAAGGCGCGGCTGGAATTGGGCCTGCGTTCGAATGAACCAGAGACTTGGCGTACGACCCTCGAATCGTCCGCACAAAGTACCGATCGCCTCACCCATCTGGCCAATCAGTTGCTGTCGCTGGCCCGCGTCGAAAACGGTGCGCGGGCGATTGCCGAGGGCGGCGCGCAGTTACTCGATCTGAGCCAGTTGGCCCGAGAACTGGGCATGGCCATGGCACCCTTGGCGCACAAGCGCGGGGTAGCGCTAGCGCTGGAGGCGGATGAGCCGGTTTGGCTGCGCGGTGAGCCGACGCTGCTCAACGAACTGCTGAGCAATCTGGTCGACAACGCGTTGGCGCACACGCCGTCAGGAGGCAACGTAATTCTGCGGGTCACAGCGCCCGCGGTGCTTGAGGTTGAGGATGACGGGCCGGGCATTCCGCTGGAGGAGCGCGATCGGGTATTCGAGCGATTTTATCGTCGTAATCAACAGGTCGCCGGTTCGGGCCTGGGGCTAGCGATTGTCGGCGAGATCTGCCGGGCGCATCTGGCGCAGATCACATTGCATGATGGCGCGCAGGCGGGGCTGAAGGTGCGGGTCAGTTTTATTGCCGGGTAATACTTTTGGTCAGTAGAACATCGACCGCGATTCTTCCAGATCCGCGCAGAACTGCTTGTTCTCGGGGTCAATCCCGAGCTTCCTGAACGCCGGCACGCTAAACGGGTCAATCCGCGCAAACGGATGGTCGGTGCCCTTGCGGCAATATAGATTGGCCACTTGCACGACATCGACGTAATCGATGCGCGTTGAGTCGCGGCTGAAGTCTTGATACAGCAACGGCAATTGCACCAGGCGTTCGGGAAACTCCCAGACCCGCAGCAGTTTCTCGCCCAGCAATGGATGAATCTGTTCGATCACATGGGTCAGGCTGACCGCATCCGAGAGCAATTCATTGTGGTCTTCGGCATAAGTCAGAATCGGCAACACACCAATCTGATGCACCAAACCGCCGAGAGCCGCCTGGTCCGGCTTGAGCTGGGTATAACGACGACACAGCGCGTAGCTGACGCCGGCGATTTCCAGACTGCTGCGCCAGACTTCGCGCATCTTCTGTTCGACCACTTCGGAGCGGGCGTTGAAGATCTGCTCCATGACCAGACCGATCGCCAGATTGCTGCTGTAGTTGATGCCCAGACGGGTGATGGCGGTGTGCAGGTCGGTGACTTCCTGCGCGGCGCGCAGCAGCGGACTGTTGACCACTTTGATCAGACGCGCAGACAGTGCGGTATCGCGGCCGATGACTTTGCTCAGATCGCTGACGCTGATTTCAGGATCCTCGGCGGCCTTGCGAATCTGCAGGGCCACTTCCGGCAATGTTGGCAGAACCAGGTCATCGTTATCGATGGCCGCAACCAAATCCTGTTGGACTTTTTCCGCCAGTTCGCTCATTTGGACTCTCTAGGGTGTTGCAACAATGCTGCGATCAGCGCTGGATTTCGCGGTCGCGATCCAGTTCGTAAGGCAGGTCGAGCACGTGCAACGCGGGGCCTTCAAGGGCGCCCAGATGCAAATCACCGGCTTCGGCAGCTTCGGCCTGCAAGACGGCCAGGAGTTCAATGTTTCCCTCGGCATTGGCCGCCAGCACCACTTCGCCGATCGAGCTGTTGTGGCTTGGGGCAAACAATTGAGTGCCGGGCTGCGGCAACTCGGCCGCGTCGAGGCGCAAGCGGTACAGGCGCCGCTTGAGCTTGCCCAGGTATTGCATGCGCGCAACGATTTCCTGGCCGGTGTAGCAGCCTTTCTTGAAGCTCACGCCGCCGACCGCCTGCAGATTGAGCATCTGCGGAATGAACAGTTCGCGAGTGGAAGGCATGACCTGACCGAGACCGGCGCGGATCTGGCCCAGCAGCCATTGGTTCAGTTCGGCCTCAGGCAGCGTGGAGGAGAGTTGGCTCTGGATGTTTTGCGCCTGCGCGGCAGGTACCCAGAGTTCAGCGCGACCGGGCGAGACGCGAATGGCGATCAGGCCGTCATTGCGCACAACACTGTCGGTTTCGGCGGGCAGTGCCAGACCAAGGCTGGTCAGGGCTGCATCGCCATGCTCCAGGCCGAAGCGCACCCAGGCGGCGCTTTCATCGGTCAGTTTCGATTTGGAGAACACCGCGTACTTTTTCAGGTCGGCCAGCTGTGGCTCGAGCAGTTCGCTGGCCATCGCCATCACCACGCCGTCACCTTCCAGCACAATGCGGAAGCTCGACTGCATGCGGCCTTTCTGTGTGCAGCGGGCGCCAAGGCTGGCGCGGGTGTCGCTCAGGTAATTGATATTGCAGGTCAACTGGCCTTGCAGGAATTTTCCGGCGTCCGCACCGCGAACCGCGAGTACGCCTTCATGAGACAGGGTGCAGAAAAAAGCAGAATCGGCCATGGGTCATCGCAGGGTAAATAGACTGGGGCACATCATAAGGGGGCAGGGTTGAAATGGGTAGTTGATAAAGGATCAAGGGTGCCCGACCAAAGCCGACTGTGCGGCCCGCGTCGGGGCTGTATACTGCCCGGCAAATTCGAGGAGGGCTCCATGGTCGAACAAGTTGAACTGAATCGCCTCTTTTGGCACAGCCGTCGCGGCATGCTTGAACTTGACGTGTTGCTGGTGCCGTTCGTGCAGGAGGTCTATGCGACGTTGAATCAAGTGGATCGCGATCTGTACGTGCGTTTGCTGACCTGTGAGGATCAGGACATGTTCGGCTGGTTCATGGAGCGCAGCGAGTCGCAAGACCCCGAGTTGCAGCGCATGGTCCGGATGATTCTGGATCGTGTCCAGCCCAAGTAATACGTTCGAGTGCCGCTGGCATGCCTCACGGCAGTTGCTGGCGGCATATCTGTTGGCCCAGGCGTTCGCCATGGGTTCGTTGTTTCTGCTGTCGATTCCGCTCTGGGCCAGTCTGCTCGGCGCTTGCGCTTGTGCGCTGCACGGTTTTTGGGTGATGCCAAGGCAGATTCTGCTGAGTCATCCGAAAGCATTTTGCGGTTTACGGTGCGACGGCGATGGCTGGCAGGTCTGGAATCAGGCTGATGGCTGGCAAGCGGTGCAATTACGCCCTGACAGTCTGGCGCTGCCATTGATCGTGGTGTTGCGCTTTCGCCGGCGCGGAGAATGGCGGGTCAGGTCGATCTGCGTGCCACGTGATTCGCAGACAGCGGATCTGCACCGACGCCTGCGAGTGCGGCTCAAGTTCAGCAGGCGTAGGTGGGCGGCACCAGAATAGTGTCGAGCGCTTCGGGCAGCAGGTCCGGGTAGTCGAGGGTGTAATGCAGGCCACGACTTTCCTTGCGCTCCATGGCTGAACTGATCATCAGCTCGGCGACTTGCGCCAGGTTGCGCAGTTCGATCAGGTCACGGCTGACTTTATAGTTGCTGTAGAACTCATCAATTTCGTCCAGCAGCAAGCGCACCCGATGCTGCGCCCGTTGCAGGCGTTTGTTGGTGCGCACGATGCCGACGTAGTCCCACATGAATCGGCGCAATTCATCCCAGTTGTGCGCAATGATCACGTCTTCATCCGAATCGGTGACCTGACTGGCGTCCCAGACGGGCAGGGCACTTGGCGCGGCGACATTGTCGAGTTGCGCAAGAATATCTGCCGCTGCCGAACGGGCATAAACGAAGCATTCCAGCAGCGAATTGCTGGCCATGCGGTTGGCGCCGTGCAGGCCGGTAAAACTTGTTTCGCCGATGGCGTAGAGCCCCGGTACATCGGTGCGACCGTGCTGATCGACCATCACGCCGCCACAGGTGTAGTGCGCGGCGGGGACCACCGGGATTGGCTGTTTGGTGATATCGATGCCGAAGCCCAGGCAGCGTTCATAAACAGTCGGGAAGTGATTTTTGACGAACGATTCGGGCTTGTGGCTGATGTCGAGATACACGCAGTCCACACCCAGACGCTTCATTTCATGGTCAATCGCCCGCGCGACGATGTCACGAGGCGCCAGCTCGGCGCGTTTGTCGAAGCGATGCATGAAGCGCTCGCCATTGGGCAGCTTCAAGTGCGCGCCTTCACCGCGCAGGGCCTCGGTGATCAGGAAGCTTTTGGCTTGCGGGTGATACAGGCAGGTCGGGTGGAACTGGTTGAATTCCAGATTGGCCACCCGGCAGCCGGAGCGCCAGGCCATGGCGATGCCGTCACCGCAGGCGCCGTCGGGGTTGCTGGTATAAAGGTAGACCTTGGCCGCGCCGCCCGAAGCCAGAATCACGAAACGTGCGCCGTAAGTGTCGACTTCGCCAGTGGCGCGGTTCAGCACGTAGGCGCCCAGGCAACGATCGCCTTCCATGCCCAAGCGGCGTTCGGTAATCAGATCGACGGCGACGCGCTGCTCCAGCAGTTCGATGTTCGCGTGTTCTTTGGCCTGGGCCAGCAAGGTTCTGAAGATCGCTGCGCCGGTGGCGTCGGCAGCATGGATGATCCGTCGATGGCTGTGGCCGCCTTCGCGGGTCAGGTGAAATTCGAAGCCGCCGTCTTCGGTACCGGACTGTTCGTCACGGGTGAACGGCACGCCCTGGTCGATCAGCCACTGAATGGCTTCGCGGCTGTGCTCGACGGTGAAGCGTACCGCGTCTTCGTGGCACAATCCGCCGCCCGCGTTGAGGGTGTCATCGACGTGGGATTCGACAGTGTCGGTATCGTCGAGCACCGCAGCGACGCCGCCCTGAGCCCAGAAGGTCGAACCGTTGGCGAGATCGCCTTTGCTCAATACGGCAATGCGCAGATGACCGGGCAAGGTCAACGCAAGACTCAAACCGGCAGCACCGCTGCCAATCACCAGAACATCGTGTTGGAACTGTTGGCTCATTTCAGGATTCCGCTCAAAGCGACCCGGATTGGGGTTGGCGCAAGACAGCTGGATCGGCGAGTCAAGACAGCCACACAGCCCACTAGTATATAGAGGGGTTGGACGGCACAATAGCCGGGCTCAGATGGCATTGTGAGACTACTGCGCGGTAAAAAGTGCTGTGCTTCGTCGGAAGTTTTTTTGCCGAATTCGGAAAAAGACACCTGTATCGGCGCTGAAACAGACTTTTGCGGCCAGGGTTGCGCAATGTCGAGTGGGTACGGCTATAAATAATTGGAACTTTTGCCAAAGGCCCAAGATCAATAGACGGTGCCAGAAACCAGGGACAGTGTCGGCTTCAGTGCGGAATCTGCGTTTGGGTTCCTGCCGGCGAAACCGATAACAAGATTATTCGCGCAGCCGGTTTATCCCGCGCTGCGTTTTTCGTGCGTGCCAAATCAGAGCTCGCAGGAAACTTGCTTGGAGGGGGAGAACTTTTGCGAAAAGCCCGAGTCTATGTTTGCAAGTCTGGTCGTTTAGTAATGCAAGTCTCCTCCGGGCTTATCGAGGAGTGTTCATGCTAACCCAGGAAGAGGATCAGCAGCTGGTCGAACGCGTTCAGCGTGGCGACAAGCGAGCTTTCGATCTGCTGGTGCTGAAATATCAGCACAAAATTCTCGGGTTGATCGTGCGATTTGTGCACGACACCCATGAAGCCCAGGACGTTGCTCAGGAAGCCTTTATCAAGGCGTATCGGGCACTTGGAAATTTCCGCGGTGACAGTGCGTTTTATACGTGGCTGTACCGTATCGCCATTAACACGGCGAAGAACTACCTGGTTTCCCGCGGCCGTCGGCCGCCGGATAGCGATGTAAGTTCGGAGGATGCAGAGTTCTATGATGGCGATCACGGCCTCAAGGATCTTGAATCGCCAGAACGTGCATTGCTGCGGGATGAGATCGAAGGCACTGTCCATCGAACCATCCAGCAACTACCAGAGGATTTGCGTACGGCTTTAACTTTACGTGAATTCGATGGTCTGAGTTACGAGGACATTGCGAGCGTCATGCAATGTCCGGTGGGTACCGTGCGCTCCCGGATTTTCCGCGCTCGGGAGGCCATCGATAAAGCCCTGCAACCGTTGTTGCAGGAAAACTGAGACAGCGGCGACAGCCAAGAGAGGAACGCCATGAGTCGTGAAGCCCTGCAGGAATCGCTGTCCGCAGTGATGGATAACGAAGCGGACGAACTGGAATTGCGTCGAGTGCTCAGCGCACTGGATGATGTTGATACCCGTGAGACCTGGGCTCGTTACCAGATCGCTCGGGCAGCCATGCACAAGGATCTGCTGCTTCCGCGTCTGGATATCGCTGCGGCAGTATCTGCTGCGCTGGAAGACGAAACGGCTCCGGCCAAAGTGTCCCGCAGCCCATGGCGTAACCTGGGTCGCCTCGCTGTTGCCGCTTCGGTAACCGTTGCCGTTCTGGCCGGTGTTCGCCTGTACAATCAGGACGAGATCGCTGGTGTTGAACTGGCCCAGCAGTCGAATCAGCCAACTCTGGCCACTCCACAGGTCAAAGGTCCGGCAGTTCTGGCTGGTTACAGCGAAAGCTCGGAAGCGACTGGTCCTATGGCTAACGGCGTTCTGCAGGGTCAGCCAGGCTGGCATGACCAGCGTCTGCCAGGCTACCTGCGTCAGCATGCTCAGCAGGCTGCCCTCAAGGGAACTGAAAGCGCGCTGCCATACGCACGTGCCGCAAGCCTGGAAAACCGTTAAGGAGGATCATGCGCGCCATCCCTCTACTTTCGCTTCTGCTCAGTGGCTGGTTCATAGTTCCAGCCCACGCTGACGAGGCCCAGGACTGGTTGACCCGTCTGGGCCAGGCCGAGCAGCAGCAAAGCTTCCACGGTACTTTCGTTTACGAGCGCAACGGCAGTTTTTCCACGCACAACATCTGGCATCGTGTCCAGAATGGCCAGGTCCGCGAGCGGTTATTGCAGCTCGACGGCTCGGCTCAGGAAGTCGTGCGCATTGATGGACGTACTCAATGCGTCAGCGGCACCCTGATTGCGGGATTGGGTGATTCACCCAACGCTGCCGCCCGTGCGCTGGATCCCAAAAAGCTGAAGAATTGGTATGACCTTGCCGTCATTGGCAAGTCGCGCGTGGCTGGCCGCGATGCAGTGATTGTGTCGCTTACGCCTCGCGATCAGCACCGTTACGGTTTCGAACTGCACCTGGACAAAAAAACCGGGCTGCCGCTCAAGTCGTTGCTTTTGAACGATAAAGGGCAGTTGCTCGAGCGTTTCCAGTTCACCAGCCTCGATACTGATGAAATCCCGTCGGACAAGGAATTGCTGGCGGCCGCCGATTGCAAGCCGATCAACATCGCCAGCGACAAAGCTTCTGCGGCGAAGGCTTTGCAGAACTGGCGTTCGGACTGGCTACCGCCAGGCTTCGAGCTGACCAGCAGCAGTTCGCACAAAGATGCGCAGACCAAGACTCAGGTGAGCAGCCTGATGTACGACGATGGTCTGGCGCGTTTCTCGGTGTTCCTTGAACCCTTGAATGGTGCGACCGTCACCGACACCCGCACTCAGTTGGGCCCGACCGTTGCGGTATCCCGTCGCCTGACCACGCCGCAAGGTGAAATGATGGTCACGGTGGTTGGCGAAATTCCGATTGGCACCGCTGAACGAATCGCTCTGTCGATGCGTAACAACGATGGCGCTGCAACCAGCAAGCAGTGAGCTGATTTCAGTCATTTCCACTTCGTCTTCGAGACGTCGAAATGTTTGCTGAGCATTTTCATTTGCAAAACCCCTGAAAATTTTTTATAGGTCAGAGCCTCACGGCTCTGGCCTTGTTTGTTGTTCCCGGAACAAAAATGCCGGTCTGTGGTTTCCGGTGTTCCTTTGCTCCATATCGCTTAACCCTGCTCGTCGTAACGGGAGCTGTATGTCGATACCTAATTTGAAGTCTTACCTTTCCATCTTCGCCACCGTGCTGTTGCTCGGTCAGGCGGTCCCTGCTGCGCAAGCGGCCGATCTGCCTGATTTCACCCAGTTGGTCGAACAAGCATCGCCAGCGGTGGTGAACATCAGTACCACGCAGAAACTGCCGGACCGTCGCGTGAATCAGCAGATGCCGGATCTTGAAGGCCTGCCACCGATGCTCCGCGAGTTCTTCGAGCGCGGCATGCCGCCTCAGCAGCGTTCCCCGCGTGGGGATGGCCGCCAGCGTGAAGCGCAGTCGCTAGGCTCGGGTTTCATCATTTCGCCGGATGGCTACATCCTGACCAACAACCATGTGATCGCCGATGCCGACGAAATCCTCGTCCGTCTGGCCGATCGCAGCGAGATGAAAGCCAAGCTGGTCGGCACCGATCCACGCTCCGACGTGGCGTTGCTGAAAATCGAAGGCAAGGATCTCCCGGTGCTCAAGCTCGGCAAATCCCAGGACCTGAAGGCTGGCCAGTGGGTGGTGGCAATCGGTTCGCCATTCGGCTTCGACCACACCGTGACTCAAGGCATCGTCAGCGCCGTCGGTCGCAGCCTGCCGAACGAAAACTATGTGCCGTTCATTCAGACCGACGTGCCGATCAACCCGGGCAACTCCGGTGGCCCGCTGTTCAACCTGAACGGTGAAGTGGTTGGCATCAACTCGCAGATCTACACCCGCTCCGGCGGCTTTATGGGGGTGTCGTTCGCCATTCCGATCGACGTGGCCATGGATGTTTCCAACCAGCTCAAGAGCGGTGGCAAAGTCAGCCGTGGCTGGCTCGGCGTGGTCATTCAGGAAGTGAACAAGGACCTGGCCGAGTCGTTCGGTCTGGACAAGCCAGCCGGCGCCCTCGTTGCGCAAATCCAGGATGACGGCCCGGCGGCCAAGGGTGGCCTGCAAGTCGGTGACGTGATTCTAAGCATGAATGGCCAGCCGATTGTCATGTCCGCTGACCTGCCACATCTGGTGGGCGCGCTGAAGGCTGGCGCCAAAGCCAATCTGGAAGTGATTCGTGAGGGCAAGCGCAAGAATGTCGAGTTGACCGTCGGCGCGATCCCGGACGAAGACAAAGAGCTGGGTGCACTGCCGAAATCCGGTGCTGAAAGCAGCAGTAACCGCCTCGGTGTTGCGGTCGGCGAACTGACCGCCGAGCAGAAGAAAGCCTACGACCTCAAAGGTGGTGTGGTGATCAAGGAAGTGCAGGACGGTCCTGCAGCCCTGATCGGTCTGCAGCCGGGTGACGTGATTACACACCTGAACAACCAGGCCATCGGCTCGGCGAAGGAGTTCACCGACATCGCCAAGGCGCTGCCGAAGAACCGTTCGGTGTCGATGCGCGTGCTGCGTCAGGGCCGTGCCAGCTTCATTACCTTCAAGCTGGCTGAATAAGCGAGCAACAAGGTAAAAAGAAACCGCCTCGAAAGAGGCGGTTTTTTTGTGTCTGAAGTTTGTCTGCCGGAAACACTCAGCCCATCATGTCCTTGACCATGCGTTCCTGCTCCATCAGCTCGCGCTGGCGGGCATCGATGCGCGAGGAGAGCGGGAAGTTATTGCCAGCCTTGCGCTTGGCGAAGTCCAGTTGCTGGATGGCCTGACGGTAGTCGCCGACCAGCGCAAAGTACTCGGCCCGCGCCTGATGCAGGCCGATGATATTGCCCGACAGACCACGAGTTTCGGCAACCTGATACCAGACGTCCGGATCATCCGGGCGAGACTTGAGCAAGCTGTCCAGCGCCTTCTCGGCATCGGCGGCGCGGTTCTGTTTCAGCAACAGATCGACGCGCACCTGATTCAGCGGATAGTTGCCCGGAAACTGTGTGAGCATGCGGTCGACCCGCGATTGCGCGTCGGGCAGGCGATTGTTGGTGATGTCCAGATCGACCTGAGCGAGGTTGTAGATGATCTCGTTGGGTGACTTGGCCAACAACTGCTTGAGGTTCTCGCGGGCTTCGTTGAGCTGGCCGCCCTTGATCTGCGCGATGGCCAGGCCGTAACGCGCGACATCGTTTTTCGGATTTTCATCCAGCAGAGCGCGGAAACGCTTGGCGCCCAGCCCTGGTGTTTCTTCGTAGATCAACTGCACCCGCGCGCGAATCAGTTGATAGCGCATGCTGTCTTCGATGCCACCCGGTTTCGCCTGCTCGGCGCGGTTGCGGGTGTCGGCGATACGCGACTCGGTAACCGGGTGAGTCAGGAGGAATTCCGGTGGCTTGGCATCGAAGCGGTACTGGCGCATCAGGCGTTCGAACATGGTCGGCATCGAGCGCGGGTCGTAACCTGCCTTTTCCAGGTTGAGGATGCCGATACGGTCGGCTTCCTGTTCGTTCTGCCGCGAGAAGCGCCGTTGTTCCTGCAACGCCGCAGCCTGGGTGCCGGCGATGGTAGCGATACCGGCATCACCGCCACCCGCGGCGGCAATCACGATACCGGCCAGCAACGCGGCCATCATCGGCACCTGCATGCGTTGCGAGGCTTCCACTCCGCGAGCAAAGTGGCGTTGCGACAAGTGCGCCAATTCGTGAGCGAGCACCGAAGCGTATTCACCTTCGGTCTGCGCGTTGAGGAACAGCCCGCCGTTGACGCCGACCACGCCGCCCGGTGCAGCGAAGGCGTTGAGTTGCGGGCTGTTGATCAGAATGAACTCCAGGCGTCGGTCGGACACCTGGCTGGTTTCAACCAGTTTATAAACGCTGGACTCGACGTAATCCTTGAGCTGCGGATCGTTGAGCTGGGAAACCTGACTGCGCAGCATGGCGAGCCAGGCGCGGCCGAGCTGGTATTCCTGTTGCGGCGAGACGATGGCAGAACTGGCGTCGCCGAGTGACGGCAGATCGTCGGCAAAGCCTGGTGAGGCGAGCAGGCAAGCGAGCGTCAGCAGGGTAGGGCGCAGAAAAGTCATGCACAAAGCCTTAGAAGACAAAGACCTTACTGTAGCCGGACACCGAAGCCGCGACCAGATATTCTAGGCAGCTCGACAACCCGAACCGGAGTGACGCAATGACTGACGCTGTAGCCCATGACGTGGAACTGGACGCCAGTGGCCTGAACTGTCCGTTGCCGTTGCTCAAGGCAAAAATGGAACTCAACAAACTGCAGAGCGGCGCAGTACTCAAGGTCATCGCCACGGATGCTGGTTCGCAGCGCGACTTTCGTACGTTTGCCAAACTGGCCGGTCACGCGCTGCTGCGTGAAGAGGACGAGGCCGGGGTCTACCGTTACTGGTTGAAAAAAGCCTGAAAAGCCGCGCTAAAAATCGTAGGGATTATTGATGTTCAAAGTGTTACGCGACTGGATTCAGCGCTACTTCTCCGATGAAGAAGCCGTGGTGCTCGCGGTGCTGCTGTTTCTCGGCTTCACCGCCGTGCTCACCCTTGGCGGCATGCTCGCGCCGGTGCTGGCGGGCATGGTGCTGGCATATCTGATGCAGGGGCTGGTGGTTACGCTCGAGCGGCTGCGCGTGCCCGGCGGCGTGGCGGTGGGTCTGGTGTTTGCGCTGTTCATGGGGGCGCTGATGTTGTTTGTCGTCGTGGTCTTGCCGCTGTTGTGGCACCAGTTGATCACGCTGTTCAACGAATTGCCGGGCATGCTGGCCAAGTGGCAATCGCTGCTGCTTCTATTGCCCGAACGCTATCCGCATCTTGTGTCCGACGAGCAAGTCCTGCAAGCGATCGAAGCGGCGCGGGGCGAGATCGGCAAGTTCGGCCAGTGGGCGCTGACCTTCTCGCTCTCGAGTTTGCCGCTGCTGGTGAACATCATGATCTACCTGGTACTGGTGCCGATTCTGGTGTTCTTCTTCCTCAAGGATCGGGCGATGATCGGCGAGTGGGTGCGCGGCTACCTGCCCCGCGAGCGCGCGCTGATTACCCGCGTCGCCCAGGAAATGAACCGGCAGATCGCCAATTACATCCGTGGTAAAGGCATCGAGATCGTGATTTGTGGCGGCGTGACCTACATCGCTTTCATCGCATTGGGCCTGAACTATGCGGCGCTGTTGGCTTTGCTGGTCGGCTTGTCGGTGGTGGTGCCGTATGTCGGTGCGGTAGTGGTGACCGTACCGGTGCTGCTGATTGCGCTGTTCCAGTGGGGCTGGAGCGATCAGTTCATTTATTTGATGGCAGTGTACGGAATCATTCAGACGCTGGACGGCAACGTGCTGGTGCCGCTGTTGTTTTCGGAAGCGGTCAACCTGCATCCGGTGGCAATCATCTGCGCGGTGTTGTTGTTTGGCGGGCTATGGGGATTCTGGGGCGTGTTCTTTGCGATCCCGCTGGCCACGCTGTTCAAGGCTGTGCTGGATGCGTGGCCGCGCAAGGAGCCGGTGGTGGCCCCGTTGCTTTAAAAGCAAAGATCGTCCGATTGCGGCCCGAGCCTTCGGACGATCTTTTGATCTTAGGCTTTGTTCAGGGCCTCAGCCGCCGCCAAAACCGCATCAACATGCCCCGGCACTTTCACACCACGCCATTCCTGACGCAGGACGCCGTCCTTATCAATCAGGAAAGTGCTGCGATCAACGCCCAGGTATTCCTTGCCATAAAGCTTCTTCAGCTTGATCACATCGAACAATTGGCAAACCGCCTCGTCCTTGTCGCTTATCAGCTCAAACGGAAATTCCTGTTTGCCTTTGAAGTTCTCGTGCGACTTCAGACTGTCGCGGGAAATGCCAAAAACTTCGGTGTTGGCAGCCTTGAAAGCCGCATATTGATCACGAAAGCCCTGGCCTTGGGTGGTGCAGCCCGGAGTGCTGTCCTTCGGGTAAAAATAGATCACCACTTGCCTGCCCTTGAGTTCGGACAGGCTGACGGTCTGCCCGCTGGTCGCAGGCGCGGTGAAATCCGCAACCGGTTGGTCGATGACAACGGCCATGAAAACTTCCTTACATTGGGTTTTGTGGGCGCCAAGGCTCGATCAGTGCATCGAGGTTCATCGCGTCGGCAAAGTCGAGGAACTGATCGCGCAGCCAGCTGATCTGGGTGCCGGCCGGCAGGGTCACGGTGAACGTGGCGTTGAGCATGGTGCCGCCGGTCTGCGGTGCCTGATAGGTGTCACAGGTGAGGTTTTCCAGCTCGACGTTGTGGTCCATGAAGAACTGGCACAGCTCATTGATGATGTCCGGGCGATACGCCGAGCTGACGTAAGCCACGTAAGGCAGCGCCTGCGGGCGATTTTCCAGAGCGGCGCTGCGCACCACGTTGACGGTGAACGCGTGACGCTTGGCCAGCAATGGCAGGCTGCCTTCGAGGCGCGCGAGGGCGTCCCAGCTACCGGAAACCTCCAGCACCAGAGCGCTGCACTCGCCGTGGCGGGTCAGGCGAGAGGTGAGGACAGCGCAGCGGTTTTCATGGCTGGCGCGGCACAGGACGTTGGTCAGCTCCATGGGGTTGGCGCCGAGGGCACTGATGACAAGGAATTGTTCGCGAACTGTGGGGGTGGACATGCAGCATTCCTAAAGCGATGAGCGGTCGGTAGGTTGACGGGCGTTGGCGGCCGGGATTGCCTGTTCTGGCGGTCCGTATAAAGAGACCCGGCCAGCGCTCGCGGCTCGCTCCACGGTTCGGGAGCGCGTCGATGCGACGCAGGAACGGGGCCTGGGAGGCCGAAAAGGGAGGCTGGAACCCGGCGTACAAGCTGATCTGTACCGATCAAAGTCTGAAGGGTAGCGAAAAGCGGCGCCAAGGGGAATGGCAGCGGCGCAGTACTTCGCTTGTGCAAGCATCTTGGCGCCAGTACCATTACCGCTCTCTTTTTCCGGCAGGAGCGGTTTCATGATTGCGGGCAGTATGGTGGCACTGGTCACTCCCATGGATGCACAAGGGCGTCTTGACTGGGACAGCCTCAGCAAACTCGTGGACTTCCACCTCAAGAACGGCACCCATGCCATCGTCGCCGTCGGTACTACCGGCGAGTCGGCCACCCTTGACGTAGAAGAGCACATCGCCGTCATCAAAGCCGTGGTCAAACAGGTTGCCGGGCGCATTCCGGTCATCGCCGGCACCGGCGCCAACTCGACCCGCGAAGCCGTCGAGCTGACCCGCAACGCCAAAGCCGCCGGCGCCGATGCCTGTCTGCTGGTAGTCCCTTACTACAACAAGCCGACTCAGGAAGGTCTGTACCAGCACTTCAAGCACATCGCTGAAGCGGTCGACATTCCGCAGATCCTCTACAACGTTCCCGGCCGCACCTCCTGCGACATGCAGGCCGAGACCGTGATTCGCCTGTCCAGCGTGCCGAACATTATCGGCATCAAAGAAGCCACCGGCGACCTCAACCGCGCCAAAGCGATCATCGATGGCGTGAGCAAGGATTTCATCGTGCTGTCCGGCGATGATCCGACCGCTGTCGAGCTGATCCTGCTGGGCGGCAAAGGCAATATTTCCGTCACCGCCAACGTCGCCCCGCGCGAAATGGCTGACCTGTGCGAGGCCGCGCTCAAAGGCGACGCCGACACCGCACGCGCCATCAACGAAAAACTGATGCCGCTGCACAAGGACCTGTTCATCGAGGCCAACCCGATTCCGGTGAAATGGGCTTTGGTCGAAATGGGCCTGATGCACGAAGGCATCCGCCTGCCACTGACCTGGCTGAGCACCCCTTGTCATGAAACGCTGCGCTCGGCCCTGCGCCAGTGCAGCGTCCTGGTTTAATTGAGGAAGTACAACGCATGAAGCGAATGGCCGGACTTTCCGCACTTGCCTTGATTATCTCCAGCACCAGTGGCTGCGGATGGGTCTGGGGGCCGGAAGGTTATTTCCGCGACCGTGGAAGCGATTACCTGCAAGCGCAACAGACTGCACCGATGCAATTGCCACCGGATGTGAGCACTGCCAAGCGTCTCGATCCGCTGTTGCCGATCCCGCGCAACGTCGCCGATGACACCGCGACGGGCGAATACGTTGTCCCGCGTCCTCAGCCGCTGTCGACTGTGGCCGATGCCACTGACTACTCGCTGCAGAAAAGCGGTGATTCGCGTTGGGTCGTGGCCCAGCACCCACCGGCTGAAGTCTGGCCAGTGGCGCTGCAGTTCTTCCAGGACAACGGTTTTCGTCTGGATGAACAGCGTCCGCAGACCGGTGAATTCACCACCACCTGGCAGCACTCCGACGAGCTGTCCGCGTCGATGGCCAAACGCCTGAGTGCGGCCGGTATCGCCAGCGATAGCGAAACCCGCGTGCGTGTGCGCATCGAGCCGGGCGTGCAGCGCAACACCAGTGAAATCTACGTGGTCAGCGCCGAGCGCCCTGCTGGCAGCACTGCAGACGTGGCCTTCACCAACCGTTCGGTCAACACTGGCCTGGACGCTGCGCTGGTCGACGACATGCTCGCGAGCATGAGCCGCACCTCCGAGAAGGGCGGTTCGGTGTCGATGCTGGCTTCGCGTGATTTCGATGCGCCGAGCCGCGTCAGCCTCAGCGAAGACGGCAGCGGCAACCCGGTGTTGAACGTCGGTACCGATCTGGACCGCGCCTGGTCGAGCGTTGGCCGTGCGCTGGAACAGGGCGAATGGCGCGTTGAAGACATCAACCGCAGCCTGGGCCTGTACTACATCAACCTGGCCGAAAAGGCCGAGAACAAAGACGACAAGCCTGGCTTCTTCAGCAGCCTGTTCGGCAGCGCGCCGAGCAAGGAAGAAGTCGAAGCCCGTGCCGAGCGTTATCAGGTTCGCCTGAGCAAGGTGGGCGAGAACATCCAGGTCACCGTTGAAAAGAACATCAACACCGTCGCGCCGGCCGATGTCGCGCGTAAAGTGTTGAGCGTGATTCAGGACAACCTGGGCTGATCCGATATGCGTTTTGCCGTTCTCGGCAGCGGTAGCCAAGGGAACGGCACGCTGATCGCCAGTGCTGATACGTACGTGCTGGTGGATTGTGGGTTTTCCCTGCGGGAAACCGAAAGACGCCTGTTGCGCCTGGGTGTGCACCCGGCGCAACTGAGCGCGATACTCGTGACCCACGAACATGCCGACCACGTGCATGGCGTGGGTTTGCTGTCTCGGCGCTACAATCTGCCGGTCTACCTCAGCCGCGGCACGCTGCGCGGGATGCGCAAACCGCTTGAACAGACAGGCTTTCTGGCCGGCGGCGAGCAACTGCAGATCGGCGCACTGAACGTCGGGGTCATTGCCGTGGCCCATGACGCGCAGGAGCCGACCCAGTACGTTTTCAGTGATCAGGAACAGCGGCGTTTCGGTCTGCTGACCGACCTGGGATCGTTCTGTGAGCGGGTGCTGGATGGCTATCGGGATCTCGATGCATTGATGATCGAGTCCAACCATTGCCGCGATATGCTGGCCCGTGGTCACTACCCGTACTTTCTCAAGCAGCGGGTGGGCGGCGAGCGCGGACATCTGAACAACCATCAGGCGGCATTCCTGGTGGCCGAGTTGGGCTGGCAGGGCTTGCAACACCTGGTCCTGGCCCATCTGAGCAGCAAGAACAACCTGCCGCAGCTGGCCCGGCAATGTTTTGTCGACACCCTCGGGTGCGACCCGGACTGGCTGCAACTGGCCGATCAAGATTCAGGGCTCGACTGG
>NZ_JBITTW010000029.1:0-68163 GCF_044542195.1 Pseudomonas sp. NPDC079367
CGAGAAGATCGAACCGTTAAAAGAGCCAAACATCACCGCTCTTTCAACTCCTTCCAGGCTTCGATGATCTGAAGCAAGCCGCTGTCGAAAACTGCATAACTCTTTGAATCTCAAGGAGTTTTCCGTTTCGACTGCGCCGGAAGTGGGGCGAATTATAGACCTCTGGAATCTGCCGTCAACACCTATTTTCATATTTCTGTCATATCGGTCAAAAAGCCCCGAAAACACGAAGGCCGACCCTATAGGTCGGCCTCCTGCACCCTGCTCCTTATAAGCTAGGGAATGCGAACTGCGAAGCTTCATGACTCGCACGTTGTGGCCAGCGCTGAGTGATCGCCTTGCGCCGAGTATAGAAACGCACCCCATCCGGGCCATACGCATGCAGGTCGCCAAACAGCGAACGCTTCCAACCGCCGAAGCTGTGATAAGCCACCGGCACAGGCAGCGGCACGTTGACGCCAACCATGCCGACTTCGATCTCGTCGCAGAACAGACGCGCCGCTTCGCCATCACGAGTGAAGATGCAGGTGCCGTTGCCGTATTCGTGATCGTTGATCAGTTGCATCGCCTCTTCCAGGCTGTTCACTCGCACCACGCACAGCACCGGGCCGAAGATCTCTTCTTTATAGATGCGCATCTCCGGGGTGACGTTGTCGAACAGGCAGCCACCGAGGAAGAAGCCCTCTTCGTGACCGGCCACACTCAGACCACGACCATCGACCACCAGGGTCGCGCCCGCCGCCACACCGTCATCGACATAACCGCTGACCTTGTCACGCGCCTGCCCGGTAACCAACGGACCCATGTCCAGACCGCACGACGTGCCTGCGCCGATTTTCAGCGCTTTGATCTGTGGAACCAGTTTCGCCACCAGCGCGTCCGCGACCTGATCGCCAACACACACGGCAACGGAGATCGCCATGCAGCGTTCGCCGCAGGAACCGTACGCCGCGCCCATCAATGCACTGACCGCGTTGTCCAGATCAGCATCGGGCATCAGCACCGCGTGGTTCTTCGCGCCGCCCAGTGCCTGAACGCGTTTGCCGCGCTTGGTGCCTTCGGCGTAGATGTATTCGGCAATCGGCGTCGAGCCCACGAAGCTCAGCGCTTTGACTTCCGGCGCTTCGATCAGCGCGTCCACCGCAGTCTTGTCACCATGGACCACGCTCATCACGCCTTTCGGCAAGCCCGCTTCCAACAGCAACTGAGCGATCAGTAGCGTCGAGCTTGGATCGCGCTCGGATGGCTTGAGGATGAAGCAGTTGCCGCAGACGATCGCCAGCGGGTACATCCACAGCGGCACCATCGCCGGGAAGTTGAACGGGGTGATACCGGCAACAATCCCCAACGGCTGAAAGTCCGACCAGGCGTCGATGTTCGGGCCGACGTTGCGGCTGTACTCGCCCTTGAGGATTTCCGGGGCGGCGCAGGCGAACTCTACGTTCTCGATACCGCGCTTCAATTCACCGGCGGCGTCTTCCAGGGTCTTGCCGTGCTCTTCGCTGATCAACTGCGAGATGCGTGCTTCGTTCTGCTCCAGCAGTTGCTTGAAACGGAACATGACCTGGGCGCGTTTGGCCGGCGGCGTGTTGCGCCAGGCTGGGAACGCGGCCTTGGCGGCATCGATGGCTTTCTGAATAGTTGCTTGACTGGCCAATGGCAGTTTATGGATCGCCTGGCCGGTAGACGGGTTGAACACATCCACTGCGCGACCGGTTTCGGTCACCAGTTCTCCATTGATCAAATGCGGGATAACGCTCATCGAACACTCCTGAATTCTGGTCCGCAGGCGCCGCAACAGGCGCCCGCATTTTTGTACATATATAAAGAGAGAAAAATCAGTCGAGCTTGTTCAGCACTTCGCCGACCGCGTCGAACAGGCGATCAAGGTCTTGCTGCTTGCTGTTGAAGGTTGGGCCGAACTGCAGGGTGTCGCCGCCGAAGCGCACGTAGAACCCGGCTTTCCACAAGGCCATGCCCGCTTCGAACGGACGCACGATGGCATCACCGTCGCGCCCGGCAATCTGGATCGCGCCGGCCAGACCGTAGTTGCGGATATCGATGACGTTCTTCGAGCCTTTCAGACCGTGCAGTGCGTTTTCGAAATGCGGCGCGACTTCCGCGACGCTCTGCACCAGGTTTTCCTTTTGCAGCAGGTCGAGTGCTGCAAGGCCGGCGGCACAGGCCACCGGGTGCGCCGAATAGGTGTAGCCATGGGGGAATTCCACGGCGTACTCCGGCGTCGGCTGGTTCATGAAGGTCTGATAAATCTCGGAACTGGCAATCACCGCGCCCATCGGAATCGCGCCGTTGGTGACTTGCTTGGCGATGCACATCAGGTCCGGGGTCACGCCGAAGCTGTCGGCACCGAACATCGAACCGGTGCGACCGAAGCCGGTGATTACTTCGTCGAACACCAGCAGGATGTTGTGCTGATCGCAGATCTCGCGCAGACGCTTGAGGTAACCCTGCGGTGGAACCAGTACTCCGGCAGACCCGGCCATCGGCTCAACGAACACGGCAGCGATGTTGGAGGCGTCGTGCAACTCGATCAACTTCAGCAGCTCATCGGCCAACGCGATACCGCCCTGCTCCGGCATGCCACGGGAAAAGGCATTGCTCGCCAGCAACGTGTGCGGCAGGTGATCGACATCCATCATCGCCTGACCGAACAGCTTGCGGTTGCCGTTCACGCCGCCGAGGCTGGTGCCGGCGATGTTCACGCCGTGGTAGCCACGAGCACGGCCGATCATCTTGGTCTTGGTCGCCTGGCCCTTCAGGCGCCAATAAGCACGGACCATTTTCACCGCAGTATCGGCGCACTCGGAACCAGAGTCGGTGAAGAACACGTGGTTCAGATTGCCAGGCGTCAGTTCGGTGATTTTCTCTGCCAACTGGAACGACAACGGATGGCCGTACTGGAAGCCTGGCGAGTAATCGAGAGTGCCCAGTTGTTTCGAAACGGCTTCCTGAATTTCCTTGCGGGTGTGCCCGGCGCCGCAGGTCCACAAACCGGACAGCGAATCGTAGATCTTGCGGCCCTTGTCGTCGAACAGCCAGCTGCCTTCTGCGCCGACAATCAGCCGCGGGTCGCGCTGAAAGTTGCGGTTGGCGGTGTACGGCATCCAGTGCGCATCCAGCTTCAATTGGCTGGCCAGTGGCGACGGCGCGTTTTCAGGCATGTTCATCGGGCAAAACCTCGCAGGGCATAAGCGTCAGGGAGATGGAAAGCGTTGTTGCGGCTAAGTTGCCATGGCGATAAAGTCGGTGAAATCCAACTCTTCTAACCTTCAGTTAGATCAATGCTAAACAAAGAGAACAAAAAATGAGCAGCCGCCGCGCCGATCCGCTGGCCCAGGTCAGTGATTTTGATATTCGCCTGCTGCGGATTTTTCGCAGCGTCGTGGAGTGTGGCGGCTTCTCCGCAGCGGAGACCGTGCTCGGTATCGGGCGTTCGGCGATCAGCCAGCAGATGAGCGATCTGGAGCAGCGCCTCGGATTGCGCTTGTGCCAGCGTGGGCGGGCCGGGTTTTCGCTGACCGAGGAAGGTCGTGAGGTGTATCAATCAGCGCTGCAATTATTGAGCGCGCTGGAAAGTTTCCGCACTGAGGTAAACGGTCTGCATCAACACCTGCGCGGCGAGTTGATCATCGGCCTGACCGACAATCTGGTCACCCTGCCCCACATGCGCATCACCCACGCCCTCGCGCAGTTGAAAGAGCGTGGGCCGGACGTGCAGATTCAGATTCGCATGATCGCGCCAAACGAAGTTGAACAAGGTGTACTCGATGGGCGCTTGCATGTGGGTGTGGTGCCGCAGGCCAGTGCATTGTCGGGTCTGGAGTATCAGCCGTTGTACAGCGAGCGTTCGCTGCTGTACTGCGCCGTTGGTCATCCGCTGTTTTATGTCGATGACAAACAGCTCGATGATCAACGCCTCGACAGTCAGGACGCGATTGCACCGACCTTTCGTTTGCCGGCGGAGATTCAGGCGCATTATCAGGCGCTCAACTGCACCGCCAGCGCGTCGGATCGCGAGGGCATGGCGTTTCTGATTCTGACCGGGCGTTATATCGGCTATTTGCCGGATCATTACGCCAGCCTTTGGGTGCAGCAAGGACGGTTGCGGGCGCTCAAGGCCGGCACGCGCTTTTACGATTTGAGTCTGGCATCGGTCACGCGCAAGGGCCGGCGCCCTCATTTGGTGCTGGAAAGCTTTTTGGAGAGTCTGGCGGCGACGCGCTGAACGCGAGATCAAAAGATCGCAGCCTTCGGCAGCTCCTACTTCTGACGGTCGTTATTCACGAAAGCTGAGCAAGTGGACAGGTTTTTGCAGAGAAGGCGTAACTCGATCCTTCAAGAAGCCAAAGCCATGCAGCCAGACTCCGATTCGTTCAGTGAACTGATCTACGGCCTCAACGACCGTCCCAAACCTCCCGCCGCGATCCTCGCCGCGTTGCAACACGTGCTCGCCAGTTTCGTCGGCATCATCACCCCGCCGCTGGTGATCGGCTCCGCGCTCGGGCTGACCGCGCATCTACCGTACCTGATCAGCATGGCGCTGATGGTCTCGGGCGTCGGCACCTTTATCCAGGCGCGGCGGCCGTTCGGCATTGGCGCGGGGATGATCTGTCTGCAAGGCACCAGTTTCGCGTTTCTCGGTGCGGTGCTGTCGGCCGGGTTTCTGGTCAAGCAGCGCGGCGGCAGCCCGGAAGATATTCTGGCGATGATTTTCGGCGTGTGCTTTTTCGGCGCAATCGTGCAGATCGTGCTCAGCCGCTTCATCGGTCAGTTGCGCCGAGTGGTGACACCGCTGGTGACCGGCATCGTCATCACGCTGATCGGCATCAGCCTGATCAAGGTCGGCATCACCGATCTGGGTGGCGGCTTCAACGCGCCGGACTTCGGCGCGCCGGGCAATCTGGCCTTGGGCGTGTTCGTGCTGCTGACAATCATTCTGCTCAACCGCTCGAATACGCCGTGGGTACGGCTGTCGGCGATCATTATCGGTTTGCTGCTGGGTAGTCTGGCGGCGTGGTTCAGCGGGAAATTCGTCCCGCAGCCGCTGCCTGACTTGCCGCTGGTGAGTTTTCCTACGCCGTTCAAGTTTGGTTTCAACTTCGACTGGACGGCTTTCCTGCCGGTCGCGCTGATTTATCTGATCAGCACCATCGAAACCGTCGGCGACCTCACCGCCAATTGCATGCTCGCCCGCCAACCGATCTACGGCCCTTCTTATATAAGTCGCTTGCGCGGTGGCGTGCTTGGCGATGGCGTGAGCTGCATGATCGCGGCGACCTTCAGCGCGTTCCCTAATACGACGTTCGCGCAGAACAACGGCGTGATCCAGCTGACCGGCGTTGCCAGCCGCTACGTCGGCCTCTACATCGGCGCGATTCTGTTCTGCCTCGGCCTGTTCCCGATGATCGGCGCGGTGTTGCAACAGATCCCAAAACCGGTGCTAGGCGGTGCGACGCTGGTGATGTTCGGCGCCGTCGCGGCGGCCGGAGTGCGCATCCTTGCGCAGTCGCCGCTGGACCGGCGCAGCATGTTGATCATCGCCACTTCGTTCGGCCTCGGCATCGCCGCGCAACCGAACCTGCTGCACCTGCTGCCGAAACTGGTGCAGAACCTGTTCGACTCGGCGATCACCAGCGGCGGGCTGACAGCAATCTTCCTCTGTCTGTTGTTGCCCGAAGGCAAAACCGCAGCAGCGCAAAACCCCGCATCATTGAACAAGATCGAACAGGCGTAACTGTTTTTCTGCGCAAGGACTTGTCGGATGCCTGTGGGTGCGCTATCAACGCAACTGGTTGCACCCACAGACAATCCCGGAAGTGCCTATGACCTTTGAAGTCCCAGCCCACGGCGGCAAACCCGCCAGCCGCATTCGTCAGAAGAACGAAGAGACCATCCTCAAAGCCGCTGAAGACGAGTTCGCCCGTCACGGGTTCAAAGGCACCAGCATGAACACCATCGCGCAGAATGCCGGACTGCCCAAGGCCAACCTGCATTACTACTTCACCAACAAACTCGGTTTGTATGTGGCAGTGCTGAGCAACATCATCGAGTTGTGGGACAGCACCTTCAACACCCTCACCGCCGAGGATGATCCGGCCGAAGCGCTGACCCGCTACATCCGCGCGAAGATGGAATTTTCCCGGCGCCAGCCACAGGCCTCGCGAATCTTCGCCATGGAAGTGATCAGCGGCGGCGAATGCCTGAGCGAATACTTCAATCAGGATTACCGCGCCTGGTTCACCGGGCGTGCTGCGGTGTTTCAGGCGTGGATCGATGCGGGCAAAATGGACCCGGTCGATCCGGTGCACCTGATCTTCCTACTGTGGGGCAGCACCCAGCATTACGCCGACTTCGCCACGCAGATCTGCCGCGTCACCGGGCGCAGCAAGTTGACCAAGCAGGACATGGAAGACGCCGGCAACAACCTGATCCGCATCATTCTCAAAGGCTGCGGCCTCACTCCTTCTCTATAAGACGTTTATGCCTTTCACACTCAGCGGTTTTTGCGAGTACCGCGAAGAGATTCGCAAAAGCCGTTTCATCACTCTGGCGACGCCGATCAGCAGCCCCGCCGATGCGCAGGCGTTTTTCGAGCAGCACAGCGATTTGAATGCCACGCACAATTGCTGGGCGTGGAAACTCGGCGCGCAATACCGCAGCACTGACGACGGCGAGCCCGGCGGCACTGCCGGGCGCCCGATTCTGGCGGCGATCGAAGCGCAGGATTGCGATCAGGTCGCGGTGCTGGTGATTCGCTGGTACGGCGGCATTCAACTGGGCACCGGCGGCTTGGCCAGGGCCTACGGCGGCGGCGCCAATAAATGCCTGCAAGCGGCGGAAAAAGTCGAGCTGATCAGCCGGGTGCCGCTGAGTTGCGCCTGTGGCTTCGCCGAACTGGCGCTGGTGAAGCTGCGCGTGGCGGATCTGGGTGGGTTGGTGGTGGAGGAAAACTTCACGGCAAATGGCGTGGAGTTGAAGTTGGCGGTGGGGGAAGCGCAGATCGACGTCTTGCAAACGCAACTTGCTGATCTGAGCCGTGGACGGATTTTGTTGCAGCGATAAATTCAAGATCAATAGATCGCAGCGTTCGGCAGCTCCTACAGTTGAAATGCGTTCCCCTGCAGGAGCTGCCGAAGGCTGCGATCTTTTAGGGCATCCCCGATTGGCAAGTTGCCCACACCTGCTGTGCACCCGCTTGTGGATAACCTGAGCACATACCGCTGTAACCCTTCTGTCATGCGGCTTTGCGCGATTTGTTCACTTTTCGTTCAAATGACCCGACGAAACGGAAATTCGTCGCAAAAACAAGAAGTTAACTGCGTATATCACCAATAGAACAAAGCATTACAGTGCTTATGCCCGACCTCAACGCTTGCGCACAATTACTGTGGAGCAATCTGTGGATAAGCCGTTCATGACCGCCGCAGTCGCTGGATCTGCCTAGCCCCCAAGTGATTGCTCGTTTTTTAACCAACTGCTCACGGGCAAAACTGGAGCCGGATCAACGGCGTTGCGCTGAAATGGTGCTCGATCATGAAACAAATCGAGCGCCGATGCGCTGCAATCAGCGTTTGGCAACGGGTTGGGCCGGCGTTCCTGACTCAATGGCCAGGAAATTGCTTTATCCACAGGCACAACTCCGAGCCAGTCGAGCCTGTCATGTCCATCGCCTCTTCACCACCGCGCCTGCAACTGCGCCAGATCAGCAAACGCTACCCCGGATGTCTGGCCAACGATGACATCGACCTGAACATCGCGCCGGGTGAAATCCACGCTTTGCTCGGTGAAAACGGCGCGGGCAAAAGTACGTTGATGAAGATCATTTACGGTGTCACCCAGTGCGATAGCGGTGAAATGCTATGGCAGGGTCAACGCGTGCATATCCGCAATCCGGCGCAGGCGCGGCAGTTGGGCATTGGCATGGTGTTCCAGCATTTCTCGTTGTTCGAAACCCTTAGCGTGGCGCAGAACATCGCGCTGGCGATGGGTGCGAAAGCCGGAACGCCGAAGCAACTGGAGCCGAAGATTCGCGAAGTATCCCGCCGTTATGGCATGGCACTGGAGCCGGAGCGACTTGTTCACAGCCTGTCGATCGGCGAGCGCCAGCGCGTGGAAATCATTCGTTGCCTGATGCAAGACATCCGCCTGCTGATTCTCGACGAGCCGACCTCGGTGCTGACGCCGCAAGAGGCTGACGAGTTGTTCATTACCCTGCGGCACTTGGCTGCCGAGGGCTGCAGCATTCTGTTTATCAGCCACAAACTCGGCGAAGTGCGCGCCTTGTGCCACAACGCCACGGTGCTGCGCGGCGGTCGGGTAGCGGGGCATTGCGTGCCGGCCCAGTGTTCGGATCAGCAACTGGCGCAACTGATGGTCGGCGAAGCGGCGGCATTGATTGGCGAGTATCGGAAAGTCAGCGGTGGCGCGGCGTTTCTGCAGGTGAGCGGTTTGAGTTGGCACAACCCGGATCCTTTTGGCTGCTCGCTGCATGACATCAATGTGCAAGTGCGCAGCGGTGAAATCGTTGGCATCGCTGGCGTCGCCGGCAATGGCCAGGATGAGTTGCTCGCCCTGCTCAGCGGCGAACAGCCCTTGCCTGGTGCGCAATCGGCGAGCATTCGCTTCGCTGAGCGAAACGTTGCTCATCTGCGCCCGGATGCGCGACGCAAACTGGGCCTGGCCTTCGTGCCGGCCGAACGACTCGGCCACGGTGCGGTGCCGGAGTTGAGTCTGGCCGATAACGCCCTGCTCAGTGCATTCCAGCAAGGACTGGTCAGCAGCGGGCTGATTCAACGCGGCAAAGTCGAGGCGCTGGCGCGGCAGATCATCCAGCGTTTCGGCGTTAAAACACCAGGCACGCAAACCGCTGCGCGCAGCCTGTCGGGCGGCAATCTGCAGAAATTCATTCTCGGCCGGGAAATTCTGCAGCAACCGAAACTGCTGATCGCCGCGCACCCGACCTGGGGCGTCGACGTTGGCGCAGCCGCGACCATCCATAGCGCCTTGATTGCCCTGCGTGATGCCGGCGCGGCGATCCTGGTGATTTCCGAAGACCTTGATGAATTGTTCCAGATCAGCGATCGCCTCGGTGCGCTGTGCGGCGGGCGTCTGTCGGCACTGCAAGCAACGTGCGCGACACAACTGAGCGATGTCGGCGCGTGGATGGCCGGCCAGTTCGATCACTCACCTTGCGCCGCCTCGGTTTAACGGAGTTCCAACCATGCTGCTTTCTCTCGAACCTCGTGGCCAGCAATCGCGCGTGATGCTGTGGTGCTCGCCCTTATTGGCGGCGGTGCTGACCCTCGGCTGCGGCTCGCTGTTGTTCGTCGCGCTGGGCCACGACCCACTGCAAACCTTGCACACCCTGCTGATCGCACCGGTCAGCGATTTGTATGGCGTGTCTGAATTGCTGGTCAAAGCGCTGCCGATTCTGCTCTGCGCACTCGGTCTGGCGGTGGCTTATCAGGCGCGGATATGGAACATCGGAGCCGAAGGTCAACTGCTGCTCGGCGCATTGGCCGGCAGTGCTTTGGCGGTGAATATTATCGATGTGCAAAGTCGCTGGGCGCTGGTGCTGATCCTGTTGACCGGCACCTTCGCCGGCGCCGCGTGGGCCGGACTCACCGCATGGCTGCGAACGCGCTTCAACGCCAACGAAATCCTCACCAGCATCATGCTTAATTACATCGCGTTGAACCTGCTGCTGTTTTGCGTGCATGGCCCATTGAAAGATCCTGCGGGCTTCAATTTCCCCGAGTCGGCGATGTTCGGCGACGCCAGTCGCTTGCCACTGCTGCTGGAGGACGGCCGCGTGCACGCTGGGGTGTATTTCGCCCTGCTCGCGCTAGTGGCGGTGTGGGTGCTGTTGCAGAAAAGCTTTATCGGTTTCCAGATCAAAGTGCTGGGTCTGGACAAGCGTGCGGCAGGCTTCGTCGGCTTTCGCGAGAAACGCCTGATCTGGCTGGTGCTGTTGATCAGCGGTGGCCTGGCCGGGCTCGCCGGGGTCTGCGAAGTGACCGGACCGATTGGCCAACTGGTGCCGCAGGTGTCGCCAGGTTATGGCTACGCGGCCATTACCGTGGCGTTTCTCGGACGGTTGAATCCGATCGGCATTCTGTTCTCCAGTCTGCTGATGGCGCTGCTGTACATCGGCGGCGAGAGCGCGCAGATGTCGCTCAATCTGCCGCAGGCAATCACTCAATTATTTCAAGGCATGATGCTGTTTTTCCTGCTCGCCTGCGACGTGCTGATTCTCTATCGGCCACGCCTGAAACGGCGCTGGACCCGGCGCGCCTCGACCACTGCCGTAACCGCCGGAGCGCTGTGATGGATATCGATCTGCTGAGCAACATTTTCTACGCCATGGTCCGCTGCGGCACGCCGCTGTTGCTGGTGGCATTGGGTGAACTGATCTGCGAGAAAAGCGGCGTCCTCAATCTTGGCCAGGAAGGCATGATGCTGTTCGGCGCGGTGATCGGTTTTATCGTCGCCCTCAACAGCGGCAACCTGTGGCTGGGCGTGCTGTTGGCGATGCTCGCCGGCATGCTGCTGTCGTCGCTGTTTGCCTTGGTCGCGCTGGTGTTCAACGCCAACCAGGTGGCAACCGGGTTGGCGTTGACGATTTTCGGTGTCGGGCTTTCGACCTTTGTCGGCTCGGCTTGGGTCGGTAAGCCGCTGGCGGGTTTCGAGCCATTGGCGATTCCCTATTTGAGTGAAATTCCGCTGCTGGGGCGGATGCTGTTTGCCCAAGATCTGCTGGTGTATCTGTCGTTCGCGCTGTTTGCGCTGGTGGCGTGGGTGATCATCAAAAGTCGTGTCGGGTTGATAATTCAGGCAGTCGGCGAGAACCCGGATGCAGCGAGCGCAATGGGCGTGCCGGTGTTGACCGTGCGCACATTGGCGGTGCTGTTTGGCGGGGCGATGTCCGGGTTGGCGGGGGCGTATCTGTCGCTGGCCTATACGCCGATGTGGGCAGAAAACATGACCGCCGGCCGCGGCTGGATCGCCCTGGCGCTGGTGGTGTTTGCCAGCTGGCGCGTATGGCGATTGTTGCTCGGCGCGTATCTGTTCGGCCTTGCCAGCATCCTGCATTTGGTGGCGCAGGGATTGGGGTTGGCGATTCCTTCGAGCCTGCTGGCGATGCTGCCGTATGTGGCAACGATCGTAGTGCTGGTGTTGCTGTCCCGCGATGCCGTGCGCACACGACTGTATGCGCCGGTGTCGTTGGGGCAGCCTTGGCAATCGGGGCATTAAGAGGTGAATTCGCTGGCCTCTTCGCGAGCAAGCACGGCAAGGGCTGGGGTATGCTCCGGTCGCTGCCTCTTTTGCGCCGGACGTTGCAACTTCGGCGCGGGCAGGTCGGTCCACTGAATCCTGAACGTTGACTATCAAGGTACCCATCATGTCTCAGGCAAAAAACGCACTGATCATCGGCGCCTCCCGGGGCCTGGGCCTCGGTCTGGTGAAGACCCTGCTGGCCGACGGCTGGCAAGTCACTGCTACCGTGCGCAATCCTGCCAATGCCGATGCGCTTCAAGCATTAGGCAAAGTGCGCATCGAGAAGCTCGACATGGACGACCAGCAAGCGGTGATCGCTCTGAGCCAGAAACTCAAGGGCGAAACCTTCGATCTGTTGTTCGTCAACGCCGGGGTCAAAGGCCCGGAAGTACAGACGCCGGGCGGCGCGACCCTGGCCGAAGTCGGACAGCTGTTTTTCACCAACGCAGTGGCGCCGATCAATCTGGCCCAGCGTTTCGTCGGGCAGATCCGCGACGGCAGCGGCGTGCTGGCGTTCATGAGTTCGGTGCTCGGCAGCGTGACCATGCCCGACGCGCCGGAACTGGCACTGTACAAGGCGAGCAAGGCGGCGCTGAATTCCATGACCAACAGTTTCGTCACGCAACTGGGCGAGCAGAAACTGACCGTGCTGTCGTTGCACCCGGGCTGGGTGAAGACCGACATGGGTGGCGAAGGCGCCGATCTCGACGTCGACACCAGCACCCGCGGGCTGATCGATCAGGTCAATGCGTTTACCGGCAAGGGCGGGCATCACTTCGTCAACTACAAAGGTGAAACGATTCCCTGGTAAGCACTGAAGATCCCCTGCAGGAGTTGCCCAAGGCTGGGATCTTTTGAATCTGAAAAACAAGATCAAAAGATCGCAGCCTTCGGCAGCTCCTACACAGGGATCGTGGTGAATGGTCGGGTGGCGCTTGCCCGGCGCTGCGATTTGTTTGAAACTGCGCGCCTCGTCCTCGCGACGACCCTGGATCAGCAGACAGGGCAACACTGAGCTGGCAACCCTGAACCCGATTTTCAGAGGAGCCGGCCACAATGCCTGCGACCCGTACCTGGTTAAAAAATCCCCTCGCCATTTTCACCTCCAACGAGCTTGATGCCCGTGGCGGTCTAGTCGTGCAAGACGGTGTCATCGTCGAAGTGCTCGCTGCCGGTCAGCAGCCGTCGGCGCCGTGCAATGAAGTGTTCGAAGCCCGCGAGCATGTGATCCTGCCGGGCCTGATCAACACTCACCATCACTTCTATCAAACCCTGACCCGCGCCTGGGCGCCGGTGGTCAATCAGCCGCTGTTCCCGTGGCTGAAAACCCTGTACCCGGTATGGGCGCGGCTGACCCCGGAAAAACTCGCCCTCGCCACCAAAGTGGCGCTGGCCGAATTGCTGCTCTCAGGTTGCACCACCGCTGCCGACCATCACTATCTGTTCCCGGACGGTCTGGAAAACGCCATCGACGTGCAGGTCGAAACGGTGCGTGAACTGGGTATGCGCGCCATGCTCACGCGCGGCTCGATGAGCCTTGGCGAGAAGGACGGCGGCCTGCCTCCGCAACAAACGGTGCAGGAAGGTCAGGTGATCCTTGATGACAGCCAGCGGCTGATTCACGAGTACCACGAGCGTGGCGACGGCGCGCAGATCCAGATCGCTCTGGCGCCGTGTTCACCGTTTTCGGTGACTCCGCAAATCATGTCGGCCAGCGCTGATCTGGCGAACACGCTGGATGTGCGTCTGCACACCCACCTCGCAGAAACCCTCGATGAAGAGGACTTCTGCCTGCAGCGTTTCGGTCTGCGCACCGTCGACTATCTGGACAGCGTCGGCTGGCTCGGCCCGCGTACCTGGCTGGCCCACGGCATCCATTTCAACCCCGACGAAATCGCCCGCCTCGGCCAGGCCGGTACCGGCATCTGCCACTGCCCAAGCTCGAACATGCGTCTGGCGTCCGGCATCTGCCCGAGCATTGAGCTGACCGACGCCGGCGCGCTGTTCGGTCTTGGCGTCGACGGTTCGGCCTCCAACGATGCCTCGAACATGATCCTCGAAGCACGTCAGGCCCTGTACATCCAGCGCCTGCGTTACGGTGCCGAAAAAATCACCCCGGAGCGCGTGCTGGGCTGGGCGACCAAGGGTTCGGCGAGCCTGCTCGGTCGTACCGATATCGGCGAAATCGCGGTCGGCAAACAGGCGGATCTGGCGTTGTTCAAGCTTGATGAACTGCGCTTCTCCGGTAGCCACGATCCGATTTCGGCACTGCTGCTCTGCGGCGCCGATCGGGCCGATCGGGTGATGATCGGTGGCAAGTGGCGTGTGGTTGATGGACAGGTTGAAGGGTTGGACCTGAAAGGTCTGATTGCCGATCACAGCCAGGCGGCTCGGCAGTTGATTGCCGGAAGCTGATCCAAGCCCGCTCCCACAGTTGGTTTTGTGCTGGGCTTAAAGGCCCAGCATGGACAGCATGATAAACGTGGCGAACAGCACAAAGTGCGTCATCCCCTCAATGGCGTTGGTCTCGCCGTCATTGAGGTTGATCGCGCTGACGATCAGGGTGATGAAGATCATCACTGTCTGCACCGGGGTCATTGCCATTTGAAACGGCTGGCCGGTGTACAACGCCATCGCTTCCATCACTGGCACGGTGAGAATCACCGTCGACAGTGATGCGCCCATCGCGATGTTGACCACCGATTGCATGCGATTGGCCAAGGCTGCACGCAATGCGGTCAAAATCTCCGGCGCCGCCGAAATCGCCGCCACCAGAATCGCCGTGATCACTGGCGGCGCGCCCGTCCCTTCCAAGCCAACATCCAGTGTCTTGGACATCACCTCGGCCAGTGCGCCGATGATCACCACCCCCGACACCAGAATGCCGATCGACAGCGCCAGGCTGACCGGCTTCGGCTCCTGCTCGACCGTCGCCTTCTTGCGCCGTTTGTCCGGGTAGCTGTAGCTGAAAAAGTAACTGTGCGGGCCGACCTGCATGCGCAGGAACAGCGCGTAGAGCACCATCATCGCGCCAATGGTAAAGGCCGAATACATCTTCCAGTTGGCCTCGGGAATGAACTCCGGCACCACCATCGACACGCCCATCGCCGTCAGAATCATCACGCTGTAGCTGCGCGCCGAGTCGTCGTTGTAGGACTGCTCGCCGTGTTTGATCCCGCCCATCAAAGCGGCGAGGCCGAGGATGCCGTTGATGTCGAGCATCACCGCTGAATAAATCGTGTCGCGCACCAGCGTTGCCGAGGCCTCGTTGCTCATCATGATCGCCAGGATCACCACTTCGACGAGCACCGCCGAGAGCGTGAGGATCATCGTGCCGTAGGGGTCGCCAACCTTTTCCGCGAGCAGTTCGGCGTGATGAGCGACACGCATCGAGGCGGCGACGATGAAGGCGATCAGCAGCAGACCGCCGACCAACCCGACAATCTGGCCGCTGTGCAGCAGCCAGTGTTCCAGTGGATAAGCGACGCACGCGGCAAGGACTGCCAGCAGCAGGAATCTTTCTTGTTTGAGGATCGAGAGCATGACGGGCCTTTTGCCGAAAAGAGCTGATGAAGCTACTGACTGCCGGGCGGCGCTAACGTTTCGTTACATCTTTGCGCACCAACCCATGGCAAGCGCACGCTGACTTGCACTGCGTTGGTTCCAACGCTGAAAAGATCGCAGCCTTCGGCAGCTCCTACAGGTTCGCATTTCCATGTAGGAGCTGCCGAAGGCTGCGATCTTTTTGTTTGTTGTCCTGTTGGTCAGCAATTTGCATTGGCCCTGAGCACACACAACAAAATGGAGTTCGGGTTCATGCCAATACGTCCGCTGCACAAATTGCTGTATGCCGCCATCGGTCTGGGAATCAGCCTGAGCGCCAGCGCTGCCGATCCGCTGAAGGTCGGTTTCGTCTACATCGGCCCGATCGGTGACCACGGCTGGACGTATCAGCACGAACAGGGGCGCAAGGCGCTGGCGGAGAAATTCGGCACGAAGATCACCACCAACTACGTGGAAAACGTCGCCGAGGGCGCCGACGCCGAGCGGGTGATCCGCAACATGGCCAAGGACAAATATGACCTGATCTTCACCACGTCTTTCGGCTACATGAACCCGACAGTGAAAGTCGCCAGGCAATTTCCCAAGGTGACGTTCGAGCACGCCACCGGCTACAAGCAGGACAAGAACCTCGGCACTTACCTGGCCCGCACTTACGAGGGGCGCTACGTCAGCGGATTTCTCGCGGCGAAGATGACCAAAACCAGGAAGATCGGCTACGTCGCCTCGTTCCCGATTCCGGAAGTAATCCGCGACATCAACGCCATCCAGCTGGCCTTGAACAAGTACAACCCTGGCACCGAAATCAAAGTGGTGTGGGTCAACTCCTGGTTCGACCCGGGGAAGGAAGCCGATGCCGCCAACGCGCTGATCGATCAGGGCGTCGACGTGGTGTTCCAGCACACCGACAGCCCGGCGCCGATTCAGGCTGCCGAACGGCGGGGGGTGTATGCCGTGGGTTACGCCTCGGACATGGCCCACTTTGGCCCGAAAGCGGTGCTGACCTCGATCGTCAATGACTGGGCGCCGCACTACATTCAGGCGACGCAGAGCGTGATCGACCACACCTGGAAACCCCAGGATTACTGGGGCGGGCTGAAGGAAGGCACTGTGGAACTGCCGATCAGCGACCTGGTGCCAGCGCCGGTGAAAGCCGAGGCCGAGCAGTTGATCGCTGACATCAAGAGCGGCACGTTGCAGCCGTTCACCGGGCCGATCAAGGATCAGGCAGGCACAGAGAAAATCCCGGCCGGCGTGAGCGCCACCAACGCGGAACTGGCGTCGATGAATTATTACGTTGAGGGCATGAAGGCAGAGATGCCTAAGTAACTTTCAAAAATTACACCGCCCCTGTGGGAGCTGGCTTGCCAGCGATGAGGCCTTCACATTCAACATCATTGTTGCCAGTTGGATCGCCATCGCTGGCAAGCCAGCTCCCACGGTTTTTTCGGTGTTCTCATGTTTGCGTTTCTTCAGGACCAGTGCATGAACAGTCTCCCCATCATCGACATCAGCCCGCTCTACAGCGCCGACGAGAATGCCTGGCCCGCCGTGGCCGGGCAGATCGACCAAGCCTGCCGCGAGTGGGGCTTTTTCTATATCAAGGGCCATCCGATCTCGGCGCAACGCATCGACGCCCTGCTCGATCACGCCCAGCGCTTCTTCGCCCTGCCTGCGGCACAAAAACTCGAAATCGACATCACCCAAACCCGCCACCATCGCGGCTACGGAGCGATTGCCACCGAGCAATTGGACCCGGACAAACCCAGTGATCTGAAAGAAACCTTCGACATGGGCCTGCACTTGCCGGCCGAGCATCCCGAGGTGCTCGCAGAAAAACCTTTGCGAGGCCCCAATCGTCATCCGGCGCAACCCGGCTGGGCAGCGCTGATGGAGCAGCATTACCTCGACATGCAGGCGCTGGCGCAAACCCTGTTGCGGGCGATGACCCTAGCGCTGGGCATCGAGCGCGACTTCTTCGATACGCGATTTGTCGAGCCGGTCAGCGTGTTGCGCATGATCCATTATCCGCCGCGCCACACCGCCAGTTGCGCCGAGCAGCAAGGCGCCGGCGCCCACACCGATTACGGCTGCATCACCCTGCTTTATCAGGACAGCGCCGGCGGCCTGCAGGTGAAGAACGTCAAAGGTGAATGGATCGACGCGCCACCTATCGAGGGCACTTTTGTGGTCAACCTCGGCGACATGATGGCGCGCTGGAGCAACGACCGTTATCGCTCGACACCGCACCGGGTGATCAGCCCGCTGGGTGTCGACCGCTATTCAATGCCGTTCTTCGCCGAACCGCATCCGGACACGCGCATTGAATGCCTGCCTGGTTGTCAGGACGCACAGCACCCGGCGAAATATCCGACGACCACCTGCGCTGAGTTCCTGCTATCGCGCTTCGCCGATACCTACGCCTATCGCCGCGAACAAGCAGCGGTTTAATCAATCAGCTGGTCAGGTTTTGCCAATTGTTGCGGCCGGCCTCTGTAGAATGCCGGCATTGCACCTGATGAGAAAAAACCATGTACGACTGGCTCAACGCCCTGCCCAAAGCCGAACTGCACCTGCATCTGGAAGGTTCGCTGGAGCCTGAATTGCTGTTCGCCCTGGCCGAACGCAACAAGATCGCCCTGCCGTGGAGCGACGTCGAAACCCTGCGCAAGGCTTACGCCTTCAACAATCTGCAGGAATTCCTCGACCTGTATTACCAGGGCGCCGATGTGCTGCGCACTTCGCAGGATTTCTACGACCTGACCTGGGCCTACCTGCTGCGCTGCAAAGCACAGAACGTGATTCACACCGAACCGTTCTTCGATCCGCAGACCCACACCGACCGGGGAATCCCGTTCGAAGTAGTGCTCAACGGCATCGCCGCCGCGCTCAAGGATGGCGAGACGCAACTGGGCATCAGCAGCGGTTTGATCCTCAGCTTCCTGCGCCACCTCAGCGAAGACGAAGCACAGAAAACCCTCGATCAGGCGCTGCCGTTCCGTGATGCGTTTGTCGCGGTCGGCCTCGACAGTTCGGAGATGGGCCACCCGCCGAGCAAATTCAAACGCGTCTTCGATCGCGCCCGCGACGAAGGCTTCCTCACCGTCGCTCACGCCGGTGAAGAAGGCCCGCCGGAGTACATCTGGGAAGCCATCGACCTGCTGAAAATCCAGCGCATCGATCATGGCGTGCGCGCGATCGAAGACGAGCGCCTGATGCAGCGGATCATCGACGAGCAGATCCCCCTGACCGTATGCCCGCTGTCGAACACCAAGCTCTGCGTGTTCGATCATATGTCGCAGCACAACATCCTCGACATGCTCGAACGCGGCGTGAAGGTCACGGTGAACTCCGATGACCCGGCGTACTTCGGTGGTTACGTCACCGAGAACTTCCACGCACTGCACGAACATCTGGGGATGACCCAGGATCAGGCCAGGCGCCTGGCGCAGAACAGTCTGGATGCGCGGTTGGTAAAACCGTAAGTAACATCGCAAAACCAATGTGGGAGCGAGCTTGCTCGCGAATACGGTCTGTCATTCAACGAAGATGTTGTTTGATACACCGCTTTCGCAAGCAAGCTCGCTCCCACAGTTGGTTCAGGGTTCAGCCAATAACTTGTGCTTCGGTCAGCTCCTCCAGTGTTTTGCCCCGCGTCTCCATCCCGAACAGCCACACCACGCCCGCCGCTATCGCAAAGCATGCCGCGCCCAGCGCGAACACTCCGCCCTGCCCGGTAATCGGGAACACCAGCCCGGTCACCAGTGGCCCGAGCAATGAGCCAACGCGACCGATCGCCGAGGCGAACCCAGAGCCGGTTGCCCGTGCCGACGTCGGGTAAAGCTCCGGCGTGTAGGTGTAGAGCACCGCCCACATGCCGAACAGAAAGAATTGCATCAACAACCCGGTGCCAATCAGCAACGCCACGTTGCCGCCGAACACCGCGCTCTGCCCATACAAAAACGCCATCACCCCGCCGCCGAGCAAGGTGACGATACACACCGGTTTACGCCCCCAACTCTCGACCAGCCACGCCGCCATGAGGAAGCCGGGAATCCCGCCGAGCGAGATCAGCACCGTGTAGTACACCGACTGCGTCACGGCGAAACCCGATTGCTGCAGCAAGGCGCTGAGCCAGGAAGTCAGCCCGTAAAAGCCCAGCAATGCGAAGAACCACAGGCTCCAGATCATCGTCGTGCGCTGGCGATACTGCGGCGACCAGATCTGTTTCAGAGCCGAGAAAAAATTACCCGGCGGCGTCACCGTGCGTGGCAAACGAACAGGCTCCGGCAACGCCGCACCGCGCAGCGAAGCACGCACGCGCCTTTCGATGCCGTCCAACACCTTGTCCGCGTCGGCTTCGCGCCCGGCCTGTTCCAGCCAACGCGGCGACTCGGGAATGAAAAAGCGGATCGCCAGAACAAACACCGCCGGCACCGCCAGCACCAGAAAGATATCGCGCCAGCCAATCAGCGGCAGCAGGAAGTACGAGAGCACGCCCGCCGCGACAAAACCCAGCGGCCAGAAGCCGTCCATCAATGCGATGTAACGGCCACGGCGTTGCGCCGGAATCAGCTCCGACAGCATCGATTGGGCGATGGGAAACTCCATGCCCATGCCGATTCCCAGCAGGATGCGCAACAGCGTCAGCGTTTCCACGGTCTGCGCCGTCGAGCACAGGTAACTGGCCACACCCCACAACACGATGCTCCACTGAAAAACCGGTTTGCGCCCGAAGCGGTCGGCGAGCATTCCCGACAACGACGCCCCGAGCACCATGCCGAAGAAGCTCGAGCTGGCCAGCAGGCCGGCTTGCGCACTGCTCAGGCCGAACTCGGCTTTGATCGAGCCGAGCAGGAACGTCATCATCGCCAGATCCATGGAATCGAAGAAAAACGCCAGGGCAATGATGATGAAAATGACGCGGTGATAACCACTGAGCGGCAGCCGTTCCAGGCGCTCTGCCGCGCTAAAGCGTTGTGTATTCATGTTGCGCTCCCCATCCGGAAAATCCCCGGATCGAGTGTGCGTGATGGTCATTCAGAGGTCGTACTGGATGCGACCTGTTCACAGCCGTAGGCGACGTTGCGCTTCAGTTCATCCCGGAGCAGCGCTCTAGAACGCTGTTTCCAGCTCGGTTTCCTTGGCAAAGCGATGAATTTCGCACTGGCCGGTGGCGGTCAACTGCAAGGCACGCGAATCGTTGGGCAAGGTCAGCCAGCCGGACTGCATGAACAACTGCAGTAGCGCCGCGCCCAGTGAGCCGCCCATGTGCGGACGGCGCTCGCTCCAGTCCGGGCAGGCGCAAGCGACCTGCACGTTGCGGTGCGCCAGGGCCTGAATGAACACGCCGCGCTGGGCCAGTCGGGTTGAGCCCTTGTGCGTCACCACGACCCGTTGCTCGAGTTGTTCGATCCAGCCCGCATCGAGCAGGCGCTGATACAGGTCGGCTGCCAGAGTGCCGCCCAGATGATCGTCGCAGAACCGCGCGCGCAACAGCGAAGACGGCGCCGCCTGCGGCTTGACCATCGGCGTGGTGTGTTTCAGCGCGGCAGGCACTTGCCGTGGTGCGCTGGCAATGGTGGCGCTGGCCAGCGCCTCGATCGCCGCGCCCACCTCCGGCGCTGCCAGGCGGAAGAAGCGTTTGCGCCCACGCATTTCGATGTTCAACAGTCCACCTGCGGACAGTCGCCCCAGATGCGCACTGGCCGACGACGGCGAGAGCCCGGCCAGCAACGCCAGCTCCTCGGCTTGCCGCGCCGAGCCATCCATCAACGCCCACATCATTGCGCTGCGCTTGGGGTCGGCCAGCAATGTCGCGATCTGGCTGATGCACGGTGCATTTTCCATTTGTTCACTCCCTGTCGAATCGTATCGTCTACCGCTCGGAGACATCTTGGCCGCTAATGGCTGATCGGCCAACACGCGAAAACCGCCCTGGATCGGGGCAATGCTTGCCACCGACACCAGCTGCTCCGGCACACAACCTTGCAGCAGAGTTGCAACCGCCACCAAAAAGCCGGCAACGCGTTACGGGATCTGCGCGCCAGGTGTCAGTGCAAGCATGAGGCGGGCGCTAGTATAAGCGGGTTAAGCCAGACGTCCTGCGCCTGTACCTGCGCAGTTGGCGATTGTTCCTGACAGAAATTTCTCTATTTACCTGCGACTAATGATCAACTTTTGAGAAAGCCGGGAAACTGACTATTCAATTCGGCGCATCGGCTGGTGAGCATCTCTCTCAGCAGGTTCACCGGCTTACTCAATTGTGCGCGATGGGCGCACAACAGATTCAGCGGTGCGCGCTCGCACAGCAGTTCCGGCATCAGCACTTTCAGGCGCCCGGCCAGCACATCGGTGCCGACGTCGAGCCAGGATTTGTAGGCGATGCCGGCGCCCGCCAGTGCCCATAACCGCACGACGTCGGCATCATCGCTGAAGCGGTCGCCGCTGACGGTCAGGCTGACTTCGCGTTTGCCATCGTGAAAACTCCAATGGTCATGAACGCGACTGCCGAGCATGTAGAGCAGGCAATTGTGCTGAGCCAGTTGCTCGAGCTGACGCGGCTCGCCATGCCGGGCCAGATAATCGGGGGATGCGCACAGCACGCGGCGATTGTGCGGGGCGATGGGCAAGGCGATCAGGCTGGAATCTTCCGGCTCGCCATAGCGCAGAGCAATGTCTACCGGTTGCCGGAACAAATCGGCGATCCGGTCGCCAAGCAACAACCGCACCGTCAGTTTCGGGTGCTCTCGCTGAAATGCGTCGAGCCACGGCAGCAGCAGATTGCGCCCGAAGTCCGACGGCGCCGACAGCTGCAGGATCCCGCTGACCTGATCCTGACCGCTGGCGAGCAGACGACGCCCTTCGTCGAGATTGCTCAGGGCGGCGCGGGCATATTCGAGGAAGCCTTCGCCCTCGGCGGTCAGGCGCAGGCTGCGGGTCGATCGCGCGAGCAGCCGCGCACCGAGTTGTTGCTCGATGCGCTTCAACGCCGCGCTGGCCACGGCTGCGGACATGTCCATCACCCGTGCCGCCGCCGACAGGCTACCCAGGTCCGCAGCACGGACAAACAACTGCAAGTCATCAAAACGCAGCATGCGCAGCACCGATTATCAAAAAAACATTGAAGGAGACTGCTCTTTTAGCCGGTTTTATCGTGCAGAGAAATAGCCAATGATGGCCCCCATCGATTTCGTCCCGACTTTGGAGTCCACGCATGTCCCAGCCCTTTACCGCTGTCGCCACACTGACCGCCAAAACCGGCCAGCAGGACGTTCTCGAACAGGCCCTGCGCGCCCTCGTCGAACCGAGCCGCGCCGAGCCAGGTTGTGGGCAGTACGACCTGCACCGCGACCTCGCCGATCCGCAGGTTTTTTATGTGATCGAACAGTGGGCCAGTGACGAGATTCTTGAGGCGCATAACGCCAGCGCGCATTTTCTGAATTTTCAGACCAGCGCCGGCCACGCCATCGAACACTTTCAGCTCAAGCGCCTAGGCGCGATTGCCTGATTTCTTCTTCTATTAACTGTACAGAGCCACTTATGAAAGCCATCGCCTATTACGCGTCCCTGCCGATCAGCGACGCCAAATCCCTGCAGGACATCGAACTGCCAGAACCGCTTGCCGGTCCGCGCGATCTGCTGGTGGAGGTCAAAGCCATCTCGGTCAACCCGGTCGACACCAAAGTGCGGCAGAACGCGGCGCCGGAAAACGGTGCGGCGAAAGTGCTGGGCTGGGACGTTGCCGGTGTGGTCAAGGCCATCGGCAGCGACGTCACCCTGTTCAAGGCGGGCGACAAGGTTTTCTACGCCGGATCGATTGCCCGGGCCGGTGGCAACAGCGAGCTGCACGTTGTCGATGAGCGCATCGTCGGCCACATGCCCAAGTCCCTTGGTTTCGCCGAAGCCGCCGCGCTGCCGCTGACCGCGATCACCGCATGGGAATTGCTTTTCGAGCGCCTGCAAGTCAGCGAAGGCAGCACCGATCAAGGCCAAAGCCTGCTGATCGTCGGCGCGGCGGGCGGAGTCGGCTCGATCCTCACCCAATTGGCCAAGCAGTTGACCGGCCTGAAAGTGATCGGCACCGCCTCCCGCGCGCAAACCCGCGACTGGGTCAGCGAACTGGGTGCCGACCTGGTCATCGATCACAGCCAGCCGCTGAGCGAAGAACTCAAGCGCGCCGGAATCGACAGCGTGACCCATGTTGCCAGCCTGACCCAGACTGATCAGCATTTGCCGCAACTGGTCGAAGCCCTCGCGCCGCAAGGCAAACTGGCACTGATCGATGATCCGAAGTCGCTCGATATCAGCCTGCTCAAGCGCAAGAGCCTGTCGCTGCACTGGGAATTCATGTACACCCGTTCGCTGTTCGAAACGCCGGACATGATCGAACAGCACAAGCTGCTCAACCGCGTCGCCGAGCTGATTGACGCGGGCATTTTGAAGACCACTCTGGGCGAGCACTTCGGCGTGATCAACGCGGCCAACTTGCGTCGCGCCCATGAATTGCTGGAAAGCGGCAAGGCCAAGGGGAAAATTGTTTTAGAAGGTTTCTAAAAACACAAAACCTCGCAGTCGCTGCTCTGCCAGAGCGGCTGCGAGGTTTTTTGCCGTCAGTCAGTTGCTTGACCCTTGTCACAATTGCGCGGGAATCGGGGTCTACAATCGAAGCCTCTGCGATACATCTTTTACGCAAGGGAGGTCAGCAATGAAAATCCTGATAAAAGAAGTGGCAAAGTCTCAATGGCAAGTGCGCCTGGACCAGCACGTCGTGACCTTTCGCAGCGAAGCCGAGGCTCTGGCCTTCACGCGTACCCTCGAAGCGCGACTCTGCGCGCCCCACCAGATCCCCGAACCCAGCCAGCAGCGCGCTGCCGGCTGAGTTTTTTTAACGGGTCTTTAACCCTGGGCTTGCGCCAGCGCCCGGCCATTCTGCAGACGCCGGGTGAGCAGCGCGACGCCCACCACCAACAAACCGCACAAGCTGATGACCATGGCCATCGGCACGGCGCTGCCATCGTGCAACGCCCCCACCAATGCTGCGGCGCCGGCGGCGATGCTGAATTGCAGGCAACCGAGCATCGCCGACGCACTGCCGGCGCGGGCGCCCTGACCGTTCATCGCGCAAGCCGAGGCGTTGGGAATGATGCATCCGAGGCTGGCAATGCAGATGAAGAGCGGAATCAGCAACGGCCAAAGCGCTTCCGGGCGCATTGCGCTGACCGCCAGCAACGTCAGCCCGGCGAGGAAATACACCCACACCGCGCGCACCAGCAGAAACGCCGGGCCACGTTTGGCCAGCAGACGCGCATTGACCTGCGCCACCAGAATAAAGCCCGCCGCGTTGGTGCCGAATAGCCAGCCGAAATGCTCGGCCGGTACGCCGTAGCGCTTGATGAACACAAACGGTGAACCGGCGATATAGGCAAACATCCCGGCGATGGCGATGCCGCCGGTCAGGGCATGGCCGAGGTAGACCGAGTCCTTGACCAGTCGCGCGTACTGGCGCAACGCGCCGGACAACGGCTGGCGTGGCACGTGGGCCGGCATGCTTTCGGGCAGACCCAATGCCACCGCCAGACCTGCCGCCGCACTGAAACCGGTCAGAACCAGAAAAATCGACTGCCACCCCGTGGTGTTGACGAGCAGCCCACCCAGCATCGGCGCCAGAATCGGCGCCAGGCCCATCACCAGCATCAACTGGGAAAACACCTTCGCCGACCCCACCGCGTCGCACTTGTCGGCCACCACCGCACGGGAAATCACCATGCCTGCGCAGCCACCGAGTGCCTGGACGAATCGCGCGCCGATCAGCCATTCCAGACTCGGCGCGTAGGCGCAGGCCAATGACGCCAGCGTGAACAGGGCAACGCCGCTGAGTAGCGGAAGCCGCCGGCCAAAACGATCGGAGATCGGCCCGTAAGCCAGTTGGCCCAAAGACAAACCGAGGAAGTACGCTGCCAGCGTCAGCTGGACATGCTGCTCATCGGTGCCGAACGCCAGCGCCATGGCGGGAAACGCAGGTAAGTAGAAGTCGATCGCCAAGGGACCGAAAGCGCTCAAGGCGCCGAGTATCAAAATCGTGCGGAAATTCATCAGGCATCCAGGTGGGCAAGTCGCAGCCCGACAGTCTAGCCGCGCCCGGACGCCTTGAACATTCCGATAGCTCGCTAACGATCAATTTCAGACGAGCTTCACTTCATAACCCTCTTCGCGAATCGCTTCGATCACCTGATCGGCACTCAGCGCGCTTTCGACCCCAACTTCCCTGGCTGCCAGATCGACGCGCACACTGGCTGCCGGGTCCATGGCCTGCACCGCTTGAGTAATGGCTTTGACGCAATGACCGCAGGACATGCCTTGAACATTGAACACTTGCATGGGAAGACTCCTTTGAGTGAGATTGCCGGCAGTTTCGAGCTTGCCACGATGGCAAGGTCAAGTTCTGCGAGAAACTGCCGGGCTGGCATTCGGCGCCGCGCTCGGCCAAGCTGCGTGCATCAATGACTGAAATTCAGGAGATTCAGCCATGCGCTGGTCAGCTTTGAGCCTGTTTGGCTTGCTCAGCCTCTTCGCCGCCGCCCCGCAGGTGCAAGCCGCCGGTGAGGATTACGCGGTACTGATCATTTCCCGCGAACGCCTTGAAGTTGCGACCTCGTGCGAGATCGGCGTGTACATCCAGGACCAGCTCTCGGCGCGCCTGTTTCAGGAGCAGAGCACTTCCTTCAACTTGCCACCGGGCAAGGTCTCGCTGCGCTTGAAACTGCTGCCGGGCCAGGCGCCGGGCTGCAATCCCGGCATGCTCGCGCCGGGTTCGCAGGAAATTGTGCTGCATGCAGGAGATGTATTGAAGTTTCGCCTGGCGATGAATGCCGAAGGCGTGTACCTGAAACCTGCAGGCCTCGGTTACTGACCGAACTTGCGATCTGTGGAGCGGGCTTGCTCGCGAATGCGGCGGGTCATCAAACGATGATGGCGACTGATACGCCGCCTTCGCGAGCAAGCCCGCTCCCACATTCTGGCACTGCGTCATATCGCGAAACTGGTGCTTGACCTTGCCCGCATGGCAAGGTTGATCCTGTAGGCATTCACTACAGGGAGCGCGACCGATGTCCGAATCCACCACTTTCGATCTGCCGATTGCCGGCATGACCTGCGCCAGTTGCGCCGGGCGTGTCGAGCGGGCCTTGCGCAAGGTCAGCGGCGCCAGTGCCGTCAGTGTCAACCTGGCCACCGAACAGGCCCGGGTACAGGCGCCCGGTGACAGCCTGCCGGCGCTGATGCAGGCCGTGGAGCGCGCCGGCTACAGCGTGCCCAGGCAAACCGTCGAACTGAGCATCGACGGCATGACCTGCGCGTCCTGCGTCGGTCGCGTCGAACGTGCCCTGAACAAAGTCGCCGGCGTGAACAGCGTCAGCGTCAATCTGGCCAACGAACGTGCGCACATCGAATTGCTCGGCCAGGTCGATACGCAAACCCTGCTCGACGCGGTGAGCAAGGCCGGTTACTCGGCCAGCGTCTGGCAAGCCGAAGCGCCGCAATCCAATGACCAGCAAAAACGCCTGCACCGCGAGCGCTGGGCATTGATCTGCGCGATCGCCCTCGCTCTGCCGCTGGTGTTGCCGATGTTCCTGCAGCCGTTCGGTATTCACTGGATGCTCCCGGCCTGGGCGCAATTCGCCCTCGCCACACCCGTGCAATTCATCTTCGGCGCACGCTTTTATGTCGCGGCGTGGAAAGCCGTGCGCGCCGGCGCCGGCAACATGGACCTGCTCGTCGCCCTGGGCACCAGCGCCGGTTATGGCCTGAGCGTGTATGAATGGGCCAGCGCCGCCGGACGCATGCCGCACTTGTATTTCGAAGCCTCGGCCGTGGTCATAGCGCTGGTGCTGCTCGGCAAATATCTTGAGAGCCGCGCCAAACGCCAGACCGCCAGCGCCATCCGTGCGCTCGAAGCACTGCGGCCGGAGCGGGCGATTCAAGTCATCGACGGGCGTGAGCAGGACGTTGCCATCAGCGCCCTGCGCCTTGACGATCTGGTGCTGGTCAAACCCGGCGAACGCTTCCCGGTGGATGGCGAAGTCGTCGAAGGTCAGAGCCACGCCGACGAAGCGCTGATCAGCGGCGAAAGCCTGCCGGTGCCGAAACAACCGGGCGACAAGGTCACCGGCGGCGCGATCAACGGCGAGGGTCGCTTGCTGGTGCGCACCCAGGCGCTCGGTGCGGAAACCGTGCTGGCGCGGATCATTCGTTTGGTCGAAGACGCACAAGCGGCAAAAGCGCCGATTCAGAAATTGGTCGACAAGGTCAGCCTGGTTTTCGTGCCGACCGTGTTGCTGATCGCTTTGGCCACGCTGATCGGCTGGTGGTTGTATGGTGCGCCGCTGGAAACTGCGGTGATCAATGCCGTCGCCGTGCTGGTGATCGCCTGCCCGTGCGCCCTCGGCCTCGCCACCCCGACCGCGATCATGGCCGGCACTGGGGTGGCGGCGCGTCATGGGATTCTGATCAAGGACGCCGAAGCGCTGGAGCGCGCCCATGAAGTCAGCAGTGTGGTGTTCGATAAAACCGGCACCCTGACCTCGGGCACGCCGCGAATTGCTCACTTCAGTGCAGTCGACGGCGACGAAGAAAACCTGCTGACACTGGCCGGCGCGTTGCAGCGCGGCAGCGAGCATCCGCTGGCCAAAGCCGTGCTGGATGCAGCCGCCGAGCGTGGCTTGAACGTGCCCGATATCAGCGCCAGCCAGTCGCTGACCGGACGCGGAATTGCCGGCACGCTAGATGGCCGGCATCTGGCGCTGGGCAATCGGCGGATGCTCGACGAAAGCGGTCTGCGCGCCGGTAATTTGAGCGCATCCGCCGAGGCCTGGGAAAGCGAAGGTCGCACATTGTCGTGGTTGATCGAACAAAGCCCTGAGCCGCAAGTGCTTGGCCTGTTCGCCTTCGGTGACACGCTGAAACCCGGCGCATTGCAAGCGGTGCAACAACTCGCCGCGCGGGATATCCAGAGCCACCTGCTGACCGGCGACAACCGCGGCAGCGCACGCGTGGTGGCCGAGGCCTTGGGCATCCGCAATGTTCACGCCGAAGTGCTGCCTGCCGACAAGGCCGCGACGGTGGCCGAGCTGAAGAAAACCGGCGTGGTCGCCATGATCGGTGACGGCATCAACGACGCCCCGGCTCTCGCCGCTGCAGACATCGGCATCGCCATGGGTGGCGGCACCGATGTCGCCATGCACGCTGCCGGCATCACTCTGATGCGCGGCGATCCGCGACTGGTGCCGGCGGCGCTGGAGATCAGCCGCAAGACCTACGCGAAGATTCGTCAGAACCTGTTCTGGGCCTTCGTCTACAACCTGATCGGCATTCCGCTGGCGGTGTTCGGCTTCCTCAATCCGGTGCTGGCTGGTGCGGCGATGGCATTGTCGAGCGTCAGCGTGGTGAGCAATGCGCTACTGTTGAAAACCTGGAAACCCAAGGACCTGGAGGAACACCGATGAACATCGGCCAAGCGGCCCGACAAAGTGGCCTGAGCGCAAAAATGATTCGCTATTACGAGTCGATCGGCCTGCTCAAAGCGGCCAATCGCACCGACAGCGGCTATCGCGTGTACGGCAGCGATGACCTGCACACACTGGCATTCATCAAACGTTCGCGGGATCTGGGCTTCTCTCTGGAGGAAGTCGGCAAGCTGTTGACCCTCTGGCAGGATCGCCAGCGTGCCAGCGCCGACGTTAAGGCCCTGGCGCGCCAGCACATCGATGAGCTGAACCAGAAGATCCGCGAGCTCGGTGAGCTGCGCGACACCCTGCAGGATCTGGTCGAGCACTGCAGTGGCGACCATCGCCCGGACTGCCCGATCCTCAAGGAATTGGCGTCGGGCTGCGCCGCGCAACCCGCTCGCGCCTGATCCGCAACAGCGTCACAACGCCCAGGGCGCACAAGGGAATGCCGTGAAACAGCATGACCACGGCACCCGGCGTCCACCACGCATAGAAGGGCGCGGCGACGAGCATGCCGATGCCGAAACCGGTCATCTGCAGCAAGGTCAGCACGCTGAAAATCGGCAAGCGTAACGCCGCAGGCTCTCGTTGCAGACGAGACATCAGACTGACTTCGGACACCCCGTCACCGAGCCCGGCCGGCAAGGCGAACAGCAGCAGCCCCAAGAGACTGTGCTGCTGGAACATCAGAATGAAACCGCACGACATCAACGCCACGCCGCAGAAAAACCGGCGCTCGAGATGGCTGTTGTCCGAGCCTTTCAGGTGGCTGGCGATGCGCGCGCCGAGCAGTTTGCCGCTGGCCCAGACCGCCAGCGCGAGGCCCAGAGTCGTGCTCGCCGCATCGGGTGTGAGGAGTTTCGAAATGATCGGGAAACCGACGTTATGCGCCGCACTGCCCAAGGTATCCGCCATGGTGACTGCGAGCATCGCCGCCACCACCGGCGCCGAGCGCAGGCCCTGCCGGAGCGCAAACCATTCGCCGCGTTCGGGCTGTTCGCTGATTTGTGCCGGTGCGAAACGCAGCGGCACGATCAGCAGCGCGGCGAGCAAATAGGTCAGCGCGTTGAGGGCAAAGACTGTTTCGAAACCAAAAGCGGCCACCAGCAACCCCGACACCAGACTGCCGCCAACCATTGCCGCTGAAGAGGCGGAGGTTATCCAGGCATTCGCCTTGAGCAGTTGCGCCGATTCGATCAAGCGTGGCAACTGGCTGTTGAGGCCGATGGCGAACATTGAATTGCCCAGGCCAAGGCCGAAGGCGATGACTGGCAACAGCCAGGTTTGCTGACTCGCCGGGGTGACAAGCAGCAGTGCCAGCAGCACGGCGCGTAGCAGGTCGAAAGCGATCAGCGGCGCGCGGCCCTGCCAGCGTCGGTAAAACCGTGTGCCGATCAGGCTGGCAAAAATTCCGCCACCGACGCGACTGGCAAGAAAGACGCCGACGCTCATGGCGCTGTTGCTCAGCAAATAGACGTAAGTGGCCAGTGCGACCATGTTGAGGAAGGCGCCGAAATCGGAGATCAGCCGGGCGCTTACGATCAGATGGGTGTTGCGTGGGGTGCTCACATACGGTCCTTGTAGGAGCTGCCGAAGGCTCGGGCCGCGTTCGGACGTTCTTTTGATCTTGCCCTTTAAAAGCAACAACAAAGATCGCAGCCTTCGGCAGCTCCTACAAGGGGCATGCTCGCTATTGCGCAATAGCGCAGGCACAAAAAACCCGGCCGAAGCCGGGTTTTCCATCAAGCGATCACTGCATCCACGGCGGTGGAGGCGGTTCTTCGGGTTTGCCTTTCGGCGCGTCGTCCGCCGCGCGAATGGCTTGCTTGCGTTCCTCGTCGAGGCGCGCCGCTTCGATCTCTCGCAGCACCCCGCCGACATCGGCCAGGTCTTCCGGATCGTCGAACTCGCCGGTCAGCACACTGTTCGGGTGCAAGGTGCCGGCTTCGTACAATGCCCACATTTCCTTGGCGTACTTGGTCTTCTTCAATTCCGGCGCGAAACGGCCGAAGTACGAAGCCATGTTGCCAACGTCACGTTCGAGCATGCTGAACGCATGGTTGTTGCCCGCAGCGTCGACTGCCTGGGGCAGGTCGATGATGACCGGGCCGGTCGGTGTCAGCAGCACGTTGAACTCGGAGAGGTCACCGTGCACCAGACCGGTACACAACATCAGCACGATCTGCGAGATCAGGAACGCGTGATATTCGCGCGCCTGATCCGGCTCAAGTACCACATCGTTCAGACGCGGCGCGGCGTCGCCGAATTCGTCGGCCACCAGCTCCATCAACAGCACGCCGTCGAGGAAGTCATAGGGTTTGGGCACTCGCACACCGGCGCCGGCCAAGCGGAACAGCGCCGCCACTTCGGCGTTCTGCCAGGCGTCTTCGGTCTCTTTGCGACCGAACTTGGACCCCTTCGCCATGGCCCGCGCCTGACGACTGTTGCGAACCTTGCGGCCTTCCTGATATTCGGCCGCCTGGCGGAAACTGCGTTTGTTAGCCTCCTTGTAGACCTTGGCGCAACGTAACTGATTGCCGCAGCGCACTACATAAACAGCTGCCTCTTTGCCACTCATCAGTGGACGCAGCACTTCGTCGACCAGACCGTCCTCGATCAGGGGTTCAATGCGTTTTGGAGTCTTCATCAGCTTTTATTGTGGGTCCTTTATTACCAAACACGCGAATGTCACTCGTTATACGGCAATCCTCGCCCGACGGGGAGGGGTTGCCGACCTGTGAACCTTGAGGATGCACACACTGTGCCGGTTAAATCGCGGTCACACCGCAGCGACCGCTGGGAATCATAGCCGAGACCGTGGCATTGATCGGTACCAGCCGGCAAGGGCATTTGCGACAGAATCTGACATGCACATGCATCGAGGATCTTGTGGGGGCAAGCTCGCCTCCACATTGGAATACGGCTCAGCGTTCGATGATGACGGTGACGCCCTGCCCGCCCGCCGCGCAAATCGAGATCAACCCTCGCCCCCGACCCGCCGCCTCCAGCAGCTTGGCCAGATTCGCCACAATTCGCCCGCCCGTCGCAGCAAATGGATGCCCCGCCGCCAGCGAACTGCCCTTGACGTTGAGCCGGCTGCGGTCTATCGAACCCAGCGGTGCGTCCAGTCCCAGTCGAGTCTTGCAATACTCCGCATCTTCCCAAGCCTTGAGCGTGCACAGTACCTGCGCGGCGAACGCTTCGTGAATTTCGTAGTAATCGAAATCCTGCAACGTCAGCCCATTGCGCGCCAGCAAGCGTGGCACGGCATACACCGGGGCCATCAGCAGGCCCTCGGTGCCATTGACGAAATCCACCGCCGCCGCTTCGCCGTCGCGCAAGTAGGCAAGGATCGGCAAGCCGCGCTCTTTGGCCCATTCTTCACTGCCGAGCAAGACCAGCGAAGCTCCATCGGTGAGCGGCGTGGAGTTGCCTGCCGTCAGGGTGCCCCTGGCGCTTTTTTCGAACGCCGGTTTCAGCGTGGCGAGTTTTTCCAGGGTCAGGTCCGGGCGCAGGTTGTTGTCGCGGGTCAGGCCGAGGAATGGCGTCATCAGATCGTTGTGCCAGCCTTCGCTGTAGGAAGCGGCAAGTTTATGGTGACTTTCGAGGGCGAGTTGATCCTGTGCTTCGCGGGGAATATTCCAGGTCTGCGCCATCAATTCACAGTGCTCGCCCATCGACAGGCCAGTGCGCGGCTCGCCGTTGCGCGGGAATTCGGGGATCAAATGCTGGGGGCGCAACTGCAGAAGGGTTTTCAGTTTGTCGCCGGTGCTCTTGGCGCGGTTGGCCTGCAGAAGGACCCTGCGCAGGCCTTCGCTGACGCTGATCGGCGCGTCCGAGGTGGTGTCGACACCGCCAGCGATGCCGCAGTCGATCTGACCGAGGGCAATCTTGTTGGCCACCAGCAATGCCGCTTCCAGACCGGTGCCGCAGGCTTGCTGAATGTCATAGGCGGGCGTCGCCGCAGACAAGCGCGAGCCAAGCACGCATTCGCGGGTCAGGTTCATATCCCGTGACAATTTAAGCACCGCGCCCGCCACCACCTCGCCGATGCGCTGGCCGTGCAGGTTGTAGCGTTCGATCAGGCCTTCGAGGGCGGCGGTGAGCATCGCCTGATTGCTGGCCGTGGCGTACGGTCCGTTGGAGCGGGCGAAGGGGATACGGTTACCGCCGATGATCGCGACGCGGCGCAGCTGGGTCATGAATAACTCCTGTGGACTTTGCGGATTCACATGGAACCCTGTGGGAGCTGGCTTGCCAGCGATGGGGGCGGCATTCCCAACCCTTCAGCGGCTGACACTCCGCCATCGCGGGCAAGCCCGCTACCACAGGGTCAGTGGTCTACTCTGCTAAACCAGCGTAGGCCTTATTGCACCGATCGAACGATTGATTGCCGCAGGCAGTCCACACTTTGAACCCCAACTTCTGGAGAGCGTTCCATGTCTGACCGCTATATCGACTTCGCCAACTCATCCTTCGGCCATCGTCTGGTCGGGGCCTTGGGCCTGCCGTCGCCGGTGCGGCTGGAACGCTGGCAAGCCGGGCGTCTGCGGCCGATCGAGGGCGCCTTGCTGCTCGGTGGCGGGCCGCTGGCCGAACGGATCGGCGTGTTTGCCAACCGCTTGACCGATGCGATCTACAGCTACGGCACCGAGCCCTCGCTGGCCACCGCGTGGATCCCCGGCCACGGGCCGAAACTCAAAGCGGTGGTGTTCGACGCCAGCGAACTGCAGCACACCGACCAGCTCAAACAACTGCGCGAATTTTTCCAGCCATTGATGAAGAATCTCGACCACAGCGCGCACCTGGTGATCCTCGGTCGCGCGCCGGAGACCCTGAGCGATCCGTTCGCTTGCAGTGCACAACGGGCGCTTGAAGGATTCTCGCGTTCACTGGCCAAGGAGCTGCGCAGCGGAGGCACGTTGCAGCTGATTTACGTCGGCGACGGTGCCGAAGATCAACTGGAAGGCCCGCTGCGATTCTTCCTCTCGCCGAAAAGTGCTTTCGTTTCCGGCCAGGTGATTCGCCTGACCGCGTGCGCCACGCCAGTCACCGACTGGACCCGACCGCTGGCCGGGCGCAAGGCGTTGGTCACCGGTGCTGCACGCGGCATTGGCGCGTCGATCGCCGAAACCCTGGCCCGTGACGGCGCCGAGGTGATTCTGCTCGATGTGCCACCGGCCAAAACCGACCTCGAAGCCCTCGCCGCCCGCCTCGGTGGCCGCGCAATCACTCTTGATATCTGCGCCGATGACGCCGCCGCGCAATTGATCGAACACCTGCCCGAGGGCCTCGACATCCTGGTGCACAACGCCGGCATTACGCGCGACAAAACCCTGGCCAACATGACCCCGGAGTTCTGGGACGCGGTGCTGGCCGTCAACCTGAATGCGCCGCAAGTGCTGACCAAAGCCCTGCTCGACAGCGGCACCCTGCGCGACAACGCACGGGTGGTTCTGCTCGCCTCGATCAGCGGCATCGCCGGCAATCGCGGGCAGACCAACTACGCGGCGAGCAAGGCCGGCCTGATCGGTCTGGCGCAAGCCTGGGCGCCGACACTGCTCGAACGCGGCATCAGCATCAACGCTGTTGCCCCGGGTTTTATCGAGACGCAAATGACTGCGCACATTCCATTCGGCCTGCGCGAGGCCGGGCGCCGCATGAGTTCGCTAGGCCAGGGCGGCTTGGCGCAAGACGTCGCCGAAGCTGTAGCGTGGCTGGCGCAACCGGGTACAGGTGCGTTCACCGGCCAAGCGCTACGAGTCTGTGGGCAAAGCGTTCTGGGGGCATGAGCATGAGCATCGAATGGCACACGCTGGATCGTGAACCGAGTCTGCCGGGGCTTTATTCGCGCGCAGCGACGCGACGCAAAATCACCGGCACGCAACTGCCGGACAGCGGCCTGCGCTGCTGGGTCGATATCGACGGCAAGCGGCTGGCGGCTTATCGCAAGGTCTGCGGGTTCGTCGATGACGGCCTGCTGCCGCCGACCTATCCACACATCCTCGCCTTCGCCTTGCAGATGCAATTGCTCACGGCCAGGGATTTTCCTTTCCCGCTGCTGGGGCTGATTCACCTGAGCAACCGCATCCGTGTGCTGCGGCCAATGGGCGCGATCAGTCGCGCGCAAGTCAGCGTGCGGGTGCACAACCTGCAGCCACATGCCAAAGGCGCGACATTCGATCTGCTCACCACCCTGGACGATCAACTCGGGCCGTTGTGGGAAGCCGAAAGCCGCATGCTCTGTCGCGGCGTGAAACTCGAGGGCGAGGCGCTGGCTGAGGACTGGCAGCCGTCTCGGGATTTGCTGGAAGTGGCGCGCTGGACGGCGCCGGCCGATATCGGTCGCCAATATGCGAAAGTTTCCGGCGACTACAACCCGATTCACCTGAGTGCAGCGAGTGCAAAACTGTTCGGTTTTCCCACGGCGATCGCCCATGGTTTGTGGAACAAGGCGCGCACGCTGGCGGCACTTTCCGATCACCTGCCCAAAGCCAATCTGGAAGTCGCCGTGCATTTTCGCAAACCGGTGCGCCTGCCCAGTGACGTGACATTACTGGCGAGTGCGGCGGGCTCCAGCGGTGAATTGCGCCTGGTCGGCGCCGGCGACCTGGAACATATGGTCGCTCAATGGCAACCGATTGCTTGATCCGCGGCGCGGGGAGAACCCGTCAATTGTGTGTATATCACTTACGTTTTCCCCCGCCCTGCCGGCGCGTTCATAAAAAACCGAGCCTTGAATTTCAAGGCTTTTTTTTGCGCGTTTATCACCTGGGTATTAGTCCTTCGGCATAGCGCCGAGCCCGCTATAAAAACGGGTTAATACCAACTTGAGAATGGTGAAAAACCTGCCCTCCACTGAGATTACAGCCACGGACGAGGCATCGACGACGACAGATCGGCGGGCCATCGAAGGCAACGTAACGTTGTGACAGGTGCAGGAATCTCAATCATGAAAACTCAAGTGATGTGGTCCAAATCGGCAATTGCGCTGGCATTGATTCTTTCTGTAGGGCTCGTCGGCTGCAGCAGCGGTGGTGGCGGACATCGCAGCAGCTCGGGCAGCTCGACGGCGGACGGCACAGCGGGCACCGATGGCAGCGGTGGCGCGGGTGGCGCGGATGGCGGAACCGGCGGCGATACGGCCGGCACTGGCGGCACTGGTGGCACCGGCGGCGATACCGCAGGCACTGGTGGAACCGGCGGCACTGGCGGCACTGGCGGAACAGGCGGCGGCACCGATCCGAGCAATCCAACCAACCCGACCGACCCCACCAACCCGACCAATCCCGCTGCACCTTCGCTGGTAACCACAACACTTGTTCAGGACGTCGGCAAAACCGTCAGCGGTGTCGGCGATGGCGTCGGCCAGATCGGCGATTCGCTGAGCACTGTTCCGGTCGCTGGCGGCATCGTGCAAAGCGTGGCCAACACCACCGGCAACGTGGTCAGCACCTTGGGCGATGGCGTCACTGATGGCATCGGCAAACTGGCCACTGACCCCAACGGCCTGACCACCACCGTGGCCTCGGTTGGCGGTGTGGTTTCCGATGTTGGCAACGGCGTGTCGGACCTCAGCGTCAAACTGAACACTGCGACCCGTAGCGTTCCCGTCGTTGGCGGTGTAGTCACCCGGGTGGCGCCGCTGGTCGATGGCATCGGCGAAAAAGTCACCATGCTCGGCGACACCCTCAACACCTCACTGACCAGCGGACCGACCAGCCAGTTGACCAACAAGGTCGGCAGCGGCCTGGTGCCGGTGATCGCCATGGTTGAAAGCACCACCGACAAACTCGGCGTTGCCACCGGCCTGGGTGATCCGCTCAAAGGGGCAATTGCGACAGTCGGTGGCACTGTGAACAGCCTCGGCGGCAAGCTCACCGATGCCGGCAACGGCAATGCCCTGACCAACACCCTCGGCGGCGCCCTGAGCAACACCGGCACGGCGGTCGGCAAAGCGGGCGGCCTGGTGTCCAATGGCACTGGCTCGGGTAATGGCGGCATCGGTGGCATCGGTGGCGGGCTGGGCGGCACCGGTCTGCTGCAAACCGTGGGCGGCGCCGTGGTCAACGTCGGCAGCGGTCTGAATGCCGGCAGCACCAGCGGCGTGGTCAGTGCCGGCGGCGTCACCGCTGGCGGGCTGGGCAACACGATAGCTTCGCTCAACACCGTACTTGGAGGCTCGGGCACGCCGATCACGGCAACCACTTCGCCGCTGGCCAGCGTCGGCACCGCAGTCGGTGCAGGCCTCAATCCGGTCACCAGCGCCGTCACCACTGTGACTCAACAGGTGGGTGCCGCTACCGGTCTCGGCACTCCGGTTGCCGGTATCACCAGTCAAGTCGGCGCTGCGGTCGGCAATCTCGGCGGGGCGATTGCCGCCACCAACAACCCGGTCACCACAGCGGTCGGCGGTCTGGTCAGCAATGTCGGCGGCACAGTGGCGGCAGTGGGTGGTCTGGTCAACGGTGGCACTGCTACCAGCGGCGGCACGGCAACCGGTGGTCTGGGCGGTGTACTCGGCGGCCTGACCGGTGCGTTGAGCGGCACTCAACGCTGAATTGCACCTGGCCGATTCGACGGCCTTACCTACAGCGCCTACGCTTGGTTGAGGGCGGAAGATTCCCACGAGTCTTCCGCTTTTTCTTAGGAAAAATCAGCCTCGTGCTGTGTCCTGACCATGGAGTGTCCTATGCGCGTCCTGGCATCCCTGCTGTGCCTGAGCCTCAGTTCCGTTGCCCTCGCCGACACCTTGCCCAGCTTTCTCAACAGTAACGAAACCACGCGCAACCTGCCCGTACCCAACCTGCCCGCCGACGCCTATCGCCCGAGCGCGGCACCGCTGCAAGTGCCCGACCCGGGCGCGACCGCCGCACAGCCACTGCTGATGGAAACCAGGGTCAACCTCAAGACCGTGCAGATCGAAGGCGGCACGATCTATCCGCTCAACGAACTCGCGCAAATCTACAAGCCTCTGATCGGCCGCCAGGCCAGCCTTGCCGAACTGATCGAAGCCACGCGCAACATCACCCGCCGCTATCAGCAGGATGGCTATCTGTTGTCGTACGCGTTCCTGCCGCAACAGAACTTCGATGACGGCGTGGCCCGCGTGGTGCTGGTCGAGGGCTACGTGCGCGATATCCAGATGCAGGGCGACATTGGCCAGGTCAAAGGCCAGCTCGACAAACTCGCCGCGAAAATCCAGGCCGAACGCCCGCTGACGCGCAAGACCTTCGAGCGCTACACCACGCTGATGAGCCGCATTCCCGGGGTAACCATTCAAGCGCAAGTGCCACCGCCGGGCACCACCGATGGCGCGACCACTCTGGTTGCCCAGGCCAGTCGCAAACCGTTCACCAGTACCCTGAGCACCACCGAAGACAACCGCAACGGCCCGCAGGCGTTGCTCGGTGTCAGCAGCAATTCGCAAACCTCGATGGGCGAACAGTTGAGCCTCAGCGGCCTGTTCCCGCCGGGCGACGACAAAGAACATTACTACCGTCTCGACTACAGTCAGTTCCTCGACACCGAGGGCACGCAACTCAACGTTTCGGCCTCGCGTTACCGCGCCGACCCGAACACCGAAGTGCTGGTGGGCGGTGGCGGACGCCTGAGTACCCATCGCGAGAACGATCGCTATTCGATCGGCTTCAGCACGCCCCTGATCGCCTCCGCCAACGAACTGCTGACCGCCGGCTCGCGCCTGTATGCGGTCGACGACAAGACGCGCTATGACGGCATCAACTTTCCCTTCAGCACCGAACTGCGCACCGACGTCCGCGCCCTCGCCTTCGAAGGCGACTGGCGCAAAGCCGACGCCCGCCAACTGCGCATCCTCAGCGCCGGCGTTTACCAGGGCTTCGACAGCCTCGGCGCGCACACCAACTACGACGACATCGACCTGGATTTCTTCCGCGTCAGATTGTCCGGCGTGCAGAGCGACAAGTTTCTCGACAACTGGCAAGGCGTGCTCTCGGCGGCGCTGTACTGGAGCGACGACACCTTGCCCGACAGCGAACGCGCCGTGTTCGGCGGGCAGAACTTCGGCCGTGGCTACCCCGACGACCAGGCCTCGGGCGACAAGGGTTGGGGCGTCGCTTACGAGGTCAACTACAGCTTCAACCGCGACGGCAACTGGGTGCGCATCCTGCAACCCTACGTCGTCGTCGACCGCTCGCGCAGCTGGTTCAACCAACTGCCGGTGCAGGCCAACAACCTGTCATCGACAGCCCTCGGGCTGCGCTTTGGTGATGCCAGGTATTACAACGTGGCCCTGGAAGTGGCGAAGGCCATGTCCGATGAAGCGCTGGACACGTTCAATCGCAAGCCGCGGTACAGCATCAGTTTCAGTTATCAGTTGTGAGAAGCGGCGGCGTGTCAGTCGGGAGTCTTTCAACTGACACACCGTCTACGCGAAATGGTTCGGCTATTCGATCGATCTATCGCACCGCTTAAACTAGCCGTTTAAACACACGCCCCGTTACCTAGCAACAGCCCACAAATCCTTGCGCCATTGCCTACGGCTACGCCAGAATCCGCCGGCTTGTGCGCCTGGGGCGCGGGTTCTATCGTTTGCCTGCCACTGCTCATCAGTGGTCGGGTTTAGTCGCCCGCTTGTCCACGCCGCACAGGTCCCTGTCAGCCAGGTATTGCATACCTGCACTTGATGGTGGCTGTGCGCAGGGCGCCTCCGGGCGCGCCGATTTCGTGGCTCATCGGTCGACTAACCTGCGTGCAGCTGCCTCCCTTTCGTTTAGTCGCGAACGGGTTGCGGCCCTACTCCATCAGGAGACTGAGCCCGTGAAAAAGATAACGCCCGATCCACCCGTTGCCGATCCGCTCCTCGAAGCGCAAAAGCTCAAGGAAGCCGCCGACCGCGCCATCGATTACTACCTCAACCCCCGCCTCATCAAAGACCCCGCCGCACCGCGCAAACCCAGCACCCTGTTCCTCGTCGACCCGGCTGCGGATAACGAAACCCTGTTGGTACATGCCTGCGAATCACTGGCCTCGGCGAGCATCATGGCCAGCGACCTCGCCGGATTTATCGATGGACCGCAGCGCAGCTCCCTGTTGGGGATACAGCAAGTGATCATGCTGGGCGAACTGGCGGTCAACCGCGTACTGGACAGGCTGGTGCCTGAGTGACGGGAGGGAAAAGCAGTTGCAGGTGGTGAGTCATAGAGAGATGTAGTGGCGGGCAGGCCGCCTTCGCGAGCAAGCCCGCTCCCACAGAAAAGTAAAAGCTAAAGATCGCAGCCTTCGGCAGCTCCTACACGATGAGCGTTAGCTCGAGTAAAGCTTTTGATCTTGATCCACCGGCGACGTCGGAAGGCTGAGTGGAGGGATTGATCCGGGCGGGGGAGCGCAGCGACCGTCTGGCGCAGCCAGACACAGCGCAAGGAGGTGCAGCGAAGCAAACCGTAGCCGCTGCGCCCGGATCGATCCCGCAGCGAAGGAACCCGAGCCTGCGAGGGCCGAACGTAGGAGCAAGCGTTTTTTTGCTTACTTTTTTACTGGGCCGGCATTCCGGGCGTTTGTAAAAAAAGTAAGTCGCCGTAAGGGCGAAACCGCCAGCCGCAACACCCGCAGGAACGGATATTCACCCACCCCCAAGAACACGGTCGGCCCAAAGGCCGCCGAGTCACACGACCTCGACCCGAGGCTTGGGAAACAGATTATCGAGAGTCTCCAACAACCTCACGTGATATATCGGCTTGCGAAACAGATCCAGCACCTGCAACCGCAACATATCGCTGACATCCTCCATATCCGCATGCCCCGACATCACAATCACCGGCAAATGCTCCCGCGACGTATGCTCACGCAACCGCCTGATCAACGACATGCCCGACTCCTCCGGCATGCGCAGATCAGTAATCACCAAAGCAATATCCGGATGCCGGGTCAGATGATGCAATGCCAGCTTCACCGACGTCGCGGTATGACAGGCAAACCCCTCCCCCTCCAGCAACTCTGCCAACTCCAGCAACGCGTCTTCTTCATCATCAACCAGAAGCAGTTGTTGGCGGGACGACGAAGACGCGTTCATGGGCAATACCTGAATGCTGAAGAATTAATCCAGTGTAGTGCGATATCAGCCAGGTGCAGTGTTCACACGTCCGCAACGCCCTAAGGAGTCGCAGCCGGAAGTGCATTCAGAATGCTGTCGAATATCGCCAGGATCCGTTCCCCGATCGGCGTTATGAATGCCACAACCACCACCGCCACCATCGCCACCACAATCGCATACTCGATCGCCGAAGCCCCCTCTTCGCTGCGGGCAAACGCGCGAGCCCTGGCGATCACATAATCCAGATTCAGACCCAACATAGCTCCACTCCTTCGCGCCTCTGGCGCCGACATCACCACCGCGGCAAGGTTCCACCGTGCCACTTGAGCATTGTCAACAAACCCCCGCGCAACAACTGTAAGAACGCATTAATCACAAAGCATTAATCCCTGCGTGTCTCGGCCCTTTGCAGCAGTCAATTGGGCAGGACCCAGACTTTGGTGGGTTATTTGCCTGTCATTAATGGCGCTTTTGCTTGGATCAGCTAGCTTGGAAATAGCGAAATAGTTGCATGTTCATAACTGCCGAAGCAGTCCGCCTTTCGCAAGCAAATGCAGTCGGTTGTGCAGCAGGAAAGGGAGAGCCGTCATGAACAGTCGCGTCACCATGGGCCTTGCCGCGTTGCTGTTGCTGGGGGCAGTTTTCGTCGGTTACTGGGGACTCGTGCTCAGCCGTCAGCCGGCCCCGGTCGTCGACGTGCCCGTGGCATCAGCGGTCAGCGTTGAACAGACTGTCGCGATTGCCGAAGACCAGACCCGCCAACCGGTGGTGGTGCTGCTGCATGACGTGCCGCCGTTCACGCCGTTGACCGCCGCCGACGTGACCGTGGAAAAACTGCGCAGCGCACCGGCCGGCAGCCTGGCCACTGTCGAACAGGCAGTGGGCCGCACGCCATGGCGCCACCTCAGCGCCGGCACGTGGCTCAATGACGAAAGCTTCCAGGCCGGCGGTGCGCTGGCGCGAATGATCCGCCGCGATGAACGCGCGCTGACCGTGGCCGTCGATGAAGTGATCGGTGCTGCCGGGCAATTGCTGCCGGGCGATTACGTCGATGTGCTGCTGTACCTGCGCGAGGATGCAAGCAACCTGCAGCAGTCGGCGCAGATCGCCATTCCGGCTCTGCGCGTGCTCGGCATTGGCGATCAGTACGGCCTGACCAATGACGGCCAACCGGCTTCGCCCAGCCTCAGTGCCGAAGAAAAAATCAAACAGGATCAACGCCGCATCGCCGCGCGCACCGTGGTGCTGGCGGTGCCGGAACAACTGCTCAGTCGTCTGATGCTGGCAACCCAGGTCGGCACGTTACGCCTCGCGGTGCGCAGCAGCGAAGAACAACGGCTGGCCAAATATTGGGCCGGCGAAACGCAATCGCCCGTGCACCTGGATCGCGCCAACAGCCAGCTCTTCCAGTTCACCCAACTCGCCCTGGGCAGTGCCCAGCGAGCACCTGCCACCGCGAGTGCCGGCGCGGCGCCGAGGCCTGCGGTGGAAATCATTCGCGGCAATCAGATCAGCCAACAAACCCCATGACTGCGCAAGGATTCACGTGCATGCAGAGTCGACTCAGACCGACCTTGAAACCGGCGCTCCGGGCATTGCTGTTGTTGGGATTGTCGATGGACACCGCTGTCGCGGCGGTGGGCAACTGCGCGGCACTGGCGCGCCTGCCCTCGGTGATCGAGATCGGTGAAGGCTTCCAGCAGGACATGCAATCCCCGGTGGCGATAACGCGGCTGGCGGTCGGCGATCCGAAAATTGCCGACGTGCATGCCAACGGCAGTACGTCCTTTCTGCTCACGGGCGTCGGCCCCGGCGCGACCAGCCTGATGGTCTGGACGGCCTGCTCGGCGCAGCCTCAGCAAGCCATAGTCTTCGTCCAGGGTGCGGCGACCACGGCGCTGACCAGCAGCGTGCCGTCGGACGATCCGACCCTGCCTTCGCAGGTGCAGACCGACATTCGTTTCGTCGAAGTCAGCCGCACCAAACTCAAGGAAGCCACCGCGTCGCTGATCGGCACGCGCGGCAACTTTCTGTTCGGTTCGCCCGGCACACTGCCGCCGATTGACGGCGTGCCGCAGCCGCGCTTGCCGGTGGATAACTCGCTGTTCAACTTCTCCTGGGTCGGCGGCAAGACCATGGCGATCATCAATGCGCTGGAAACCAGCGGCTTTGCTTACACCCTGGCCCGGCCGAGCCTGGTGGCGTTGAACGGGCAGAGTGCGAGCTTCCTGGCCGGTGGTGAAATCCCGATTCCGGTGCCCAGTTCCGGCAGCGACAGCGTGTCGATCGAGTACAAGGAATTCGGCATCCGCCTGACGCTGACGCCAACCATCATCGGCCGCGACCGCATTGCCCTGAAGGTCGCCCCGGAGGTCAGCGAACTGGACTTCACCAATGCGGTGAACATCGCCGGCACCACCGTCCCGGCGCTGACCATCCGCCGTACCGACACCAGCGTGTCGCTGGGCGATGGCGAAAGCTTTGTCATCAGCGGTTTGATCAGTACCACCAACAGTTCGCAGGTGAACAAGTTTCCCGGACTGGGCGACATTCCCGTGCTCGGAGCTTTTTTCAAGGGTTCGCAGATCAAGCGCGAAGAGCGCGAGCTGCTGATGATCGTCACCCCGCATCTGGTCCAGCCACTGGCGGCAGACGCGCGGCTGCCGTCGTTGCCGGGAGAGAAATTGCGCAACTACGACCCGAATTTCTATCGCATGTTCTTCCTCGAGAACGGCAACTTCGACAAGCGCAGCGGGTTGTCGCAATGAACCAGAATCTCAGTCAGACCTTCCTCGCCATCACCCGCAACAGCACCGATCTGCAATGGCTGCAAAGCGCCCTTGCGCCGCTCGGCCAAGTGGTCAGCGCCGGGGCCGGCAGCCTCGATGAACTGCTCGCACTGGTCGACGTGACGTTCGCCAATCTGGTGTTCGTCGGCCTCGATCGCGAGCACGTCGTGGCGCAAAGTGCGCTGATCGAAGGTGCGCTCGAAGCCAAGCCGATGCTGGCAATCGTCGCCCTGGGCGACGGCATGGACAATCAACTGGTGCTCAATGCGATGCGTGCCGGCGCGCGGGATTTTGTCGCCTATGGCTCGCGGTCCAGCGAAGTCGCCGGACTGGTACGGCGCCTGAGCAAACGCCTGCCGGCGGTCACCCCGAACACGCAGCTCGGTGGTCTTACTGTGCTGTATGGAGTGCAAGGTGCGTCGGACGGCGCCTTGATCGCCAATCACATGGCCATGGTGGTGCAGAAAAGCGGCCAGCAGACCCTGCTGCTCGATCTCGGTCTACCGCGTGGCGACAGTCTGGCGCTGCTGGGTCTGGAGAGCTCGTTCCACTTCGGCGATGCCCTGCGTCACCTGCGCCGCCTCGACACCACGCTGATCGACAGCGCCTTCACCAGCGCCGAACACGGCCTGCGCATTCTCGCCTACGCCGACACTGATGAGCCGCTGGAAACCACCAGCGCCGCCGAGCTGTACATGTTGCTCAGCGCTTTGCGTCAGCACTTTCAGCACATCGTCGTGAACCTCACCGGGCAGGCCGACAGTGAGGCGCTGCGCACTTTCGTCAGCCATTGCGACAAGCTGCTGTGGTACACCGACCAGAACGTACTCAACTGTCGACGCAACCTCGCCGTGCTTAACCTCTGGCGCGAGAAAGGCATGAAGCTTGAGCACGGGCGCCTGTTGGTTGATCGTTATTTGAACAACGTCGCGCCGGATTCGGAAACCTTGGGCAAGACCTTCAATCTGGAAGTCATCGCCGTGCTGGCCTTCAGTCCCGACGTGCGCCTGAATGCAAAGAACCAGGGCGTCAGCCTGTTCGAACTGGCGCCCCGGGAAAAACTCACCCAGAGCCTGCGCGCCCTCGGCGAGCGTCTGGCCAAGCGTTCCGAAGGCCTGAGCAAACCGAAAGTCACCTGGTTCGATCGTCTGCGAGGCCACTCATGAGCGCAGAAAAACTCTTTGGCGCGACGCCACGCGGAGCGATCGGCAACAGCGATCACGAAGGCCTGAAACTGGTCCTGCACCGCTACATCATCGACGCCATCGAGGAGTCGGGGAAAAACCTGCTCGAAGGTTCACGCCAGCAACTGGCGCAATTCGTCACCGACAAGGTCGCCGAATACATCGCGCGTCTGCACCTGGCGATCTCACGCTACGAGATGGAGCGCCTGGGCGAAGAAATCGTCGATGAGCTCACCGGTTTCGGCCCGCTGGAAGTGCTGCTGCGCGACCCATCGGTGACGGAGATTCTGGTCAACGGCCCGCACCGGGTGTTCATCGAGCGCGACGGCGTACTGCATCAGAGCGATCTGCGTTTCATCGATGCGCATCACGTCGAGCGGGTCATGCAGCGCATTCTCGCGCCGCTCGGTCGCCGCCTCGACGAGTCCTCGCCGATGGTCGATGCGCGCCTGCCAGATGGCAGCCGGGTCAATGCAATCATCCCGCCGATAGCCCTCGACGGGCCGTGCCTGTCGATCCGCAAGTTCCGCAAGGACATGCTCAACAGCACTGATCTGATGGCGATGCAGACCATCGATCTGGCGATTTTCGAATTTCTGCAGAACGCCGTAGGCAAGCGCTGCAACGTCCTGATCAGCGGCGGCACCGGCACCGGCAAGACCACGCTGCTGAACATCCTCAGCCAGTTGATCAACCCCCACGAACGGCTGGTGACCATCGAAGACGTCGCCGAACTGCAACTCGGCCATCCGCACGTGGTGCGCCTGGAAACCCGTCCGCCCAACGCCGAAGGCCACGGCGAGGTCAAGGCCAGCGACCTGATTCGCAACGCCCTGCGCATGCGTCCTGACCGGATCATTCTCGGCGAGATCCGTGGCGTCGAAGTGGTCGACGTGCTCACCGCCATGAACACCGGCCACGACGGTTCAATGAGCACCGTGCACGCCAACAATGCGCAGGATGCGTTGCTGCGCCTGGAGACGCTGGTCGGCCTGACCGGACGCTCGATTGCCGAACGCACCTTGCGCCAGATGATCTGCGCCGCCCTCGACGTGATCATTCAACTGACGCGCATGCCCGATGGCCGGCGCTGCGTCAGCGAAGTGGTGGAAGTGGTCGGGATTCGCGAGGACGTCTACGTCACCAACACCCTGTTCCGCCTCGACCGCCGCACGGGTTTCGGCTTCCTGCGCGAGGCGATCAACCCGGCCGGCGACAAACTGCGCCATGACGCTCACCTGGGCTGACGGCGAGGAGCACGCAGATGCTGCGACCGACCATTCTTATCGCTGTCTGCCTGGTACTGCTGGGGCTGTCGATCCATCTGTTCCTGCAAGGTCTGCACAAGACCGCGACGGAAAAAGTCCTCAACCGACTGGCCGCCGGGCAACCGCAACTGGCCGTGGAACAGACGAAATGGGTCGGGCTGGAACGCATGTTTCTGCGTGCCGGACTGGGCCGACCGAGCGAGCGTTTCGGCGTGTGGCTGAGCCTGTGGGCAGCGGCCATGGGCCTGGGGTTTCTGCTCGCCAGCTGGATCGGTTTGCTGATCATGCTGATCGCCCCGCCCGTGGCGTTGCGGCTGTACATCGCCATTCGCTACCAACGGCGGATTCGCCGCATGATCGAGCAGTTGCCGCAACTGCTCGACCACACCGTGCGCAGTCTCAAGTCCGGGCGCACGCTCAGCGATGCGGTGATGGGGGGCATCGAGGCCAGCGAGGATCCATTGAAAACCGCCATGGGCCGGGTGCAGCGCAACGTGCAACTGGGCGTGAACCTGCCGGACGCGGTCAGCGATTTTGCCGAACTTTACGAGCAGGACGAACTGCGCATGTTCGCCCTCGGCCTGAAGGTCAATCACCGCTACGGCGGCAACGCCAGTGAGCTGCTGGAGAACCTGATCAAGCTGATCCGCGAGCGCGACCAGGGCGCTCGACAGCTGCGAGCGCTAACCGGGGAAACGCGCATGACCGCTTGGGTGCTCGGTCTGCTGCCATTGCTTCTGATGAGCTACTTCATGCTGACCAACCCCGGCTACATGCTCGGCATGTGGAATGACGAAAGCGGCCAGACCATGTTGCTTAGCGCCGCCGCGTTGCAGGTGCTCGGCAGTCTGGCGCTGTGGCGCATGCTGCGGAGCGTTTGAGATGGTCTGGCTCGCGGCGTTGCTGTTTCTGCTCGGTTCGCTGTTATTGCTGGGCAATCACCTGCTCACCGAGCGCCGCCGCGTGCGCCAGGTGCACCTGCGCCTGCACGGTCAACGGGTGCGGGAAAACCGTTTCGACCATTGGCTGCGCGCAATGGGGAACAGTCGCTTTGGCCGGCGCTCGGTGAGCATCGACAGCGAAACCCAGACCTTGCTCGGTCGCCTCGGCTGGCGCCGTGCCAACGAACGCGCGTTGTTCGCCGCGTGCCAGATCGGCACGCCGCTGCTCGCCCTGGGGTTGGCGATCTTTCTGCAGGAAGTGTTTTTCCCACAGACCAGCCATCGCTGGATGGCGCCGATGTTCGCTGCGGGCGGCGGCTATCTCTTGCCCAAACGTCTGCTCGCCTACGCCGCCGCCCGTCGGCAGAAAACCATCGCCGTGGAAATCTCCACGTTCATTCCGCTGCTGCGCATCCTCTTCGAATCCGGCATGGCCGTGGAACAAGCGCTGCGCGTGCTCAGCGTCGAAGCGCAGAAACTGCTGCCGGAACTGACGCGCGAACTGCGCCTGATCCTCAACCGCGTCGACTCGGGTCTGGAACTGGGGCAGGAGCTGAACAAGACGGCGGTGATGCTCGCCGTGGACGAGTTTACCGACACCTGCGTGATCCTCCAGCAACTGATCCACCAGGGCGGCGGCGCGATGAAATCGTTGCTGGCGCTCAAGCAACTGCTGGATGACCGTCGCCTGACCCGGCTGCAGGAATACATCTCGAAAATGTCGGCGAAGATGTCGGTGGTGATGATGCTGTTTCTGTTTCCTGCCCTGCTGATCGTTTTGGCCGGCCCGGGCTTCACCGCCATCGCCCGCGCGTTCGCAAACTGACCTTGGCTCAAGGAGAGCGCTTGATGAAAGTACTGATAGTCATGGCAAGTCTGCTGCTGCTCAGCGGCTGCGCCACCGACGGCCAGGCACCGTGGACCTCGCTGCTGTCGCCGTCCAGCTGCAGCAAGCTGACCTCGGAACAGGAACTGTCGCTGAACCTCGCCGATGATCTGGCCAGCGACGGCAAGCTCCACGCCAGCCTGGCCAACCTGCAAAGCCTGCCGGACAACCTCAGCGAAGTGCGCCTGCGCAAAGCCAAGGTCTATCGCCTGCTCGGTCGCAGCGAAGCCGAGCCGCTCTACCGCAGCCTGCTCGGCGGCTGCCTCACCGCCCAGGCCGAACATGGCCTGGGCCAGGTCTACGCCGCCCGTGGCGACAACGGCCAGGCCCAGGCCCACCTGCAACGCGCCGCCCGTCTGGCGCCCACCGACGAGAAAATCCGCAACGACCTCGGCGTCGTGTACCTCAACCAGCTGCGCCTCAACGAAGCGAAATTCGAATTCCTCACCGCCATTGAACTGAGCCAGAACAATCAGTTGGCGACGCTGAACATGGTCACTTTGCTGCTCTACCAGAACGACTGGCCACAGGCCGCCGAAATCGTCAGCCGCTCGAAACTGACCCCGGAACAATTCACCGAAGCGCAGCAACGCGCGGAGAAACTCAAAGCGCCAGCCAGCGCCAAAACCCCATCAGGCGACCGCGTCGCCGCCTTCATCGACCCGCTACCGCCGACGCTCGAATAAGGAGACAGCCATGAACATTCGCCAAGGCCTGTGCTACCTGACCCTGCTCACACTGCCCCTCAGCGCCCACGCCATCGACACCGGCCCCGCCTCGGCCCAGCAACAGGAAACCGAAGGCTGGCTGGTCCTGCAAAGCCGCAACAAAGCCGCCTCAGCAAAACCCCAAAGCGCCACCGCCACCGAACGCGAACTGGCGATGCAGCGCTGGCTGAAGAAATACCGGTACGAGATTCCGGATTTTTATGATCCGGATGCGGGCGGGAAGATCGAGGGCAAGAATTAGTTTGTTGGTGCCCTTGAAGGCCCCTTCGCGAGCAGGCTCGCTCCCACAGTCGACCGCGTGCTTTTTGTGGCAGCGAGCCTGCTCGCGAAGAACGATAACGCGGTTTCAGCGCTGCGGATCAACCCGATCCAGCGCCCGATTTACCGCCAATTCCGCCAGCATGACGATCTGCTGAATGGCCAACGCCGTGCTGCGCTGAAAACCGCTCAACTCGCCAGCGAAATTACTCGCCATGGCACTCGCTGACGCCAGCGACTCACAGGCATGCGCCAACAGGCTTTCGGTATCGACATTGGGCGCCACCATGAACAGCGTGCTGGGCGGATGCGGTTTTGCGGGTTCGGGGCAGAGATAGAAATCGAGCGCGCGTTTTATCGCTTCGCGGTTTTTCACAAGATCGTCGGCGCGCATGGCGTCTTCGAGCGGGGTGGTGGGGGATGGGGGTGGGTCTGGGATCAGTTTGTCCATGAGAACTCCTACTTGGCTGTGACGCCCTCTTCTGTCGTTTCCACACGACAAAAGGTGGCAGCTGTACGCAGGGTGGAAAACCGATAAGTAGGCAACCGGCCAGACCAAAGTCTGCCCACGCACAGCCGCCGCGACACAGTTTGCAGACGAACGAACCCGCCGACAACGTTTACGGTAGCGATGCAAAGCAACTACTTGAATGTCAGGTTTCCACACCTGGCCGCTGAGTTGTCAGCGACAGCCAGAGACTAGTGACCCGACGTCCGACGGACAACCTGAAAACCTTGTGGGAAGGTTCTGGTTATTTTGAAACAGATTTAAACGACTTCGAGTTATCGGCGGACCGACTGGCCTCATCGCGAGCAGGCTCACTCTCTACAGAACAGCAAAAGCAAAAGCAAAGATCGCAGCCTTCGGCAGCTCCTACAGTTGGATCACGTACCAATTAAGAACAGGTCGGCTGTCAGGCCGCCTTCGCGAGCAGGCTCGCTCCCACAGAAAGCAAAAGCAGCGCAGCTGCCCGCGGCGAAGCCGCACCACTCAACAATGAGCGCAAGCTCGAGTAGCTTTTGATCTTGATCTGGGAGCCCGTCGGCAGGCTGAGTGGAGGGATTGATCCGGGCGTGGGAGCGCAGCGACCGTACGACGCAGTCGTACACAGCGGAAGGAGGTGCAGCGAAGCAAACCGGAGCCGCTGCGCCAGGATCGATCCCGGAGCGAAGGAACCCCGAGCCCCAGCGAGCGGGCCGAACGTCAGGGCGAAGACCTTTTGGTTCCTTTTGGGGCGTTTGCCAAAAGGGACTCGCCGTAAGGGCGAAACCCTAAGAAGCCGTTACCGCAGCAACGGATATTCACCGATTAATGAGCCGTAACGCGCTGCCGCCCCGCCGAACTACCAGGAGAAAGCGCCAAAGCCAACTGCGTCCGATTATGCATATGCGTCAACCGCAACACCTGCGACACATACAGCTTCACCGTGTTCTCGGTAATCCCCAACTCACAGGCAATCTGATAATTGGTCTGCCCCTTGCCCACCAACCGCGCCACGTCCAACTGCCGCGGCGACAACTGACTGAACACCGCCGGCATCTCGGCAGACTCAGGCTCACCATCACTCACCTGCGGCGCGGGCGAACGCCGCACCTTGTCCAGATCCTGATAAAGGTCATCAATGGACTCGGACAAGAACTGCAACTTCTGATTCAAGTGCCCAAGGTGCAAGTTCTTCTGCCGCTCCTGCAAAGCCAATTCCTGACGCTGCACCCCTTCGAGCAACTCACCCAGATCGATCGGCTTCTGATAGTAATCGGCAATCCCCGCACGCAACGCCTTGATCACATCCTGCTTGTCGGCGCGCCCGGTGAGCATGATCGCCTCGAACACCCGCTGCTTGCCGGCCAGCCGCTGCAACGCCTGGATCAACTCGATGCCATCCATGTCCGGCATGTGCAAATCACTCAGCACCAGACCGATGTCCGGGTCCGCTCTGAACAGCTCAATCGCTTCAAGACTCGAATCGCACGGCACGCAACGGTAGCCACTGCTCTCAAGAAACTCACACAGTTCTTCGACGATCAGCGGCTGATCATCGACCACGAGGATTTTTACTGCATTAGGCTTGTTCACGAACCACTCCATTGCTCGGGCCAACGCTGACGATTCCTGCACTTTGGTGGCGTATTCGCCTGAATTGAAAGTAGACCCACTTTCCGGCTATGTACATAGGACTAGTGGCAGCCCGCAGCTAGCTGATCCAGTGCAGCGAAAGCACCACTCCAATCAGCACGAACGGCGCAAATGGCAGCTTTTTTGACTTATCCGGGGTGAGATGGCGCACATGCCCTCTAAGCCCTTGACCCATATGAGGCCAGAGTTTTGGCGCGAGCAGCAGCCAGAGCACGCTGGCCACGCCCGCGCCGATAAACGCACCGAGAACAAATACGCCGTTCGTCGCAAGGCCCAGGGCTGTCATTAATTTCACATCACCAGCGCCCATGCGACCCAGCAAGTGACCGGGCAATGTCAGCAGCAAAGCGATCAGGCAGGCCCACCCGCCCTGCTGTGCGTCGGCGCCCAGCCAAGTCGTGCCAGTCGCCAACAACCAGACCAACGCAAGCGCGCCGACGCCTAACGTCAAAGCATTGGAAATTCGCCGGTGCCGGGCATCTTGCGCGGCGCAGATCGCCAACCAGATCAGAACCAGAGAAATCTGCATCCGCTAAAGCCGTCCGTTTTGGCTGAATGATTCTATGCTGATACTACGCAGTGACTGTCAGGGTAGACGCACGCATGAAAAACGGCTTTCGCAGGTCGCAAAAAGGTGCGGTGGCGATCGAGTTCGCCTTGGTGTTCATCATCTTTTTCGCAGTGTTTTACGGGCTGGTCAGCTACGGCCTGCCCTTCGTGATGATGCAATCGTTCAACCAGGCCACTGCCGAAGCGGTGCGCCGCAGTGTTGCGGTCGACCCGACCACGCCGAACTATTCGACGGCAGTGGTCAATACCGCGAATGCCGCGCTGACCCAGCAATTGCGGTGGCTGCCCTCGGCACTCAATCTGGTGGTCGGAACGGACACCAGTTCGGTGTACGACGCGGGTAGCGGCACCCTGACCGTCAGCGTCAACTACCCGGTGAGCAAGCTCAACCAGATCATGCCGTTTCTGGTGCTGCCCGGGATCGGCACGGTGCCCAATCTGCCCACCCACCTCACTGCCCGCTCGAGCCTGCAATTTTGACCGCCGGCGATAAGCTCTTCGGGCGTTTGCTCAAGCGTGCGCACAGCGCTGTTCTGGAGCTGCCGGACCGACTCGGCGCGCCGCCCACCGGGCTGCATTTGTATCTGAATGGCGACGGCGAGGTGTTACAGATCGCTGGCCCGCTGCGGCATTTGCTTGCCCAGCACAAACCCCAAGGTCAGCCGCTGCCGCTCAGCGCCTATCTGCTGCCGCATAGCCTGTTGAGCGTGGAAGGTCAGCCGCGAGACTGGCAAGGGCAATTGCTTGATCTGGATTTCACCGGCCTGTATGAGCAGCCGCTGCACCTGCGCGGCTGGGTGCAGCCGCTGGAGGATGGCTGGCGACTGCAACTGCTCGACATCGCCGACCTGCTGCTCGAACGTCAGCAATCGCGCGACCGCGACGCCTGCCAGACCCTTGCCGCGCAGATCAGTGATCATCTGCGCACGTGCAGCCTGACGCGCTTGTCGACAGTGCTCGGCGAACAGTTGCAGGCCATCGCCCAGCGCTGGCATATCCCCTGTCTCGCCGTGGCGCTGCTGGATGAACAGGCACAGGGCTGGCAGATTCACCAGCAGTTTCGTGGCCACGACGCTCCGCAACTGTGGGCGGACGGCCAGCCGCTGGGTACGCCGCTGGACAGCCTCAACGGCAGTGCGCCGCAACGTCTTGCGGGCCAGCAGGGCCGTTATGAACACTCGCGATTACAGGCCACATTCGGCAACGCCAACGGTTTCGCAGTGCCCTACAGCAATGACCAGGGCGTGGTCGCGTGGCTGCTTTGCGGGTTTTATACGGTCGACAGCGTGGCACCATGGCTGACCGATCGCGACTGGCTGACCTTGGTCGGCGCGCTGGCCGGGCCGCTGCTCAGCCGCTTGCGCGAGCAGCGCCATGGGCAATCGATGGAGCGCCTGGACTCGCTGCAAAACCTGCTCGGCGCCGGCTGGTGGGAAATCAATGCCGACGAGCACATGGTAGTGGCGCCGTCGCTGGCTTCGGCACTCGGCCTCAGCACTTGCACGCTGGCGGTGGAGGACTGGCTGTTGCTGTTCCATCCTGCCGACCGCGACGAGTTGCGCAGCCGCTTGCGCGCCCTGCAATGGCAGGGCGAAGCGCTGACTCTGAGCGCGCGCCTGCACCGCGCGGATGTCGGCGCAGCAGCGACGTGGTACCGGATTCAGGGCCAGGTCAGCGGCACCGGTGAACAGCGGCGTCTGATCGGATTCATGCTCGATATCAGCGATATCCAGAATCAACAACAGCGCGCTGCAGCCGCTCACGCGCGGCTGGATAATCTGATCGCCAGTTCGCCGGCGGTGATCTACGTGCAGCGTTATGAAGAAGGCGCGCTGATCCCAGCGTTCTTCAGCGCCAGCCTGCAACCCTTGCTCGGCTGGACGCTGGAAGATTGCGATGCAGCAACACTGGTCGAGCGCGTCCATCGCGACGACCGTGAACTGTATTTCCAGCGCAACCGCCAGTTGCTGCGCGAGGGCTCGGTGCGTGCGCGTTATCGTCTGCGCGACAGCCGTGGCGACTATCACTGGTTGCTCGATGAAGCAAAACTGCTGCGCAACGATCTCGGTCTGCCGATCGAGGCGGTCGGCCTGTGGCTTGATGTCACCGACGCGACGCTGGCCGCCGAAAAGGTTCGGCAGAGCGAGGAGCGCTACCGGATTCTGGTCGAGGATTCGCCGGCGATGATTTGCCGCTATCGCCCGGACCTGACGCTGATTTTTGGCAACCGACCCTTGGCGACCTATCTGGAATGCGCGCCGGAACAACTGCGCGGCATTGATCTGGCTGGCTGGATGTCCGAGGAACAACGCGGCGCGTTTGTTCAGCGCCTGAACCAGCTGACCCCGAAACATCCGGTGAGCACCGCCGAAATCAGCCTGCAATTGCCCGGACGCGAACACGCCTGGTGGGTCTGGTCGGATCGCGGCGTATTCGACGAGCGCGGCCAACTGGTCGAAGTACAAGCCGTGGGCCGCGACAACACCGAGGTGCGCCGCTCGCAACAGCAACTTACGCAAAGCGCCAAAATGGCCACCCTCGGTGAAATGGCCACCGGCCTCGCCCACGAGATCAATCAGCCGCTGAACGTTATGCGCATGGCCATCGTCAACGTGCTCAAGCGCCTCGACAACGGTGACGTGCAGGTCGATTACCTGACCGACAAACTCAAGCGCATCGATGCTCAGGTTCAACGCGCAGCGAAGGTGGTCGACCATATGCGCGTGTTCGGTCGGCGTTCGGAAATCGAACAACAGCTGTTCAACCCGGCTCAAGCCATCGAAGGCACTCTGTCGCTGCTGGCCGAAGGCATGCGCGGCAAAGGTGTCGATCTGCGTATCCGCGAGAGCGCTTTGCAGGCGCAGGTGCGTGGTTACGTCGATCAGCTGGAACAGGTGCTGATCAACCTGATGGTCAATGCCCGCGACGCCCTGCTCGGCAAGCGCGAGAGCGACTCGGGGTTCAAGCCATGGATTTCAATCTACGCCGAGCGTGACGATGAAAGCGTGCGACTGTGGGTCGAGGACAACGGCGGAGGCATCGATCCGCGTTTGCTGGAGCGGATCTTCGAACCGTTTTTCACCACCAAACCGATCGGCGTCGGCACCGGTCTGGGCCTGTCGGTGAGCTACGGCATCATCGCCAACATGGGCGGGCAATTGAGCGTGCGCAACTCCACGGAGGGCGCACGGTTCTGCATCGAATTGCCGATTGCCACGGATGATCAGATCACCAGATAAGCCTTGCCGGTCTGCCCGCAGGTCATGTTGGCGCCCACCTCGGTGTTCATCAGATTGATGCCCAGGCCTTTGAGCAGATTGTTCAACAACGGGTCGAGCAAGGGACTGATCAAACCGGTGACCACTGGCAACAAGCGGTTGCTGACGTCGCTGATCAACGAAGCCACACCGGTGACGACAGCGCCCAGCGGGTTGCTGCCCACGGGTTTGTAGACGATCAGGTTGATGCCCGACAGGGTGTTCGCCAGGCTGCCGACGATGTTGCTGGTCGGCGCGGCCGGTAGCACGCTGGGTGGCAGTTTCAGATTGGCCGGGGTGGCGAAGGGTGTGGTGCTGGAGAACAGCAGATTCTGCGTGGTCTGCGCGACGCTGGTGTCGAGTTTGATGGCGATGCCGCCCGCGCCGTATTGCACGTGGGAGGCGGCATTGCAACTGCCGATGCCGAGAATCCTGTGGCAGGTGATGATGCCGAGATCGACCAGCGGCAGCGGCGCCACCGTTGGTTCGGCGACTGAAGAGAACGCCGCGACAGGATCGATCTTGCCGAGTTTGAGATCTGCCAGAGAGGTCGTGGTGGCGGCAGTCAGGCTTTTGCTGCCGCTGTCGTCGGTCGGGCAGCGGTAATCGGTGACATAGCTTTTCGCCCCGCCGGCATCCAGCGCGATGTCGATCTGCGGTGAGGGCAGCAGCTTCGGATCGAGCTGTTGGCAACCGGCGCCCAACAGGCAGAACACTGAATTGAGCGTGTCCACCAGGTTCAGGCTCAGCAATGCATTGAGTGTCGGCGTCAAGGTACCGACCAGACCGGCGACGGCATTCGTCAGCCCGCTCACCCCGCCAAGCAATGGCAAGTTGACCGACAGCAGCGTGCGAACCTGCGCCGTACGCACAAAAATCCGATCGGGTCCCAACGGGTTGGCCTTGGCCCGCGCCGGGTCGCCAATCGCCGAAAACTGTGGCGGCTCGATCACCTTCACCCGCACCGTGACACCGGCCAGCCCCAGCACATTGACCGGCAAGGTCGCCGCCACCGCGCTTTTGCTGTTGGCCAGTTGCACCACACCCTGCACCAGTTGCAGCAATTGCAGATTGGCATCCAGCCCCGCCGCCGTGGTGCCGGTTTGCAGTTGCAGAATCTCGCCGAGTCTGACCGGCGCCGCGTTGATCGCAGCGACCTGCAACTGGCCCAGCGCGGTGACCACTTGCGCAGTCGCGCCGTTGAGTTGCACCACCGTCGCTGCGGCCTGAATCAACTGCGTCACGGTCGCTTGGGTGTTGAGCAATTGCGTGTAGTTGCCGGCACCGACGTTGAGGTCGATGGCCAGTTGATCGAGGTATTTGAGCAGGTTGATATCGGTGTGCAGCAAGCCGTCCCAGCCCACCGCCGTGAGGTTGACGTTGCCGCCGAGCAGCCCGGAAAACAGCGGGTTGAGAATATTCGACTGCGCTGTGTCGATGCTGGCGAGGGTGCTGCGAATATTCAGCTGGGCGATGGTCGGCTGCGGTTTGGCGGCCACCGCCGAAGCAGTGAGCGTGGTATTGAGGCTGACCGGTGTCGCGCTGAACAGCGCCTGCACACCCCGGGCGAAACTGCTGGTGACCGTGCGGCTGGCGGCGACTTTGACGGCGGTTGATTGCGTCGTATCGACGGTAAAACTGCGCACACCGCCGGCAGCAGTGGCCAGCGTGCCGCAGGTGGTGGCGAGGCTGTTGTTCGCGTCGACGAGGTAGCCATTGCGTAGTGCACTTTGCCCGGCGTAAGTGGCGGCGGTCAGCCCGGGCAGGCAATTGCCGCCGCGACTGACCGCTTCGAGGGCGGCGGTATCCACCACCCGCTGCAGTTTGCGCTGTTCCATGTACAAGCGACCGCTGTCGACCACCAGCAACATCATCACCAGCGCCAGACTCAGGGTGGCAGCCGCCATCAAGCCGATTGCCCCGCGTTGCCGGGCCGGGCCGTTGCCTTGCGATCCTGGCGACATGACGCACTCCTTTGCCGGCGCAGGGCCTAGCGCGACCTGCGTGGGTGACCATGAGTGTAGACGCGGTCGGTCGAGACTGCTGGCGTCACGCCATTCCATTGTGGGAGCGGGCTTGCTCGCGAAAGCGTCAGGTCAGGCAATCAAGACCTTGAATGTACCGCCGCCTTCGTGAGCAAGCCCACTCCCACCTGGGGCTGCGTCGGTTTCAGGAGAGGATCAACGCGGTGGATAGTTGGCCAGGATCCGCGCGACGGTCTCGCGAATGGCATTGCTGCGGTCGGCCGGATTCGGGCGGTTGCTGAGGATTTGCTCATCGCTGCCGCGCCAGACCAGCTTGCCGTCCTTGCCATCAAGCAGGTCGATTTGAAGCGTCGCGACCTTGTAGGTGACGTTGCGCGTTTCGTTGTACATCGGCGCGCCCCAGTAGCCGTTCCAAGGGCCGCCCCAACCGCCGCCGTAATTAGTCGTAACTTGCTGCTGACGATCCTCGACGATCAGGTAGGTCTGCACGTTCAGATCACCCTTGCCGCCACCAGCGACCGGGCGCAAACCGCGCTGATCGAGTTGATCGGACACCGCTTGGCGGATGCGCTGTTCGGTCAGGTCACTTTTGATGCGCGGGTCATCGGGGCGATATTGCAGGGCCGGGTCTTTCCAGCTCCAACTGCAATAGGCGGCAAAGTCACGGCTGGCGTCGAAGTCGTGATTGATCTCGTTGGCAGCGCAGGCACTGAGCAGCGCGGTAAAAGCGAGTAGAGCAAGACGGCGGAACATGATTTTACTCCGGGTGAAGGCATGAACCTGCTGACACGACGTCAGCTGGGAGGATACGCCGCCATGGCTTTTTCCACAGCCTCGCGAATCGCATCGGCGCGTTCGATCTGATTGCCCTGGGTGCCGGTCTCAGCGCTGGCGCTCCACACCGGCTGACCGTTGCCGGCATCGAACAGATCGACCCGCACCACCACGACCTGTTCTTGATAGGTGCGCACGATCGGCACGGTGTTGTACATGCCGTAACCGCGACCATAACGATCATAGCCGCCGTATCCACCGTAGTAGCCGTAATCGTCGCGAACCTGGCGCAAACGGGTTTCCAGACGCAGGTCGGCGCTGACCAGCAGGTCGGCCGGTCGGTTGTCACGCATCGGCCGCAGGCCGCGTTGGTCAAGGGCGTTGCTGACCGCCTCGGCCACCTGCGCCGAATCGGCCCACGCCGTGCCCGGCGGCAACTGCCCGTCGCGCCAGGCCCAATTGCGGTAGCGTCCGTAATCCCGCGGCGGCGCCGGGTAGGCGCTGCGGTCGAAGGTGGTGGCGGCTTGCGGCGGTGCCGGCGGCAACGGCCGTGACTGCGCCACGTAGGGGTTGCTGCCCTGGCAGGCGGCCAACCCCAGACACATCAGCAATAACCCGCATTGAGCTTTCATGTCGCGCTCCGCTCAGATTGGCCGGCAGATCCAGTGCAAATAGCGCCCAAGCCCGGCGAAGCCTGGGTGACGACGGTGCGCGAGTTCCATTTCCAGCAAGTCCGCCAGTTCGGCGCGGGCCTGGAATTCCACCGGCATGTAATCGTGAAATACCCGTACGCCGCTCTGACTTTCGACCTGCCACATACCGGCGAGTTGCGTCGCCAATTCCCGTGGGTCGAGAGGCTGCTGCGGGGTCAGGCTCTGCTTTTCGCCGGCCATGACATTCTTGCGCATCTTCTTGAAATGGCCCTTGAGCAGATTGCGGTAAATCAGCGCATCACGGTTGTAGAACGCCAGCGACAGCCAGCCGCCGGGGTTGGTCAACTGATGCAACACCGGCAGGATCGCGTGCGGCTCGGCGAGCCATTCCAGCACGGCGTGGCAGATCACCAGATCGTAGGGCTCGGTGAGCTGACCGGGCAGTTCCTGCCACGGCGCTTGAATGAACGTCGCAGTTTGCCCGGCGTCGGCAAAACGCTGGCGCGCACCTTCGAGCATCGGCTCGGCCGGCTCGGTGAAGGTAACGTCATGGCCGCGCTCGGCCAGCCATAGCGACATGTGCCCAAGGCCTCCGCCGATATCCAGCACGCGCAGCGGACGATCCGGCAAGGCCTCGCTCAGGTCAGCCTGCAACACCGCAAGGCGAATCGCGCCTTTGGCGCCACCGTAGATTTTTTCTGCGAAGCGCGTAGCCAACTGATTGAAATGACGGTCGCTCATCAGCTGAACCGCCGTTCGCTGTCGGCGAGCTTGGCGCGCACCACTTCATTCATGTCCAGGCCCAGCTCACTGCACAGCAGCAACAGATACAGGACGATATCGCCGACTTCCTGCCCGGCGTGGGCCAGTTTGTCCGCCGGCAACTGGCGCGACTGGTCTTCTGTCAGCCATTGGAAGATCTCCACCAGCTCGGCCATTTCCACGCTGGCGGCCATGGCGAGGTTTTTCGGGCTGTGAAATTGCCGCCAGTCATTGCGGTCGCGAATGGCGTGCAGGCGTTCGGTCAGTTCAACAAGGTTCATCGGGCTCTCCTGAAGGCGCATAGCTTCGGGGGGATGCGCGCTGATGGCAAGCAGCGCAGACGATCTATTGTGCAAGCAAGTTCGCTGCCACAGGGACTGAGTAAACCTTCTATCATGCAGGGAACTCGGCCGCCCTCGGCGTGGCCCAAGGCTCAGCTCTTTCATCAGGGATGCACACATGCGTGTAGAAAGCTTTTTCGAATGGCTCGGCCAGGCACTCGGTTCGGTGATCCGCTTTATCGTCGACGGCCTCAGCGGTCTGTTCAATATGCTCAGCAACGCTGGCGGCAACTTTGTCGACGGCCTGGCGCAGACGTTGGGGATGGACACTTCGATCATCAGCATCATCGCGTTGATCGTAGGCCTGATGCTGTTGTGGTCGGCGATCCGGGCGTTCATGAACGCGTCGATCATTGCCGGGATCATCTGGTTGCTGCTGGGGTTGTGGTTGTTGAGCTGGATCATCCATTAACGCCCCCGCCACCCTGCTCGCGAATGGCCGGCACAGCCGAAATTTTCACGGCCGGTCAGTCTTCGCGAGCAGGCTCGCTCCCACATTGAATGGCATGACTCGCTACAATCCCCGCTCCCCCAAGGAGCCTGCATGTCCTCTCTGATTACCGACTGGCGCGATCGCCCGACTCACCGCAAGGTCTGGGCACTTGCCGCGCCGATGATTCTTTCCAATATTTCCGTGCCGCTGGTGGCGCTGGTCGACAGCACGGTCATCGGTCACCTGCCGCATGCCCATCAACTCGGCGCGGTAGCGGTTGGCGCCAGTCTGTACACCTTTCTGGCCTGGGCGATGGGTTTTCTGCGCATGGGCACCACCGGCTTCGCCGCGCAGGCTGCCGGGCGCAGTGATGGTGCAGCATTGCGGCAGATTCTCTTGCAGGGCTTGCTGCTGGCGATGGGGCTGGCCGTCGTGCTCGGCTGTCTGGGTGTGCCGCTCAGCGGCGTTGCGCTGCATTTCATGCAGCCGTCGGCGGAACTGGATCAACTGACCCGGGAGTTTTTCCACGCGCGCCTGTTCGGCCTGCCCGCAGCGCTGGCGACGTATGCGCTGGTCGGGTGGTTCCTCGGCACGCAGAACGCGCGGGCGCCGCTGGCGATCCTGCTGAGCACCAATCTGATCAACATCGTCCTTAACCTGTGGTTTGTGATTGGCCTGGACTGGGGCGTGGTCGGCTCCGCGCGAGCTTCGGTGATCGCCGAATGGAGCGGCGCTCTGCTCGGCCTGTGGCTGACGCGCACGGCGTTGCGCGCCTATCCGGGGCAGATCATTTGGTCCGCGCTGAAAGTCTGGCAGAGCTGGCGCCCGTTGCTGGCGGTCAACCGCGACATCTTCATCCGCAGCCTCGCCCTGCAATCGGTGTTCTTCCTGATCACCGTGCAAGGCGCGCGGCTCGGCGACGCAACTGTGGCGGCCAATGCGCTATTGCTCAACGGCCTCCTGCTGACGGCTCATGCACTCGATGGACTGGCCCACGCCGTTGAAGCCCTGTGCGGGCATGCCATCGGCGCGCGGGATCGCTTGGCGTTGCGTCGATCATTGGTGGTGGCCGGCGGCTGGTCGCTGATTGCCAGCCTCGGTTTCGCCGTGCTGTTTCTGCTGGCCGGGCATTTGTTCATCGAGATGCAGACCGACATCCAGAGCGTGCGCGATACGGCGTTCGTCTACCTGCCCTACCTCGCCGTGCTGCCACTGATTGCGGTGTGGAGTTATCTGCTCGACGGTCTGTTCATCGGCGCCACCCGCGCGCGGGAAATGCGCAACGGCATGCTGCTGACGGTGCTGTTGTTGCTGCCGTTCGCCTGGGTGCTGCAGGATCTGGGCAACCACGGCCTGTGGATATCTTTCCTGCTGTTCATGGTCTTGCGCAGCGTGACCCTTGGCGCGCAAGCCCTGTGGCTGAAACGCAACGATGGCTGGTTCAACGGCAAGGCTCACTGACGAACACATTCAGCCCGCCGCGCCCCACTGCCGACGCAGATGGTCGAGCCGCTCCTGCTGGGTCAGACCGGCCGGCGGCAAAACCAGCACCGCGCGCGGATGCAGCAGCCGCAGCCACAGCCAGCCATCGAGCACAGCGCGATCACTGAAACCCAGCGCCAGACCTTTTTGCACATGCACGGCGATGGTCTGGTAATCAACGCTCATGGATTGGCACCAGCGCCAGATGTGTTGCTCCAGCAGACAGGTTTGCAGGCGTTCGCGCTGGCGCCGGGTCAGGCTTTCCTCGAGGCCCAGCGGCTCGACGGGCAGCCCGGGGTTGCGCAGTTGCTGCCAGCCCTGACTGCCAATGGCGCGGTCGGCCCAGGTGCCGCCAAACCAGCGCAACTGGCGAATCGGTCCGAGCCAGCGACTCAGCTGCGCGGCGTCACAGGCATCGAAGAAATAGCTGGCGGTCTGGCGGTTGTAATAGCTGAGCAAGGCTCGATGATTCAAACCGAACGAGACGGTAAGCATGCGCTGCAAATGACCAATCAACTGCTGAGCGGTTATTTCGCAACTCAGCAACAGGCCGCGCCAGGTGTCCGGGTCGCGCAGACACAAGGCGGTCAATGCCGGACTCTCGCGCAAATCGACGAGGACCGGGCCGTGCTCACTGACCGGCTGGAATTCGGTGCCGTCGAACAACCGGTGACGCTGCACGTCGGCAAACCCTTGGCGCAACGTCAGCAAGGCGCGTGACGCGTCCGGTGTATCGAGCAACAGCCATTGCGCCATCGGCTCTAGCGCCGCGCCGCTCATTTTGTGCTGCTCTGATCGAGCGCGGTCAGCAGCCGGCAACTGCACACGGACTCGGCGCAGTGGTTGAAGCTGCCCCCTCCCGGCATCAGGCACAGCAGCACTAACGGCTCGCCAGACTGCAACAGTTGCTGCAGCCCATCACTCACCAGCAACTCCGGCAGCGCTGACAGCTCATCATCTTCAACCGTACGCTCTGGCAACACTGCGCACTGGAGAACGCCGCTGACCACCGGCTGATCGGGATCGCCTTCAAGGAAACTCACCACGACCTCGACACCATCGGCCAGCACCGCCGCTGGCAAATCGCTCAGAGTTGGCGCGAGCGGCAGCCAGCAATGGCTTGGCGCTGCGCCCTCGCCCTGATAGAGCCAGTCGAATTGCACCGCTACTGGCCGCGAGCAATCAGGTTGCGTTTCATCGACGCAGACCACCCAGGCACGCTGCAGGCTGTGCATGCGTTGCTTGAGTGGCATCGCGGCGGGCGCACAGGCCGGCAGCCGCGCGGCCGCGAACAACCGGTTGCCATAGGGCGGCTCGAGAGACTGATCGGCTCGGTGCTCAATGCGGGTCAGCAACCAGGGGCGGTTGCATTCGATGAAAGGATGGTCCTCCAACGGCAACCACTGACCACTGCGCAGGGCGGGCAGATCGCTGCGCCCTTCGGCATTCGGCCCTTGCTGGTTGGCCAGTGCGTCTTCGTGCAGTTGCCACTGACGTACGGCTGGCGTGACGTAACGATCATCATGCTCGCCCTGATATAGCGCGACGTCTGCCTGCGGCAACCGCGTCGGATCATCGCCGAACACCAGACAATGCCGGTCACAGTGATGCTCGAAGTGGTAGTGGATGTGCGCCTGTGCGCAAAGGCGCTGGAGCAATTGCAGATCGGACTCGCGGTACTGGGTGCAGAAGGTACGGGCCGGGTAGTCGCTGTGCAGGGCGAAACGTCGTTGCAGGCCGACGATGCCATGTTCACGCAGAACCTGGTCGATGATCTGCGGCACCGAACGGCCGCTGAAAATGCGCTGGCTCAAACGCAGATCGAGGCAGTCGAGCCTGGGCCCGAGACGCACCCGACTCAAGCGCAAGCCATGGCTGTACTCATGCTGGACCAGGCTGTGCAATTGCCCGTGCACACCCTGGCCGGGCGGGCCGAAGCACAGGAACGCAGAACGGTGCAGCAGGCCGGCGAGATCCAGATGCGGATCGTCGATCAACACATCGATCTCGAAGGCAAAGGGTTCGCTGAGCGCTTCCCTACCGGTAAAGGCGAGGACTTCGAAGGGGTCGGACAGGCCCGCTACATCGAGACGAAACGACGGCTCGTTGACTGGATCGAACATGGGCGGATCTCTACAGGAGGGGCGGCCGGGGATTCTCGCCGAGAGGCATGGCCGAGTAGAGAGGCGAAGTACAACTTAGGAAATGACCTACGCGAAAAGCAGACCAGATGAGTTTGCTGACTGTGATAGCACAGGTTTTCGGGAAAAAATCAGGACACATCCCACCGGGTTGTCCGAATTTTCCACAGCTTGCGGAAAAAAATCGGACAACCCGGCCGGAACGCTATCGGGCCTCAGGAAGACAGATAGGAGGAACGGGTCAGGCCCAGACGCAAGGCATCGAGGAACTGCGTGCGCTCACTGGCGCTGATGCGCGCACTGGCGCACTTGTCGCGGTAGTGAGTCATCAGTTCTTCGGGCGAAAGATGCACATAACGCAGCATGTCTTCGATGGTGTCGTGGGTCTCGATACCGGCGTGGTACACGCTGCCATCGGCGTTCTGATAGATGTTCACCGAATCGGTGTCACCGAACAGGTTGTGCATGTCGCCGAGGATTTCCTGATAGGCGCCAACCAGGAACACGCCCAGCAAGTAATCTTCGCCTTCGTTCAAAGCGTGCACCGGCAGACTGGTTTCGATGCTCTGCTCGTCGACGTACTGATTGATCTTGCCGTCGGAATCGCAGGTCAGATCCTGCAGCACCGCGCGGCGCAGCGGTTCTTCATCGAGACGGTGCAGCGGGATGATCGGCAATACCTGATCGATCGCCCAGGTGTCCGGCAGGCTCTGGAATACCGAGAAGTTGCAAATGTACTTGTCGGCCAGCTTGTCGTTGAGTTCGTCGAGCACCTGGCGGTGCGAACGCTGACGCGCTTTCAAAGAGTTGTGCAGGCGACGGCACACGGCAAAGTAGCACTGCTCGGCCAGGGCTTTTTCCGCCAGGGTCAGCTTGCCATCGGCGTACTGGGCGGCCACGTCGCTCATGTAGTGCGTGGCGCGCCAGTAGGTTTCGGTGACCATTTCAATGTCGGTCGGGCCGAGCAAGTCCACCAGCCACTGCACGGTTTCCGGCAGGCTTTCCTTGTTCTCGATCAGCGGGATCTCGTCGTTGTGTTTCTCGACGTCGGTGACCTGCACCACCAGCATGGCGTGGTGCGCGGTCAGCGAACGGCCGCTTTCGGAAAAGATGTGCGGATGCGGCAGGCTCTGCGCGTCGCAGAATTCCTTGAGCATGCCGACCACAACGCCGGCGTAATCGTCCATGTCGTAGTTGATCGAACTGGCGTTGCGCGAGTGGGTGCCGTCGTAGTCGACACCGAGGCCACCGCCGACGTCGATGTGATCGACCGGCAGACCGAGGTTGCGCAATTCGCCGTAGTAACGGATCGCTTCCTTGAAGCCGTGCTGGTAATCAGCGAGGTTGGCGATCTGCGAACCCATGTGGAAGTGCAGCAGGCGAATACCTTGGTCCAGCCCGGCGCCACGGAAGCGCTCGACCACCGACAGCAGTTGCGCCGCCGACAGGCCAAACTTGGACTTCTCGCCACCGGTGTCCGCCCATTTCGACGAGGCCAGCGACGACAGGCGTACGCGCAGACCCACCTGCGGCTTGACCTTCAGTGAGGCGGCTTCTTCGATCACCAGGCCGACTTCGGATTCTTTCTCGATGACGATGAACACGTTGTGGCCGAGCTTCTGGCCCATCAGCGCGAGGCGGATGAACTCGCGATCCTTGTAACCGTTGCAGACGATGGTGCCGCCCTTCGGCGCCAGCGCCAGCACCGCGAGCAGCTCAGGCTTGGAGCCGGCTTCCAGACCGATGGAGACGTTCTGGGTGGCGATGATGTTCTCGATCACCGCTTCCTGCTGGTTGACCTTGATCGGGTACAGCGCGGTGTACTTGCTCTGGTATTCCAGGCGTTCGATGTTGGAATCGAAAGCGCCGGTCAACTGACGGACACGGTCTTGCAGGATGTCGGGGAACCGCACCAGCAACGGCAAGGACAAACCGCTCTTGCGCAATTGGTCGACTTGTTCGAACAGATCGATAGGCGAGCTGCTCGGGCCGTTCGGACGTACTTCGACGCGACCGGCTTCATTGATCGCGAAATACCCGGCCCCCCAATGGCGAATCCCGTAAACGCTGCGGCTGTCCGCAACTGTCCATTGGCTGCCATCGTCTTTACGTGTGCGTCGTACGGACATCGAAGTCCCCTATAAAGAAGTCAGAGTGCGTCGCCTGACGTTCAGGCCGGCGCAGTCTAAAGAATGAAAATGACGGTTCGTCAGTGCGGCGGTAGACCGCACTGACTGCGTGGAGTTTAGAAACCGGTCATGAACAGGCTCTGTGAAAACCATGGCGACGACGCCGGATCCGAGAACACTCGAAGCCGGATCAAGCCGCCGGAGGGTTTCACAGAGGCTGCTAGCCGCCGGACTTCTTCGCTTTGAAACCGTGCTTGATCAGCTCTGCCAAGAGTAGCTCGACGTGATCGCCCTGGATTTCGATGATGCCGTCCTTCAGCGCCCCGCCGGTGCCACAACGTTTCTTCAACGTCGTGGCCAGCTCCTTGAGCGCGTCTTCGGCCAGGGGCACGCCGGTGATGGTGGTCACCGTCTTGCCGCCACGGCCCTTGCTTTCGCGACGCACGCGGGCTATGCCGTCACCGGCCGGGATCACGGTTTGTTTGCAGATACAGGCGTCCACCGGCTTGCTGCATTCCGGGCAATGACGACCTGCGTCGGTGGAAAATACCAGGCCGCCCAGGGCGGCGAAGGATGCGGCTTTCTTGGCCACCGGCAATCCTCTCGGGAGGACAAAGACTGATCGCAACCTTGGGCAAGGTCAGCGACCGCGAAGCCCCACTCAGGCAGGGGCAGCGCTACTGCATCGGAAAACTTTGAACGCTGGACTGAATCCGTAGGAGCTGACGAGTGCAACGAGGCTGCGATCTCTTGATCCTGATCTTTTAAAAAACAAGATCAAAAGATCGCAGCCTCGTTGCACTCGTCAGCTCCTACAAAATCTGCAGGCCAACCTCAAGCTATCCGGTGCAGCTTGAAAAGGTCGCGCAGTGTAACGACAAAAATCGCGATTGCTAAGTGCCAATCGGCGCCAATTCATGTGTTCTTGGCGACGTCGGTTTGTTGTGCCTTGAGATAGCGTTGCAACGCAGCCAGAGAGTCCGGGCAATAAGGCTTTTCGCTGATTTCCCGCATGACCTGTGCGACGGGAATGAATCGCGCTTCGAGGACTTCTTCCGGCTGCAGTTTCAGCGGCCCGTCCCACACGGCGGAAAAGGCCGAACACCACAGACGGTTGCCGGTATCCTCGAAGTAGAAATGATCGTGAGCGGTGAGTTCAACGCCGCTGACGCCCAGCTCTTCCGCAAGCTCACGCGCCGCCGACTCGGCGTAGCTTTCCTCAGCCTGGACCATGCCGCCTGCGGCGACATCCCAGTAGCCGGGATAAATCGCCTTGCTCAACGTGCGTCGGTGCACGCACAGCTCACCGGCGGAATTGAACAGCATGATGTAGGTGCCACGGCCGATCAGCCCGCGCTCACGCAAATCGGAACGCACCAGAGCACCGAGCAGGTTGTCCTGCTCGTCGACCCAGGCGATCTGTTCAGCGTCCGAGGCGGCGCGATGGGCCGCCTCTCTTGTAGTCTGGCTCACGTATCAGCCCTGATTGAGCAGTTGACGCAAATCGATCACCGCAGCGTTGGCCCGGGAAATATAGTTGGCCATGACCAGCGAGTGGTTGGCCAACACGCCGAAACCGCTGCCGTTGAGAATCATCGGGCTCCACACCGGCTCTTGCGAAGCCTCCAGCTCACGGATGATCTGGCGCACGCTGACGGTGGCGTTCTTCTTCGCCAGCACATCGGCGAAGTCGACTTCGATGGCGCGCAGCAGATGCGACAGCGCCCAGGCCTGACCGCGCGCTTCGTAGAACACGTTGTCGATTTGCATCCACGGGGTTTCCACGACTTCTTCGTCAACCTGCGGCACTTCGCCGACTGCCGGAACTTCGGTCTTCAGCGCAGTGTTGAGTTTGACCCGACCGACACTGGCCGACAGGCGTTGCGACAGGGAACCGAGACGGGTACCGACATCACCCAGCCAGTTGTTGAGGTTGTCGGCGCGGGCATAGAACAGCGCGTTTTTCTGGTTCGGATCAGACAAGCGCGACTGATAGCGGCTCAGAGAGTTGATCCCTTCCTGATATTCCGACTCGCTGGACGGCAGCACCCAGCTCTTGTTGTCGAAGTTGAAGCGCGGTTCGGCTTTGGCCAGATCGGCGTCTTCGGCCGATTGCGATTGCGAACGGGCAAAATCCTTGCGCAGGGCACGGGTCAGATCGCGCACCTGCACCAGCACGCCGTATTCCCAGCTCGGCGTGTTGTCCATCCACAGGCCCGGCGGGAAACGATCGTTGGAAATATAACCGCCCGGCTTGTTGAGCAAGGTTCCGGCAACGGTCTTCAGGGTTTCAACCGTGGTGTAGCCGACCACCATTTGCTTGCCTTCTTTTTCGGCAGCGACCTGAGCGTTTTGTGCCACTGGAAACAGTTCCGGTTCCTGGCTCCAGTACCAGCCCAGCGCAATGGTGACCAGTAGATACAGACCGATCACTGTGGCCAGCGCCCGGCTGAACAGCAGCCCGCCGACATAGCTGCGGGTGGCCGACTTGGGCTCGGCGGCACGTTCAGGCGCGCTGCCCGCGCGGTTTTTCCAGTCCAGCATGGCGATATCCTTTCAATCACTTGGGTTCATCGGTTCGACCACAACCATACAACAACGTGCCAACGCCTAGCACCCGCCGCTAACGATAAGCCGCAAATCGTGCGGGCCAATGCCGCTTCGCGACACGCTAGGGGATTCCCTGATATCAGTGGCACGGGCAGCGCAGTGAAACCCAGCTGAGCGCGTTTCGGTCAGCCTTCGACAACCGCCGAAGGATCCGGACCTGCTCTGCAAGGCAATCGCCCGGATTATGGGCGCTACACCGACCCGCCAATGCCAGACAAAACCACCCGGTCAGAAACTGAATCGTGTCGTCCAGCAGATTATTGACGTACGACACTCGTCTAAGGGAAAAGAGGTGCTAGCATAGAGCCACCAGTCGATCTCAGCATGCACCCTCACTAGTAGTCAGGATATGACCGAGCCAGAAGACCCCAGCCGTGAGCGTCTCAAGCACCACTTTG
>NZ_JBITTW010000029.1:68173-72451 GCF_044542195.1 Pseudomonas sp. NPDC079367
GATGAATTACGGTAATTCATCAGGCACGTCAGATTCTTGAGATATGGCAGCGCCTGCAACGCAGTGAGTGGTCCACTGTCGATCTCGCCGAACTGAGCGAGGCAAATCTGCGCCTGCTGCGTTTTGCCGAGCGCTTCGAACAGCCGGAACACACCCAGCTGGCGCACCACATCAGCCAGTCTCTGCAAGCAGTGGACGCCAACCGTGGCCGTCTCAGCAGCGGCCTGATCACTGACCTCAATCGCTTGATGCAACGCCTGTCGCGCACCGGTCTGCGTCACGGCGATCAGTTCGACCAGACCTTCCTGCCACCGTTGCGCAAGCCGATCTATGTGATGTTGCAGGATCACGACCGCGCCGAACGGCTGGCCAAGCAGCTGGAATTTTTCGGTTTGAGCGCGCAGGCACTGGACAGCGTGGCGGCGTTTCGCTCCTCGATGGTCGAGCGTTTGCCAGCGGCGATTGTCATCGACGTGGATTTCAGTGGCCCCGGTATCGGCCTGAAGCTCGCCGCCGAAGCTCAGGTCGGGCTCGAAGAACCGCTGCCATTGCTGTTTTTCAGCCTGCACGAAACCGATACCCCGACCCGTCTCGCCGCCGTGCGCGCCGGCGGCCAGGAATTTCTCACCGGCACCCTCGAAGCTTCGAGTCTGCTGGAAAAAATCGAAGTGCTGACCTGTGTCGCCCAGTACGAGCCTTATAAAGTGCTGATCATCGACGACTCACGCGCCCAGGCCTTGCACACCGAGCGCCTGCTCAACAGCGCCGGCATTGTCACCCGCACCTTGATCGAGCCGATCCAGGCGATGGCCGAACTGGCGGACTTCCAGCCGGACCTGATCATCCTCGATATGTATATGCCGGCCTGCACCGGCACCGAACTGGCCAAGGTCATTCGCCACAACGACCGCTACGTCAGCGTACCGATCATTTACCTGTCGGCCGAAGACGACCTGGACAAGCAGCTCGACGCCATGAGTGAAGGCGGCGATGACTTCCTGACCAAGCCGATCAAGCCACGTCATCTGATCACCACCGTGCGCAACCGCGCCGCACGGGCGCGCAATCTGAAGGCGCGAATGGTCCGCGACAGCCTTACCGGCCTGTACAACCACACGCACATTCTGCAGCTGCTCGAAGACTGCTCGTTCCGCGCCCGGCGCGAAAACAAGCCGCTGAGCTTTGCCATGCTCGACATCGATCACTTCAAACGGGTCAACGACAGCCACGGCCACCCGATGGGCGACCGGGTGATCAAGAGCCTGGCGCTCTTTCTCAAGCAGCGTTTGCGCAAGACCGATTTCATTGGCCGATACGGCGGCGAAGAGTTCGCCATCGTCATGCCCGACACCGATATCGACGCGGCGCATAAAGTCCTCGACGAGATTCGCCAGCGCTTCGCCGAGATTCATTATCCGGCGCAGCCGCAGGATCTGTGGTGCACCTTCAGCGCCGGCGTGGTGGAAATGTGCGATGACTCCGACAGCCTGATGATGGCCAGCCAGGCCGACGAAGCGCTGTACCGTGCCAAAGGTGCCGGACGCAATCGGGTGCAGACCGCGCGCCAGTCAAAGCAAAGTGCCACTTTTTCATCGGAATCCACTGATTCGGTCATAACCCTGTAATAGAACCGCAATAAATTCAGGCGCTTACCATTTCTGCCGTTGGTAGCCGTCATGCGCCTGAAGTTGCTCACCAATCTCAACACTTTGCTGCTGGTCGCCGTCTGCGTGGCCCTTGGCGCCACGCTGTGGTGGTCGCAAAAAGCCCTCGAACGCCCCTATCTTTTGATGGAGCGTTACCTCGGGCTGTCGCAACAATTTCAGAACGAAGTCGCGCGCAACGTTGAGGATTATCTGGCCAGCGGTGACGCGCTGCGCCTGAGCAGCGCCGCCCAGGCCATAGACAGCGTGCACAAGCAACTGGGTGAGCTGCCCCCGACGCTGGCCGACACCGTGCAGCCAAGCCTGTCGAGCCTTGATGAATTCAGCAAAACCGACCTGCTCGCCGCCGGCAAACTCGCGGGCGATCCGCAAGCCTTGCTGTTGCAGGCCGAACGCGAACTCAGCGCCAGCCTCGACCAGCTCAACACCTACGCCAATGGCAACGCCGCCTACCTCGCACCACTGCTCGCCGCATCGCAGCATCTGGGCAAACTGTCGCTGGCGCGGGACAAACTGGTGAGCAGCGGGCGCAGTGAACTGGCTGCCGATGTCGAGCGCGAAGTGAGCAACATGCGCGTTCAGGCCCAGGCCATCGATGCCCTGCCCTTGCTCGGGGTGGTCACCAGCAACGAATCGAGCAGTGACGATTTCGCCGCGCTGATGGGCATCGAAACCACTGATAAAGCCGCCGCCGAAGATGCCGGTGTCGGCCTCAAACGCGAACTGAACAGCTTGCTTGGCCGCTATCCGGCGGAACTGGCGCGCACCCGTGAGCAGATCCAGAAACGCGCCGATCTCAGCGCCGCCACCCACGAAAAAATCGCCAGCGTGCAACACGCCATCGCCGGCCTCGAACCGGTGGTACGCGCGCAACACGGGCAGATCCAAGGCGAAGTGCGCCTGATGCAAGGCGTGATGATCGGCCTGATTCTGCTGATCGCCCTGCTCATCGATACCTTGCAGCGGCGCCTGGCCCGCACCCTGACCAACCTCGCCCCGGCATTATCGACCTGGGCCGAGGGCGATTTCAGTCGCGACATCCAACTGGGCAAGACCAATCGCGAACTGCACGACATCGAAGCGTCGCTCAACCGCTTGCGCGCCTATCTGGTGGATCTGGTCGGCACCATTCGCGGCAACGCCGAGCAAGTCGCAGGCAGCAGCCGCACCCTCGCCGAACTGAGCAATGACTTGCACAGCGGCGCCGAGCATCAGGCCGGCGATACCGCGCTGATTCGCGATTCGCTGGGAGAACTCGAGGCGACCATTCAGCAAGTGGCCGGTGATGCCCGCCAGGCTGCCGATGCCAGCCGTCATGCCGGTCTGGCCGTCGAGCATGGCCAGACGGTGATCGGCCAGAGCCTGACCGGGCTGCATGCGCTGGTGGGTGAAGTTCAGGGCAATGCGCAAATGATCGAACATCTGGCAGAAGAATCAGCAACCATCGGCGGCGTGCTGACGGTGATTCGTTCGATTGCGGATCAGACCAATCTGCTCGCCCTAAACGCGGCGATCGAAGCGGCCCGCGCCGGGGAAATGGGCCGTGGTTTTGCCGTGGTCGCTGAAGAAGTGCGCTCGCTGGCACAACGCACCGCCGGGGCCACGGCGGAAATCCAGACGCTGATCGCCGGCCTGCAGACCGCCGCGCGGCAATCGGTCGAAGGCATGCGCGCGCAGGTCGAACACGCCGAAGCCACGGCCAATCAGGCGCAGGCGGCGGACGGCGCATTGGACAAAATCGTCGGCGCGATCCAGACCATCGCCGACACCGCCGTGCGCATCGCCGATGTCACCGCGCAGCAAAGTGGCGCGGTCAGCGAGATCCGCGATCACAGCGAGCGTATTCATCAATTGGGTGGGGATAACCTGCTGCGCATCGGCCAAGGGCGTGAACAGGGCGAGAACTTGCTGGTATTGGGCGGACAACTGCATACAGCCGTTCAGGCCTTTCGCGTCTGATAAACCGCCTTCGCGAGCAAGCTCGCTCCCACGGGGCACGCATTCCAAGGGGGGAGCGAGCTTGCTCGCAAAGGCGCCAGCCCAGGCGCCACAAATGACCAGATCAAAGCGCTTGGTCACATATTTCGCGCAAACATCGGCCATCGTGCTGGCTATTGCATGGAACTGGACAGTCACAAAGGCTTTGCGGCATAGTCGCCGGGTTCTGACGACTGCTCATTGATAACAAGGACAATGCAGATGACAACGCTACTGGTGCTGCACGGCCCCAATCTGAACCTGCTCGGCACCCGGGAACCGGGGACCTACGGGTCGACGACCCTGGCGCAGATCAATCAGGATCTGGAGCGGCGCGCCCGCGAAGCCGGCCATCATCTGCTGCATCTGCAAAGCAACGCCGAGTACGAATTGATCGATCGCATCCACGCTGCGCGCGGTGAAGGGGTGGATTTCATTCTGATCAATCCGGCGGCTTTTACGCACACAAGTGTCGCATTACGTGACGCGCTGCTGGGAGTGAGCATCCCATTCATCGAAGTGCACTTGTCCAACGTGCACAAGCGCGAACCTTTCCGCCATCACTCCTACTTCTCCGATGTAGCGGTAGGAGTGATCTGCGGCTCACGGCCCGGGCGTGGCCCGGTCGGTGCACCAG
>NZ_JBITTW010000030.1:0-70759 GCF_044542195.1 Pseudomonas sp. NPDC079367
CGCCAGCTTGGTCATGCGCACTTCGGTGTATCGCATGGCCGCGGCGTTGTCGCCGTCGACCGAACCGAAGTTGCCCTGGCCGTCGACCAGCAGGTAGCGCAGGGAGAAAGGCTGGGCCATACGAACGATGGTGTCGTACACGGCAGTGTCACCGTGCGGGTGATACTTACCGATCACGTCGCCGACGACACGGGCAGATTTCTTGTACGGCTTGTTGTAGTCGTTGCCCAGCTCGCTCATCGCGAACAGTACGCGACGGTGCACGGGCTTGAGGCCATCGCGCGCATCCGGCAGTGCACGGCCGACGATCACGCTCATCGCGTAGTCGAGGTAGGACTGTTTCAGCTCGTCTTCGATATTGACCGGGAGGATTTCTTTGGCCAGTTCGCCCATGAGAAGCCTGATTCCTTTTTCTGGTGAAACTTCGTCATTTCCATGTGGGAGCAACGAAGCTCGTCGGGGCCGGCCGAGTGCCATGCGCCGACTTACGACAAATCAACATTGGATCGCGGATTTGCGCAGTGAAGACAGCTCCGTGGAGCCGCCTCGGAAAACGCCGGATGTTATCACAAAGGCCGCCACGCACCTATCCCCCAGATGCGCATGGAGCATAGTTAGTTGACTGATGACAGGCTTGAGGGGGACGAGAGAGGCTCAGAGCTTCGTTGAATGCAGATTTGTGGCTTGGATTAGCGATGTTTATTGACTTTTAGGGGGACGCACACCTGTAGGAGCTGCCGAAGGCTGCGATCTTTTGATCCTGACCTCTAAAAAGCAAGATCAAAAGATCGCAGCCTTCGGCAGCGCCTACATGAAATATGCCGGAGTCAATGCAGACGCTTGCGGCACATCAGCTGGGCCATTTTCGCGGTGTCCGGGCGTTCGACGATGCCTTTCTCGGTGACGATCGCATCGATGAGGTCAGCAGGCGTTACATCAAACACCGGGTTGAACGCCTCAACGTCCGCACCGACGCGCTTGCCGCCGACTTCCAGCAACTCGGCGCCATCACGCTCTTCGATCGGAATGTCATCGCCGCTGGCCAGGTTCATGTCGATGGTCGAGCTCGGTGCCACCACCATGAAGCGCACGCCGTGGTGCATGGCGTTCACTGCCAGTTGATAGGTGCCGATCTTGTTGGCGACGTCGCCATTGGCAGTAATGCGGTCAGCGCCGACGATCACCCAGGTCACGCCTTTGGTTTTCATGATGTGCGCGGCGGCGGAGTCGGCGTTCAGGGTCACCGGGATGCCTTCGTTGGCCAGCTCCCATGCGGTCAGGCGCGAGCCCTGCAGCCACGGCCGGGTTTCGTCGGCGTAAACGCGCTCGACCATGCCTTCTATATAAGCCGCGCGGATCACGCCCAGCGCGGTGCCGAAACCGCCGGTGGCCAGCGCGCCCGTGTTGCAGTGAGTGAGAATCGCCTGAGCGTTGCCCTGATGCTTGCGAATCAGGTCGACGCCGAGTTGCGCCATGGTCAGGTTGGCTTCGCGATCGCTTTCGTGAATGGCGACGGCTTCGGCTTCCAGCGCCGCCAGCGGATCGGCGTTGCTTTTCAGCCGATCCAGGCGGTCGTGCATGCGCCCCAGCGCCCAGAACAGATTCACCGCGGTCGGACGGGAATCGGCCAGCAAGGCGAAATCCTCTTCCAGCGCCGCGTACCAGTCGCCGCCCTCGGCAATCCGCGCTCGCGCCGCGAGGACGATGCCGTACGCTGCGCTGATGCCGATGGCCGGCGCGCCACGCACGACCATCGAGCGAATCGCCTCGGCCACGCCGGCGGCGCTGGTGTAGGCGATCCAGGTTTCCTCGAACGGCAAAATACGCTGATCCAGCAGGTGCAGCGCGCCATCACGCCAATCGATGGCCTTTACTTTCTCCGCAGCCAACAGTCGATCGCGCATCCCACACCCCGCACTCATGAACAAAAGCCGCCGATTATAGCGATCCCCCCGCGAAGACGCTCGGGTATACTTCGCCATCCTTTACAAAAGCACTGGAACCGACCCTCGATGCCGAAACCTGCCATTGCGCTCGACCTGTTATTGCTGCCGACCTGGCTGGTCCCCGTCGAACCTGCAGGCGTGGTACTCAAGGACCACGGTCTGGGCATCCGTGATGGTTGCATCGTGTTTATCGGCCCGCGCGCCGAAGCGCTGAAGTGTAACGCGACTGAAATCCGTGAATTGCCGGATGTGCTGCTCGCCCCCGGCCTGATCAACGCCCATGGCCACGCGGCGATGACGCTGTTCCGTGGCCTGGCCGATGACCTGCCGTTGATGACCTGGCTGGAAAATCATATCTGGCCGGCCGAGGGCAAATGGGTCGATGAAGCGTTCGTCCGTGACGGCACCGATCTGGCCATCGCCGAGCAGATCAAGGGCGGGATCACCTGTTTCTCGGACATGTACTTCTTCCCGAAAGTCGCCAGCGAGCGCGTGCACAACAGCGGCATCCGCGCGCAAATCGCCATTCCGATTCTCGATTTCCCGATCCCCGGCGCCAGCAGCGCCGACGAAGCCATTCGTCAGGGCGTCGAGCTGTTCGGCGATCTCAAGCACCACGAGCGCATCAAGATCACTTTCGGTCCTCATGCACCCTACACCGTCGGTGATGAGAACCTTGAGAAAATCAGGGTGATCGCCGAGGAGCTGGACGCCGCGATCCACATGCACGTGCACGAGACCGCTTTCGAAGTGCAGCAGGCCGTGGAGCAAACCGGCGAGCGGCCACTGGCGCGCCTCGCTCGTCTTGGCCTGCTCGGCCCGCGCTTCCAGGCCGTGCACATGACCCAGATCAGCGATGACGACCTGGCGCTGCTGGTAGAAAGCAACAGCAGCGTGATCCACTGCCCGGAATCCAATCTCAAACTGGCCAGCGGCTTCTGCCCGGTCGAGCGTTTGTGGCAGGCTGGGGTCAATGTGGCCGTCGGTACCGATGGCGCGGCGAGTAACAATGATCTTGATCTGCTCGGCGAAACCCGCACCGCCGCCCTGCTGGCCAAAGCTGTCGCCGGTTCCGCCACCGCGCTGGACGCCCATCGCGCCTTGCGCATGGCCACCCTCAATGGCGCGCGTGCGCTGGGGATCGAGGCGCAGGTCGGCTCGCTGGAGATCGGCAAAGCCGCGGACATCGTCGCCTTCGACCTGTCCGGCCTGGCGCAGCAACCGGTGTATGACCCGGTGTCGCAGCTGATCTACGCCACCGGTCGCGATTGCGTGAAACATTTGTGGGTCGCCGGCAAGCAACTGCTCGACGACCGACGCCTGACCCGCATGGACGAACAACAGCTGGGCGAGACCGCCCGCCACTGGGGCCAGCGCATCAGCGGCCACACCGAATCGTAAACACCGCGGCGCAATATTCGCGGCTACAGCCCTTTTCAGGTTTTTCGAGGAATTGAACATGAGCAACGTCGACCACGCCGAAATCGCCAAATTCGAGGCCCTGGCCCATCGCTGGTGGGACCGCGAAAGCGAATTCAAGCCGCTGCACGACATCAACCCGCTGCGCGTCAACTGGATTGACGAACGGGTCAATCTGGCCGGCAAGAAAGTCCTCGACGTCGGCTGCGGCGGCGGCATCCTCAGCGAGGCCATGGCTCAGCGCGGCGCCACGGTGATGGGTATCGACATGGGCGAAGCGCCGCTGGCGGTTGCACAACTGCATCAGCTGGAATCCGGGGTCAGCGTCGAATATCGCCAGATCACCGCCGAAGCCCTCGCCGAAGAAATGCCCGAGCAGTTCGACGTCGTAACCTGCCTGGAAATGCTCGAGCACGTGCCGGATCCATCCTCGGTGATCCGCGCCTGCTTCCGCATGGTCAAGCCGGGCGGCCAGGTGTTCTTCTCGACCATCAACCGCAACCCGAAGGCGTACCTGTTCGCAATCATCGGCGCCGAATACATCATGAAGCTGCTGCCGCGCGGCACTCACGATTTCAAGAAGTTCATCCGCCCGTCCGAGCTCGGCGCCTGGAGCCGCATGGCCGGCCTGACCGTCAAGGACATCATCGGCCTGACCTACAACCCGCTGACCAAACACTACAAGCTGGCCAACGATGTTGACGTCAACTACATGATCCAGACCCTGCGCGAGGAATAAGCCGATGGCCATCAGAGCGGTACTTTTCGACATGGACGGCACGCTGCTCGACACCGCGCCGGACTTCATCGCCATCTGCCAGGCGATGCGCGCCGATCGTGGTTTGCCGCCGATCAACGACAAGCATATCCGCGACGAGATTTCCGGCGGCGCCAAGGCGATGGTTGCAGTGACGTTCTCGATGGACCCGGAATCGCCAGGCTTCGAAGAGCTGCGCCTGGAGTTTCTAGAGCGTTATCTGGTCGGTTGCGCGGTGCACAGCAAATTGTTCGACGGCATGGGCGAACTGCTCGCCGATATCGAGAAAGCCAACCTGATCTGGGGCGTGGTCACCAACAAACCGGTGCGTTTCGCCGAGCCGATCATGCAACGCCTGGGGCTGGCCGAGCGTTCGGCGCTGCTGATCTGCCCCGATCACGTGAAGAACAGCAAGCCGGATCCGGAGCCATTGATCCTCGCGTGCAAGATGCTTGATCTGGATCCGTCGACGGTACTGTTTATCGGCGATGATCTGCGCGATATCGAGTCGGGTCGCGACGCCGGCACCAAGACCGCTGCGGTGACCTACGGCTACATTCACCCCGACGACAACCCACGGCATTGGGGCGCGGACGTGGTGGTGGATCATCCGCTGGAGTTGCGCAAGGTGCTCGACAGCGCGCTGTGCAGCTGCTGATCAAAATCAAAAGGACTATGAGGGTTTTATGTTTGATTACACCGCTCGCCCTGAACTGCTGAAGGATCGGGTCATTCTGGTTACCGGTGCCGGGCGCGGCATCGGCGCGGCTGCGGCGAAAACCTATGCTGCTCACGGCGCGACCGTGTTGCTGCTGGGCAAGACCGAAGCCAACCTGACCGAGGTCTACGACGAAATCGAGGCCGCCGGCCATCCACAACCGGCGGTGATACCGTTCAACCTCGAGACCGCCCTGCCCCATCAGTACGATGAGCTGGCAGCGATGATCGAAACCGAGTTCGGCCACCTCGATGGCCTGTTGCACAACGCTTCGATCATCGGTCCGCGCACGCCAATCGAACAGCTCTCCGGCGAAAACTTCATGCGCGTGATGCAGGTCAACGTCAACGCAATGTTCATGCTGACCAGCACCCTGCTGCCACTGCTCAAGCTCTCGCAGGACGCCTCGGTGGTATTCACTTCCAGCAGCGTCGGGCGCAAGGGTCGTGCGTACTGGGGCGCGTATGGTGTGTCGAAGTTTGCCACCGAAGGCCTGATGCAAACCCTTGCCGACGAAGTCGAAGGCGTGGCGCCGGTGCGTTCCAACAGCATCAACCCCGGCGGCACCCGCACCAGCATGCGCGCTCAGGCGTATCCGGGGGAAAACCCGCTGAACAACCCGACGCCGCAGGAGATCATGCCGGTCTATCTGTACCTGATGGGCCCCGACAGTGCGGGCGTTAACGGCCAGGCTTTCAACGCCCAATAACGCCATACGTCGCATTTGTTGCCGCGGCAGAATGCTGTCGCGGCAAGTCATTGTTGATCATTAGCTTCGCGCCGCCGCCAATTATCCAGCGCGGCAGTTCCGCAGCCGCCAGCAAGTCATTGATTCGAAAAGCTTTAAATAAAATCGAACCGAATGGCACGTGTTTCGCTCTAAATTCCCTCAAAACATGCCGTGTGATGGCCATGGGGCAACGCCGATTTCGATAGCTGACTGATCGTCTTGCGGCAGACTAAACTTACGCCAAACGTCCTACGGGACTGATGGATCAGTACGACGCGCAGCCCATAGCCGCTCTCACCCAGCCTGTAAGACAGACTTACTGCTTAGGGGCTCACGCCATATGAAATCGCCTTCCCAGACCCATGCAATTGACTTTGACAGTGCCAAATTGCAGCGCCTGGGCTTCGGTCAACTGCCGGCGCGGATCGAGCGCCCGACCAGCCTGGCGCAACTTCGTCAGCAAATGAGCCTGCAGCTGCAAACCAGCCTTGAGCCACAACGCATCCTTGGCCTGTTCTTTCGTGAAATCCAACGCCTGGTGCCGCTGGATGCCCTCAGCTATGTGCATCAGGCCAGTGACCTGCGTCTGGAGTTCGGCACGCGCGGCCATCATCCGGTCAGCTACACCCTGAGCCACGAAGGTGAGCACATGGGCGAGCTGGTGTTTCGCCGCAATCAGCGTTTTAACGACAAGGAACAGGGCGAACTCGAGTCACTGCTGTCCTGCTTGCTGTACCCGATGCGCAACGCCCTGCTCTATCGCGCCGCAACCCAAAGCGCTTTGCGCGATCCTCTGACCGGCGCCGGCAACCGCGTGGCCATGGAGCAGACCTTGCAGCGCGAGATCGACATGTCGCGCCGGCATGCGCAGCCGCTGTCAGTGCTGATGCTCGACATCGACCACTTCAAACGGGTCAATGACGAACACGGTCATGGCGCTGGTGATGATGTGCTCAAAGCTATTGCAGCATCGATCAAGGCGCAGCTGCGCAACGTCGACATGGTGTTTCGTTATGGTGGCGAGGAGTTTCTGATCCTGCTCTCCAACACCGGACGAGAAGCGGCGGCGATGGTCGGTGAGCGTTTGCGCCAGGCGACGCAGTCAGAGGAATATTTTGCCGATGGCCGATTGATCGAGATCACCGTAAGCCTGGGATGCTCGACGCTGTTGCCGGGCGAGTCGGCGGACAGTTTGCTGCGCCGGGCCGACAGTGCGCTCTATGTTGCAAAGCGCGAGGGGCGTAATCGGCTGGCAATGGCTGGCTGAAAATAATCGTGGGAGCGGGCTTGCTCGCGAATGCGGTCTGCCAGACAACGAATCCGTTGAATGACCTTACGCATCCGCGAGCAAGCCCGCTCCCACATTTGCTACATGTTTTTCCTGAGATCAGCTTTCGACGACGGTCCTGCGCTCGCGGTTGACCACCAGCCGCTCCGAGGCCTCAAGCTGCATGCACCGCTCCAGAAACAGGTACATATAGTCATAGCTCTTGCAGATCGCCTGCCGCAGCTCGGCCTGCAAAGCCTTGCTCGGATTCATGCCGGCCAGGGTGCAGATGATTTCCAGCGCTTCCCACGGATGGGCATCGTCGTACTGGGCATGCATCTTCAGCCATTTCATTGCGCGCTTGCGATCCTCTTCCGGGAACGCCGCCGCGTAGACGCCGGTCGAGCAGACCACCGCAGACCACTCCCCGGTCGCGCCCTCGATCGCATAGTTGGTCGCGGCAATCGCCACGATTAACGGATCCGCCGAGCTGGTGTGCCAGCACCAGTGACTCAGCGCGTGCAACTCGGGCGGCACTTGCTGGGCCTGGAGATCTTCGAGGCTGACGCCATGGGCGCGGCTCCAGTGCATCCAGTAATCGGCATGGTTGAGTTCGACGCGGATGTTGCGCATCAGCCAGCGCCGCGCCATGTCTTCGCCGGGATGGCGGGCGAAGCGGGTCTTGGTGAGGTTCTGCGCCATGTACAAGGCAAACTGCTCGACGACCGGCCAGCCCCCGATCAGGTACTGGCGCATGGTTTTCGCGCTGAGTTTGTTGTCCCGCATGCGCTGATAAAGTTCATGTTCGACAACCCGGCGCTTGCTCTCGCTGCAGTCCTGAATGAGCTGTTGTGCCCAGACAGGATAACTTGCAGCTTCCATGAGGGGTCCGGTTCGGTTGAATGTGTCGATCACTGTTCGGCTCCTTTTGATTTGTGATGGCAAGGATCGGCGAGAGACTTCAACGGAACGTGCCAGGCGCTTTGAACAACAACGGCTGCGGTCTGGCAGGGCGACTTTGCAAACTGTCACAGGTAAACAACTGCGGACGCTCGATAACATAACCCTGAGCGTAATCCACACCTATTTCAAGCAATGCCTGTTCGATCTGGTTAGTTTCAACAAACTCGGCAATTGTCTGCTTACCCATGACGTGGCCGATGTGATTGATCACCTCGACCATTGCCCGATTAATCGGGTCGTCCAGCATATCCTTTACGAAACTCCCGTCGATCTTCAGGAAGTCTACAGGCAAATGTTTCAAGTAAGCGAATGAAGACATTCCGGCACAAAAGTCATCTAAGGAAAAGTGACAACCTAAACCTTTGAGTTCATTGATAAAACGGATTGCGCTGCCTAGATTCGCGATTGCACTGGTTTCGGTAATTTCAAAACAAATCATTTCAGGCGGTATAGCGTAGTTAACGAACTGGTCCCTGAGGAAGTGCAAAAAGTCGTCATCTCCGATAGTAATGCCTGACAGATTAATCGCACACATGGCTAAAGGAAGTTCATGTTCCTGCTCAATACACTGAGCAATAACCTTGAAAACGTTCTGCACTACCCAGCGATCTAACTGAGTCATCAAACCGTACCGTTCCGCCGCCGGGATAAAGCTGTCAGGCAAAATCATCCGCCCGGACTCATCATGCAAACGCAGGAGGATCTCGATGTGTCCGGCCTCGCCGGGTTGCGGTTTTAGCGGCGCGATCTGCTGGGCATACAGGCAGAAGCGGTTTTCCTCCAGCGCCATGTGCAGGCGCTGCACCCAGGCCATTTCACCGAAGCGCATGGAAAGTTCGGAATCGTCGGCGTGGTAGACCTGGACGCGGTTGCGTCCCTTTTCCTTGGCCATGTAGCAAGCCATGTCCGCCGCACGCAACGAGGCCTCGAGGGTGGTTGGATTCTGCGCCACATGCACCAGACCGATACTGACCGTGGTCAGGAACGGCCGCCCTTTCCAGACAAAATGCAGGTTCTGCACCGTCTGACGCAGGCTCTCGGCAATCTTCTCCGCGACCTCCGGCGGGCAGTTCTCCAGCAGGATACCGAACTCATCGCCACCCAGCCGCGCCAAGGTGTCGCCCTCGCGCAGGCCCGATTGCAACAGCGTGCAGATATGCCGCAACAGCTCGTCGCCTGCCGCATGGCCGCAGGTGTCGTTGACCAGTTTGAACTGGTCGAGATCGAGGAACATCAGCGCATGCCGCCCGGGCTGGCGAGTGAGGTTGTGCAACGCCTGTTCGAGGCGGTATTCGAATTCGCGACGGTTGGCCAGCCCGGTCAGCGCATCGTGGGTCGCCTGCCAGGACAGATTGGCGATGTATTGCCGCTCCTGCGTCATGTCATGCAGCACCAGCACCGTGCCGCTGACATTGCCGGCGTTGCGGATCGGTGCACCGACCAGAGTCACCGACAGGGTGCTGCCATCCAGACGCTGGATCAGCTTGGAATGTTCGCTACCACCGCTGAGCTGGCCGCTGAGAATGTGCTCGATCAGCGTCAGCCCTTCGGTCTGGGCGTTTTCGTCAAGCAGGTTGAACAGCGCCGACAACGGCAGGCCCGCCGCCTGCTCGGCCTTCCAGTGAGTCATGGCTTCGGCGGCCGGGTTCATGTAGTCGATCGCGCCGTTGACGTCGGTAGTGATTACGCCATCACCGATCGACTGCAGGGTGATGTGTGCGCGATCCTTCTCAAGTTGCAGTGCCTGGGCAAATTCATGACGCTGCCTGAGCAGTTTGTGCGTGCGCCACAGCGCCAGCACGATCAGGCCCAGCGCAGTGGCCAGGTTGGTAAACAGCAACAGGCGCATGATCACCCGCGAGCCTTCGCCCAAGGCATCGCTGAAGGCTTTCGCCGCTGGGGTCACGGCATCGTTGATGGCAAATATCTGCACTTTCCAGCGCTGCACATCGCCGGGGCTGGCCTGGTTGCGGGCAATGTCTTGATGCATCTCCTGCGCGACTTCGTGCAGTCGGTCGAGGTAGGCATCGCCGATTGTCCAGCGATCAATCGCGGTTTCGAGATAACTGAAGTGGCGAAAATTCAGGTACAGCCAGATCAGGCTGGAGACGTCGTCGGGGTGATTGCCACCCTGCAGAATGCCTTCGCGCGCCGCTTGCAGATCCGGCGGCTGACGATCGAGCGCCAGACGCAATTGGTGACCGCCCTGAGGCACGGCAATTGCCGTCAGGTATTTGCGGTAGATCGCCTCGTCACGGCTGTCGGCGTAGAGATTGAGGTAATAGATGGCATCCTTCTGGCCCTTGGACCACAGGCTTTCGCCGGCCACGTAGCCACGCACGGCCGAGAGCACGTAAAGGCTCACGCCCCCCAGTAATGCCTGGAACACCACGACAGCAATAAAGGGCCAGACGATACCCAACAACCGTGGTGTTCCCAGAGTCTGCTTTTGCTTCATGAGATTCCTTGCATGAGCACTGCCCGCTCGCCTTCCGGGCGAATTCGCTATGACGAGACTAGGTGGGGTTCTCGTTCAAGGCAAGGCGCGGCGTTACACCGCACGCAGAACCTCTGACAGGTCGGCGAGGGTTTCGATCAGTGCTGTTGCAAGTTGCCGTAAAGCTTGGCGTAGAGACCGCCGTCGGCGATCAGTTGGCGATGATCGCCGTCCTCGGCGATCTGCCCGCCGTCGAACACCAGCACCCGGTCCGCCTGTTTCACCGCCGACAGGCGATGGGCGATGATCAGTGTGGTGCGGCCGTTGAGAAACTTCGCCATCGCTTGATGCAGGTTGTACTCGGTAGCGGCATCGAGGGCCGAAGTGGCTTCGTCGAGAATCACCACTTTCGGCTCGGCGAGAATCATCCGTGCGATCGCCAGACGTTGGCGCTGGCCGCCGGACAAACGCACGCCGGAACGCCCGACGATGCTGTCGAGGCCGTCGGGCAGCGCGCGGATGGTCGCGGCCATTTGCGCGATTTCCAACGCCTGCCAGCAGGCTTCGTCGCTGCGCATCCTGCCCATGGTCAGGTTGGCACGCACGCTGTCGTTGAACAGCGCCGGATGCTGCAAGACCACGGCGACATTCTCGCGCACCGTCTCCAGACCGATCTCCTGCTGGGTCGATCCGCCGAAGCGAATGCTCCCGGCCGCTGGCGTGTACAGCCCCAAGAGCAACTGCACCAAAGTACTTTTGCCACCGCCGCTGGCGCCGACGATCGCGACTTTTTCACCCGGCAGGATCGACAGGTTCATTTGATCCAGCACCAGTTCATCGCCATAACCGAAGCTCAGGCCTTGCACCTCGATGCCGACGGTGTCGCGCCCCTTGAATGGATCAACGCCACCGGGATACTGCGGCTCGTCGGCGCGCGCCAGCAGTTCGTTGATCCGCGTCAGCGCACCGCCCGCCGCGTAATAGGCGTATTGCAGATTGAGCAGCTGTTCGACCGGGCCGATCATGAACCACAGGTAACTGAACACCGCGAGCATCTGCCCGATCGACAGGTCGGAAAACAATACGGTGAGCATCGCTGCGGCACGAAAGATGTCGATGCCGAACTGGAACAACAAACCACTGGCGCGGTTCGAGGCGTCGGTTTTCCACTGCGAGTTGACGGCGTAATTGCGCACTTCCTGCGCGCGCAAACCGAGGCGCCCGAGGAAATAGCCCTGGCGATTGCCGGCGCGCACTTCCTGAATCGCATCGAGCGTTTCGCTCAGCGCCTGAGTAAAGCGTGAGGTGCTGTCGTTCTCGAGTTTCTTCAGGTGTTTGACCCGTTTGCCCAACTGCACCGTGGCGTAGATCACCAACGGGTTGAACAGCAGAATCAGCAGCGCCAGCTTCCAGTGCATCCACATCAAAATGCTCGCGGTGCCGACCAGCGTGAGCATGGCCACGAGGAAACGGCTGAGGGTTTCTCCGACGAATTTGTCGAGGGTATCCAGATCGGTGACCAGATGCGTGGTCACCGTGCCGCTGCCCAGGCTTTCGTATTCGCCAAGGGAAATGCGCTTGAGCCGTTCGATCAGACTCACGCGGATGCGGTAGACGATATCCTTGGCCAGCCGCGCAAACAGCCGCGACTGCAACACACCAAAACACAGAGCGCTGCAGCGCAAGGTGAGGGTCACCACCAGCATCAAGCCGATATAACCCGCCGCCTGCTGCCACATGCTCGGCAGGAAGTGGTTCATGACTTTCAGTGCGGCATCGCCGTGGCCAAGCAGGACTTCGTCCACCAGCAACGGCAGTAGCAATGGAATCGGCACACTGCACAGCGTCGCCAGCACGGCCACGCCATTGGCGATCCACAGGGATTTTTTGTGATGCAGTGCCAGACGCCGGACTTCAGCCCAGCTCAGCCGGTCGACACGCTCTACGGCTGGCGTGTCATCGGCAAGGTCAGACACAGGCCGCACGCTCCAGCCAGCGGCCGAGCAACGGCGACAGCTCGCTGAGCGGTTGATAGCCATTGGTCAGCAGCGCCAGTTGCCCGTTGCGCTCGGCCAGCAGGGTCGGGAAACCGGCGATGCCCAGATCCTGCACCCACGTGAAGTCGGCCTGGGTCGCCTTGTGCTGATCGGCATGATCGAACAACGCGGCGAACTCGATACGCGGCACCCCGGCCTGCTCCGCCAGTTCGACCAGCACGCTGGCCTGGGTGACATCGCGACCCTCTGCGTAAAACGCCTGCTGGATCAGCCCGACCAATGTCCAGGCGCAATCCGGCGCCAGACTGCGCGCGGTAACGATGGCGCGACAGGCAGGCTCGGTGTCGTAGACAAAACCGTCGGGCAGCGCACCGTCAAGTTTGAACGGCTGGCCGGTGGCCTCGGTGACGGCTTGCCAGTGCTCAAGAATGTAACGCCGGGTGGTCGGCTCCAGCGCCGAGCCGCTGCCGGTGCGCAGACCGCCAACCACCAGATGCAGCTCGACCCCGGCTGCCTGCGCCTGCTCGACCAGTGCCTTGGCCACCGGAGCAAAACCCCAGCACCATGAACACATCGGATCCATCACATAGAGCAGGCGCGCAGACATGGTTAAGCCTCGGTGGATGCTTGCTTATAGTTGTAGCCGATCGGGTGCGGCTGGTTGCGCGCCTTGGCCAGTTCGATCTGCTTTTGCCGATCAATGGCGCTGCGCCGGGTTTTCTCGCTGAGCTTGTCCCAGCAGTGCGGGCAACTGATGCCGGCGACGTAGTGCTCGGAGGCGCGATCTTCAACGCTGACCGGGGTGCGGCAGGCATGACATTGATCGTAGTCGCCTTCCGTCAGGTCGTGACGCACGGTCACGCGGTTGTCGAAGACGAAGCAGTCGCCGCGCCACTTGGTTTCTTCCTGCGGCACCTCTTCGAGGTACTTCAGGATGCCGCCCTTGAGGTGGTAAACCTCTTCGAAACCTTCGCCGAGCATGTAGCTCGAGGCTTTCTCGCAGCGGATGCCGCCGGTGCAGAACATCGCGACCTTCTTGTGCACGGCCGGGTCGAAGTGTTCTTTGATGTAGTCGGGAAACTCGCGAAAACTGGTGGTTTTCGGATCGATGGCGCCTTCGAAGGTGCCGATCGACACTTCGTAATCGTTGCGCGTGTCGATCAGCAGCACTTCCGGGTCGCTGATCAGCGCGTTCCAGTCCTGCGGCTCAACGTAGGTGCCGACCTTCTTGTTCGGGTCAACGCCTTCGACGCCAAGGGTGACGATCTCTTTCTTCAGCTTGACCTTGGTGCGGTAGAACGGCTGCTCATCGCAGTACGATTCCTTGTGATCGATGTCGATCATGCGCGGATCGTTTTTCAGCCAGGCGAGCAGGCCGTCGATGCCTTCGCGGGTGCCGGAAACGGTGCCGTTGATGCCTTCTTCAGCAATCAGCAGGGTGCCTTTGATGCCGTTGTCGACCATCGCTTGCAGCAGGGGCTCGCGCAGGTCAACGTAATCTTCGAGGGTGACGAACTTGTACAGTGCCGCCACGACAATCGGTTGTGTCATGGGTATTTCTCCAGGTGGCTACCCTCGCAAAGGGTGAACCGGATTCAAAAAAAACGCGCCGGCTAAGCGGCGCGTTGCGGATTCTAGCAAAAAACCGAAGCTTAATGCTTGCTGCCGCCAGCACAGGTCGGCGACGCCGGAGCGCCATCGATCTCTGCCCATTCCTGCGGGGTGTAGGTGTGCAGCGCCAACGCATGGAACTCGCCCATCAACTCGCCGAGCGTACCGTAGACCTTCTGGTGGCGCTTGACCCGGTTCAGGCCTTCGAACTGCGCGCTGACCACCACCGCCTTGTAGTGGGTCTGTAACCCGCGACTGTGCATGTGGCTTTCGTCCAGCACTTGCAGGTGCTCAGGCTGTAACAGGGCCAGCGTCGATTCGATGCGTTGTTGCATGGTCATCACGAACTCCGCTTACTTCTTCTTGGCCGGCGCAGCGGCGCCTTTCGGGTCCAGCTCTTTGGTCATGTCGTCGAGCAGCTTGTTGACCACCGGCACTGCGCTTTCCAGCTTGCCCTGGGTCATCTGCGCCGACTGCTGGGTCAGCTGCGGCATTTTTTCGAGGACTTTCTTGCCCAGTGGCGATTTGTAGAAAGCAACCAGATCTTTCAGCTCGGATTCGCTGAAGTTGCTGGTGTAGAGCTTGACCATGTCGGGCTTGAGCTTGTTCCAGCCGATGGCCTGGTCCAGCGCGGCGTTGGCCTTGGCCTGGTAGGTTTCGAGCACGGCTTTCTTCGACTCCGGGGCTTTGGTCTGTTCAAAGCGCTGGGCGAACATTTGCTGCACTTGCATGTACACCGGGGTGCCCAGCTTGTCAGCGTGAGCCAGCGTCAGGAAAGCTTCGGCACTGGCGTTGTGGCTGGCGGTATCGGCAAGCACCTGGCCGCTGGCGCAAACCAGTGCAACCGCGGTACAGATGGCGCGAAGACGAGTCATCGAGTTTCCTTTAAGCAAAGCGAGGTCGAACCCCAAGGGCGACCATTCTGCGCCTAACAATCGCTGTGGCTCAACCCCCGACCCTTGCCACGCTTGATTGGCGGGGTTTTGCGGTCAACAATCGAGCCGATGGAACCACCCGGGCCGACACCGGCCTAAATTGCGCCAACAGACCAACAGGAGTGTGCACGATGAGCCGTATCGAAACCGACAGCCTGGGCCAGATCGAAGTCCCGGACGACGCTTACTGGGGTGCTCAGACGCAACGCTCGCTGATCAACTTCGCCATTGGTCAGGAACGCATGCCGCTGCCGGTGCTGCATGCCCTGGCGCTGATCAAGAAAGCCGCCGCGCGGGTCAACGACCGCAACGGCGATCTGCCGGCCGACATTGCCCGCCTGATCGAACAGGCCGCCGATGAAGTCCTCGCCGGCGAACATGACGAGCAGTTCCCGCTGGTGGTCTGGCAGACCGGCAGCGGCACCCAGAGCAACATGAACGTCAACGAAGTGATCGCCGGTCGTGCCAACGAACTGGCCGGCAACCCGCGCGGCGGCAAATCCCCGGTGCACCCGAACGATCACGTCAACCGCTCGCAAAGCTCCAATGACTGCTTCCCCACCGCCATGAGCATTGCCACCGCCAAAGCGGTGCAGGAACAACTGCTGCCGGCGATTGCCGAGTTGTCCGGCGGCCTCGCTGAACTGGCGGCGCGGCACATGAAACTGGTCAAGACCGGACGCACGCACATGATGGACGCGACGCCGATCACCTTCGGTCAGGAGCTGTCCGGCTTCATCGCGCAACTGGATTACGCCGAGCGTGCGATTCGCGCCGCGCTGCCGGCGGTCTGCGAGCTGGCTCAGGGCGGCACCGCAGTCGGTACCGGGCTGAACTCGCCACACGGTTTCGGTGAGGCGATTGCCGCCGAGCTCGCTGCGCTGTCTGGCTTGCCGTTCGTCACCGCGCCGAACAAGTTCGCCGCGCTGGCCGGCCATGAGCCGCTGGTGACCCTGTCCGGTGCGCTGAAAACCCTCGCCGTGGCCTTGATGAAGATTGCCAACGACCTGCGTCTGTTGGGCTCAGGTCCCCGTGCCGGTTTCGCCGAAGTGAAGCTGCCGGCGAACGAGCCGGGCAGCTCGATCATGCCCGGCAAGGTCAACCCGACTCAGTGCGAAGCGTTGTCGATGCTCGCCTGTCAGGTGCTCGGCAACGACGTGGCGATCGGTTTTGCTGCCAGCCAGGGGCATTTGCAGTTGAACGTGTTCAAACCGGTGATCATTCATAATCTGCTGCAATCGATCCGTTTGCTGGGCGATGGCTGCAGCAACTTCCAGCAGCACTGCATTGCCGGGCTCGAGCCGGATGCCGAAGCGATGGCCCAACATTTGGAACGTGGGCTGATGCTGGTGACTGCGCTCAACCCGCACATCGGTTACGACAAGTCGGCAGAGATCGCCAAGAAGGCCTACAGCGAAGGGCTGACCTTGCGTGAGGCGGCGTTGCAGCTGGGTTATCTGACTGATGAAGAGTTCGATGCGTGGGTGCGGCCGGAGAACATGATCGAGGCGGGTGCCAAGGGCTGAAGCAAAAGATCGCAGCCTTCGGCAGCTCCTACAGGGAAACGCATTCCAATTGTAGGAGCTGCCGCAGGCTGCGATCTTTTGATCTTCAGGCCATACGCATCCGCCGCGCCCTGAGCCCGGCAATCAACGATGGCCCCAACGCGACCAGTGCCGAACCCAGCACCACCAGCACCGCCCCGCCATATCCCAGCGCATTGATCTGCTCGGCATGCACAAACTCGGGCCAGACCCGCGCCGCGATTGCCACAGCCACAAACGTCACCAGCGGCGTGATCGCCAGTGTTGCGCTGACCCGCGATGCTTCCCAATGTGCCAGTGCTTCGGCGAATGCGCCGTAGGCGATCAAGGTATTCATGCAGCACGCCAACAGCAGCCAACCCTGCAACGGGCTGAGGTTCAGCGCTTCGAGCGGATGCACCCACGGCGTCAGCAACAGCGCGCAGAACAGGTAGATCACCATCATTACCTGCAATGAATTCCACACCGTGAGCAATTGCTTCTGCCCCAGCGCATAAAAGGTCCAGACCGTCGATGCCAGCAAGACCAACAACACGCCGGCAGTGTAATCGGACAGCGAGGTCAACAGCTCGGCCAGGCGCTGGTTGAAGAACAGGCCAAAGCCGATCAGCAACACCAGCAAGCCGATGCCCTGGCCGATGCTGAAGCGTTCCTTGAACACGAACAGACTGGCGATCAACAACATGATCGGGCCCATCTGCACCACCAGTTGCGCGGTGCCGGGGCTGAGCAGGTTGAGGCCCATCAGGTACAGCACGTAATTGCCGACCAGCCCGAGCACCGCCATCAGCACCAGCCAGCCGCCCTTGGGGCCCAGCACTTTGCGACTCGGCAGGCGTTTGACCGAAGCCAGATAGATGAACAGGCAGCCACCGGACACCGTCAGGCGAAACCAGGTCACCGTCACCGGGTCCATCACCTGCAGCACCTGTTTGAGCTTGATCGGCAGGATGCCCCACAGAAACGCGGTCAGCAGCGCCAGGAACAGTCCGTATACCCAGCGCCCCGATGAAATGTGCATGCGAACCCCAAAAGCCTGCTGACAAGAACACTCATTCTAGGCGCCCGACCGCGTGCAACACAGGGACAGTTGCCGGCAGGCCGCGAATGAAACTGTGCAGGTCGCAGCCGTAAACCGACGCTTCGCCGTTGATCGGCCGGGCAGGCGCACCAAGTGCTTCAGGCATAAGCTGGTTGCAGACTTTCGAACGCATTGATCAGGGAGACCGACATGTACGCCATGCGCGCCGAGGACAGCGCCCCCGCCACTCGTTTTCGCAGCGACCGCGTGTGTAGGGTCAATGGCGAGCTGTATTTCAGCACCCGGGAAAATACTCTTGAGGGGCCGTTTGACAGTCAGGTTATAGAGAAGGAAATTCAGGCTTATATAGCGCGGATGCAGCGGCAGGACTCCAGGCGCTGAACCGAGGTGATTCCTTCGCGAGCAAGCCCGCTCCCACCGGGGAATGCGATCACCTGTGGGAGCGGGCTTGCTCGCGAAGAGGTCTGTTCAGGCAACCGATCCTTTATCGAACCGCCTCAAACAACCCACTCGCCCCCATCCCGCCGCCCACACACATGGTGACGATGCCGTAGCGCAAATGGCGTCGCTGCAATTCCCGGATCAAATGCCCGACCTGGCGCGAGCCGGTCATGCCGAACGGGTGGCCGATGGAAATCGAACCGCCGTTGACGTTGTACTTTTCGTTATCGATCTCCAGTCGATCGCGGCTGTACAGGCACTGCGAAGCGAACGCCTCGTTCAACTCCCACAGATCGATATCCGCCACCTGCAAACCTTTGGCCTTGAGCAGTTTCGGCACCGAGAACACCGGGCCGATACCCATTTCGTCCGGCTCGCAACCGGCCACAGTGAAGCCCCGGAAAAATGCTTTCGGCTTGAGCCCCAATTCCAGGGCTTTATCCAGGCTCATCACCAGTGTCATCGAGGCGCCGTCGGACAGCTGCGATGAATTGCCTGCCGTCACCGAGCCATCTTCGGCGAAGACCGGTTTCAATCCGGCCAGGCTTTCGTAGGTGGTGTCCGGACGGTTGCAGTCGTCGCGCTCGACCACGTCATCGAGAATCTGCACTTCGCCGCTGTTCTTGTCCTCGACGCGGTATTTCACCGCCATCGGCACGATTTCATCATCGAACAGACCGGCCGCCTGAGCGTGAGCCGTGCGAATCTGGCTTTGCAGTGCATAGCGATCCTGCGCCTCGCGGCTGACCCCGTAACGTCGTGCCACCACTTCGGCGGTCTGGCCCATGGTGAAGTAGATGCCGGGGGTCTGTTGCTGGAGCAATGGGTTGATCAGGTGATCGGTGTTGACGCTTTTCAGGGTCAGGCTGATCGACTCGACGCCGCCGGCGACGATGATGTCGCTGCAACCGGAGGCGATCTGATTAGCGGCAATCGCAATCGCCTGCAAACCCGACGAGCAGAAACGGTTGAGGGTCATGCCGGCGGTGCCGGTGCCCAGACGCGAGAGCACCGCGACGTTGCGGCCGATGTTGTAACCCTGCGCGCCTTCGTTGGAGCCGGCGCCGACGATGCAGTCCTCGACGCTCGCCGGGTCGATATCGTTGCGTGTCAGCAGCGCATTGACGCAGTGGGCCGCCATGTCATCGGGGCGGGTCTGGTTGAACTTGCCGCGAAAGGATTTGGCCAGGCCGGTCCGCACGCTGTCGACGATCACCACTTCACGCATGGCATACCTCATTGTTGTTGTCGGTTGAAAGTGGGCCTGAGCATAAGTCCACCTTCTTGCCGACCGCGAGGATCATTCACCCGGCGTATGCGCGGCCATCGCTTCAGTCCTTGTGCTTCCTGGCCTTTTTGTCGGATTTCTCGAATGCGTCTTCCAGCGCACGGTTGATCGTGCGCAGCACTTTTACCCGTGCCCAGCGCTTGTCGTTGGCCTCGACCAGCGTCCACGGCGCGATTTCGGTGCTGGTGCGGTCGACCATGTCGCCCACCGCTCTACGATAGTCGTCCCACTTTTCCCGATTGCGCCAGTCGTCCTCGGTGATCTTGAAGCGCTTGAAGGAGATCTCTTCGCGCTCCTGAAAGCGCTCCATCTGGGTGTCTTTATCGATGGCCAGCCAGAACTTCACGACAATCACGCCGGCGTCGGCCAGTTGCTCTTCAAAGTCATTGATCTCGCCGTAAGCGCGCAGCCAGTCCGCCGGTTTGCAAAAACCCTCGATCCGCTCGACCAGTACGCGGCCGTACCAAGAGCGATCGAACACGGTGAACTTGCCGCGCGCCGGCAGGTGCCGCCAGAACCGCCACAGATACGGGTGCGCGCGTTCTTCTTCGGTCGGCGCAGCGATCGGGACGATGCTGTATTGACGCGGGTCGAGCGCCGCTGCAACGCGCCGGATCGCGCCGCCCTTGCCCGCCGCGTCATTGCCTTCGAACACCGCGATCAGCGCATGGCGGCGCATGCGTTTATCGCGCATCAATCCGGACAGGCGCGCTTGCTCGGTGATCAGTTGTTCTTCGTAATCCTTCTTGTCCAGACGCTGGCTGAGGTCGAGGCTGTCGAGCAGGTTCAACTGATCGACCGGCGTACCCAGCGGCGCGGCACTGACCTGGCGCGGATTGACCTCGGCCCGTTCGAGCGCACTTTGCAGCCCTTCAAGGAGAATCTTGCCCACCGCCAGGCTGCGGTAGTTGGCGTCGGCGCCTTCGATGATGTGCCACGGCGCGTAATCGCGGCTGGTGCGGCGCAATACGCGTTCGCCGTATTTGACGAACTTGTCGTAGGTCTGCGATTGCTGCCAGTCCAGCGGACTGATGCGCCAGCTGTGCAGCGGGTCGTCAGCCAACGACTTGAGCCGTGCTTTCATCTGCTTCTTGGACAGGTGAAACCAGAACTTGAAAATCAGCGCGCCTTCATCGCAGAGCATTTTTTCCAGACGCTCGGCACCGGCGATGGCCTGATCCAGACGCGGATCCTTGAACAGCCCATGGACCCTGCCCTGCAACATCTGGCTGTACCAGTTGCCGAAGAAAATCCCCATGCGCCCCTTGGCCGGCAGCATGCGCCAGTAGCGCCACGCCGGTGGCCGCGCGAGTTCTTCATCGGTTTGCTGGTCGAAGGTGCGTACTTCGATCAGGCGCGGATCCATCCATTCATTGAGCAGTTTGACCGTCTCGCCCTTGCCCGCACCTTCGATGCCGTTGATCAGGATGATCACCGGAAAGCGCTTCTGCTGCTGCAACTCGAACTGCGCTTCCAGCAAGGCTTCACGCAGCGCAGGAACCGCCGCCTCATAGGTGTCTTTGTCGATGGCGTGACCGATTTCAGCGGATTCAAACATGGGACGGCTCCTTCCAGGGTTCAGCAAGACTAGCGGATTGGGCACGGACGCGGCGCATAAATTCCCTGCGTGCAACTATTGTTCCCGAGCGGTCGACGCTGGACCTTGCGCTGGATCAGGCAGCCCCCGCGCGATCGGCTAGAATGGCCGCCTTGTGTTCGCCGAGCCTGCCATGAAAGCCGAAATCCCCCACGCCCAACTTGACTGGGATGACCACGGACGCCCACGTTCGCGGGTGTTCGATGACGTGTATTTTTCCGACCAGTCGGGGCTGGAGGAAACTCGCTATGTGTTCCTCGAACAGAACCGTCTGGCCGAGCGTTTCGCTGCGCTGCCGGCGGATGGGCGTCTGGTCATTGGCGAAACCGGTTTTGGCACCGGGTTGAATTTTCTTTGCGCCTGGCAGTTGTTCGAGCAACACGCGGTGGCGGGCGCACGTCTGCATTTTGTCAGCGTCGAGAAATACCCGCTGGCGCCTGCGGACCTGCACCGGGCCTTGGCCCTGTGGCCGCAACTCAAATCCCTGGCCGATCAACTACTCAAGCACTATGTGGCGATTCATCAAGGCTTTCAGCGCATCACGCTGGCCGGCGGTCGCGTGACGCTGACCCTGCTGATTGGCGATGCACTGGCGCAACTGCCACAACTCGACGCGCAGATCGACGCGTGGTTTCTCGACGGTTTCGCCCCGGCGAAAAACCCCGACATGTGGACCGCTGAGCTGTTCGTCGAGCTGGCGCGTCTGGCCGCACCGGGGTCGACTATCAGCACGTTCACCAGCACCGGTTGGGTCCGGCGTTTGCTCAACGCGGCCGGATTCAAGATGAAGCGCACGCCGGGCATCGGCCATAAATGGGAAATCCTGCGTGGCGAATTTCTCGGCTGGCCCGCCGAGGTGGCTGCGCCAGAGCCGGCCAAACCCTGGTTCGCCCGCCCTGCGCCGCTAAGCGGTGAACGCCGGGCGCTGGTGATCGGCGCCGGCCTGGCCGGTTGCGCAACGGCGTCGAGTCTGGCGGCGCGCGGCTGGCAGGTGAGCCTGCTGGAACGTCACGCGGCCGTCGCGCAAGAAGCTTCAGGCAATCCGCAAGGCGTGCTTTATCTCAAGCTTTCCGCCCATGGCACCGCGTTGTCGCAGTTGATCGTCAGCGGTTTCGGTTACACCCGGCGCCTGCTGGAAACCCTGCAACGCGGCAGCGACTGGGACGACTGTGGCGTGCTGCAACTGGCGTTCAATGCCAAGGAAGCCGAACGTCACGCGCAACTGGCGGCAGCGTTCCCCGAAGATCTTTTGCAGTGGCTGGAACAGCCAGAAGCGCAGGCCCGCGCCGGTGTTGGCGTGGCCCATGGCGGTTTGTTCTATCCCGAGGGCGGCTGGGTGCATCCGCCGGCGCTGTGTCAGGCCCAGGCGATGCACACCCATATCGAACTGCTCAGCCATCACGACGCCCTGCAGCTGCGCAAAGTCGCAGACCAGTGGCAAGCCTTCGACGGCGAACGTTTACTCGCCAGCGCACCGGTTGTAGTGCTGGCCGGGGCTGCCGAAATCAAACGTTTTGCCCAGAGCGCCGAATTGCCGCTCAAGCGCATTCGCGGGCAAATCACGCGTCTGGTTGAAACCGCAGAAAGCCAAGCCTTGGCCACGGTGGTGTGCGCCGAAGGCTACGTCGCTCCGGCGCGCTTGGGCGAGCACACGCTGGGCGCGAGTTTCGACTTCAACAGCGACGATCTGACGCCCACGACTGCCGAGCATCAAGGCAACCTGGCCATGCTGGAAGAGATCTCCGGCGATCTCGCCGCCCGTTTGCACATTGATCAACAGTCGGTCGACGGCCTTGAGGGGCGCGCCGCGTTTCGCTGTACCAGCCCTGATTACCTGCCGATTGTCGGCCCGCTCGCTGATCTGCAAAGCTTCAATCAAACCTACGCGGCATTAAGCAAGGATGCCCGGCAGGTGCCGGACAGCCCTTGCCCATGGCTTGACGGCTTGTATGTCAACAGCGGCCACGGCTCGCGCGGACTGATCACCGCGCCGCTGTCCGGTGAACTGCTCGCCGCGTGGCTGGACAACGAGCCGCTGCCGCTGCCGCGCAGCGTGGCCGAAGCCTGCCACCCCAACCGATTTGCCTTGCGCAAACTGATTCGCGGCAAGTGAATATCAGATGTCCGGCATCACACAGAAGCCGAGATCCATCAGGCGGATCGACTCTTCGGTCAGGCGCTTGATCACTGCCTCTTGCGCCTGCTCCTTTTCCAGCTGGAGGGCATTCGCCTGACTCACATAGTCGGCACTGAGCAGCGTGTCCGCCTGCTCATCGAGGGCACTCATGCGCGGCGCGAACGATTCGTCGATCATCGAAAATTTGCGCGTAAACGTACGCTTCAGATAATCACGCCAGAACGTTCGCTCCTGCATGAACTTCAGCCACTGGGGCGAGAGTTCGGCCTTGGTGATCCGGTGTCTCGCCGTGTCCAGGTCAGCTGCGGTGACGCCACTCTGCTTGTTGAACAGCATGCCTTGCGGCTGACCCGGCAGTTCCAGCACTTTGGCCAGCCCGACGCGATAAGCAAGGTTCACCTCCAGCGGGTCAGACTTCGCAGCCTTGACCGCATGTTCTTGGGCAATCGCGTTCAACTGATCCAGCCGGAACAGACCACGTCCCAGATTAAGCAGCGGCTTGGCAGTGACTCGTCCGCCAGCCCCTTGGGTCACCCGATCAACTTCAACAGCGACTTCCAGATGACTGAAATTGACCGCCGCGCTGTCAGTGCAATTGTTCGGATTGGCGGCTATGTCCAGCAGTTGGTCGCAGAGGGTCTCGTCGGTTTCCGCCGCTTTGAGTACTGCCCAGACGCGCCGCTGCATGTCCGCGCTGCCCTTCGTCGCGTCGGCGGTATCGCCCAGTTGCGCGAGCAAATGAAACAAGCCCTCGGCGCGCGTATCGTCGCGAAATGCCGCCCAGGTTCGCGACTGCTCGGCCCAGTCTTCACCGTCGACTTTGGTAAACCATAACGATCGCGCGGTCTGCTCGTTGAGGCGGGGAATGTCATCGGCGGTATAACCCATTCCGATACCGAAATTCTTGCGGTAGTTATCCAGATACGTCTTGGTGGTTTCGTTGAATGGATTGAGTCCGAGATTGAGCGCCTCCGTGAATCGTCGCGTTTTCTGAAATAACCAGTCAGGCAATTCCTTGATCTCGTTCTCGCGCAGGTCTATCCATTCAATATGCGCACAATTGTTCAGGCCTTCTGGCAGTTCGGTGAGTCCCGTATCGCGTAGCAACAACCGACGCAGATTGCTCATCAGACTGACATCAGGCGTTGCACCCAAAGGGTTGTTGCTCAGATTCAGGTACCACAGCGTGCGCAGCCGATTGAGCTTTGCCAGTGTCTGCTCGGTCAGTTTCAATTGATTGCCCGCCAGACTCAAACGCTTGAGCCTGGGCATGTTCGACAGTACTTCGGGCAGACGCGTGACTGTGTTGCTGTCGAGTTCGAGCGATTCGAGCTGTTTGAAGGATTTGAGGAAGTGCGCGACATCGTCATCCTGCGCCATGTTCTTCATCGACAATTGCTGAACATGGTCAAAGTTCAAGCCAGGCGGCAACGCCGGCAACTTGCCGATGCGCATGCCGTCAAGATTGAGCGCGCATACCGATTTGCCTTGGTCATCAGTCAGCCAGTGAAATCGCCGAAAACCTTCTTCGATCAGTTCGGCCGCCATTTTCCGACTGTGCCGCGCTTCTGCCAGGTCGCCGCCCATTGCTTTCAAGGCAGCGCCATCCTCAGCCCAGGTAAACAAGACATCGCGCAGGGTTTTCAGCTCCTCGCGCAAGGCTTTGACCCGGGTCGCCCGGCTCAGAGCATCGTCGCCCAGCTCATCAAGCAATTGGCTGGCCTGTGCCTCATCCAGGCGCGGAAACAGTTTGCGCACCTTGCGCAGCAACTGGCGCGGATGAGAGGTCACGGGCGCCTGATCGCCTTGCACACAGGGCGGCTCGACGATCACCGGTTCAGCATTGCCGTCGAGCAATGTCCGCGCAGTAACTTCGCGGTCGTCAAGTGCGACGTCCAGCAATTTATTGCGTAACTGTTGCGCGCTGGCCTGCTCGGCATCAGCAAACCCGGCCGCCGTCCGTTGACGTGACGGTAGCGCCTTGAGGATGGCCAGATATAACGCGTTGGGGCCCGATTCCACTTTGCCCAGCGATTTGCGGTCGCCGCCAAATGCCTCATAACCGTCACGGGCCTTCACCAGATAACCCGTATTTTCCGTGGTCGTCGAGGCAGCACCGAGCGCCTCGAGCAACGGTCCGGTCAACGTCTTGTCGCGTACCTCCAGGCGTAATTTTGCATCCCAGCCAGGGAGGCGCGGCAGCGACGCGATAGCCAGCTTGTCGGTGTCGGCAGTGGCCAGTCGCGGCCAGTGCAAGCCTGCCAGCGCGCGGTCAATGCGTACTTTTGCGGTGCTGGCCCGGACACGTTGCCCGAGTCTCAAGGGCACGCGTGCGGTGGAGCGCAGGTGCAAGCGCTCGACACTCGGAGCGCGGTCAATCAGCCTTTGACCATGGCGCGCCGGAATGTCGGCGAAGACCTGGCGCAATTTGCCGAGGTCCTGCGCGTCACTCTGGTCAAAGCGCTTGTACATCCGCGCGAACGCGGTGCGGTAATCCGCCGTGAGCGCGGCAGCCAGTTTTTTTGCCAATGCCGCTGCTTGCGCAGGTTTTGCGACTTTGCCGCCGAGCAAGGCATCGACTTCATGCTCGTAAAGACCGTCAATGACGGTCTGCAGCAAGCGTCCGAGTGCCAGCTGGCCCTGCGTGACCGGCACACCCAGGGTGTCGTCGATAGCAGTGTCCGGCGGATAGGTGGTTTCGAGGTCGCCCTCATGCCCGGTGACCTCAATGTATCTGTCAGTCGGCCAGCCCGGCAGTGTCGTCAAGGCATGCATTTGTTCCTCGACAGGTTGTCCGGAGTGGATCTCGCCGCCCGCCAGCTCTGTGGTCAGCTCCCGCAACTGGCGCCCGATGCGTGCGCGCTCGACGGTATCGCGCAGGCGCACAGGCAGTTTCAGATTGTCATTGAACGTGTCGAGCAGGGTCTGCTGGGAGGTGCCGCTCAGCCGGCGGATCATGTCCAGATCGCTGTCGGCGAATTCGCTCAACTGCGGGTCGATGCGCTTGAGCGCGTACGCAGAACTGCCCCACTCTTCAGGCTCTTCAGCAGGGATCCGCCAGCCACCTTCGACGTGGCGGATCAGTTCAGGGGCATAGGCCTGTGCACGTTCGGCGTGCTCCAGACGCCAATGCTGGGTGACGGGATCAAAGTCGCCGGCCAACAGGCGGTGGTCAACGCGAGCGATGGTCTTGCGGCCAATCTGATAGAACTCCCTGGAGCCGGCATCGATAGTGAAACCGGCGGGCAGAGAATGCTCGTAATGGCTGAGATCAGCCTTCCACAGGCGCGACTTGCCGGCCCGATTGACAATGGCGGTAAATGGCGCGAAGAACTCCGGGTGCGTGCGCAGCAATTTGCTGCCCAGTGTCCCCAGCACTTTCTGGCCACCGGCAAAGGCCCCCATCAACGCTATGTTTTCGACCACACTGAGCAGATGTGACAGCGCCTGTTGATGATCACCGCGCCGCCAGTCCTCGACACCTTCATACACTTCACCGAGCAATTGCCCGACTGCGACACCCATCATCAATTGCCCGAGAACCGGCACGAAAAGCCCGGCCACCGACGCCACCGTGACGCCCCGCTGAAGAAAATCCAACAGGCGTTTGTTTCGTGCGTCTTCATCGATATCAGCGGTGGGCACTGCCAGTTTGCGTGCGTCGATCTGCAACTTGCCGACATGGCTCTGCACCATGAAATCGAAGAGCGGGACATCGATGGCCCATTGCTTGACGTCCCCCAGATCGCTTTTCTCGGCGAAACTCTCGAAGAAATCGGCCTTGTCGTCTTCATCGAGGCTGTGGGCGAACCAGTCCTGATACTCGGGAGTTTTCAGTTGTTGCGCGAGGTAGCGCTTGAACGCATTGAAACTCGGGTATTCGTACACTGCCCGGGCAGGCTCACCGGGCATGTACACCATGCATCCGTCCTCAGGATGCTGTTGCACGGAGCGTTTGGAGAATACGACAACGCCCCACACGCAGCAGTCGAGGATCTTGACACCCTGCATGATCAGCGAATCCTTGCCGTAGCGCAGGGTCTGCGCCGACACCACGCCCCCGGCCACCATCAGATCCTGCAACATGCGCAATCCTGCCGCGGTGATGTCCCCCTTGAGCGCGGCCAGATGCGCGTCGAGTTCCAAAAGCGACTGTTTCAATGTGGCGATATCGCGGGTCATCGCGCTGGTCGCCACGACTTTTGCGCTGTCATCACGCAGACCGAACACTTGCTGCAGATGCTCCTGGTATTTTTTGCCCAGATCCAGCTGTCGACAAAACGCGGCGAATGCCGCCGGGGTCAGGCCGCTCACACCCTGCGGCGCGCTCGTGATGCGTACCTGGCTGCCTTCGGGAAATGCGTCAGCCTGCTCTTCGTCTTCGGTGAAGTTCTGCATGGCTGCCTGCAAGAGGGTTTGCGAAGCATGTTTGACCTTGTCGATCCCGGCCTGATCGGTCGCGGTGGCTTCGCAGCCACAATCAACACCCGGCAGACTGACCTGATCAGTGCATACGTCATAAAGCGCTGGCCATTGCTTGCTCAGCGCCGCCTCGAGCTCGCTGATGCAAAAGCTCTGCAACGGTTTGAGCCGGCCCAGATTCTTATCGACCTTCTGCTGCACGGCGTGCAGCTCACGGTTGATTTCATCCAGCCTGGCCAGGTTGGTGGTCGAAGCCTTGAGCAAATGCGTCGGCAGGTTTTTTTCCAGGGCTTGAGCGGTGTCGAGGTCGCCGGTCGCGTCGAACAAGGTGCTCAGGGTCGAGGGCTTGATCGCGGTTTTTTTCTTGTCGAGGGTGAGCATGGCAATAGTCCTTTATTGCGGTTTGTACCCTCGAGACTATCGGTACCAGGCAGCCGTTAACAGTTCAAATTCCTGGGCAAAACCGAGGCAGATCAAGCACTTTTTGTCATGAATAAAATAGCCCTGCACCACCCGCGTCAAACGTCTGCGCCGGAGCGGGCTTATTCAAAAAAAGCGTAACGGCATAGCGTGCAAATCCAGCCCGACTTCGGCGCTGATAGCGTTAGGGCACAACGCCGCTTAGCCGCCTTATAACTTATCGATCTAAAACTCCCCCTACCGAGACAGGTCAGTTTCTGAGTACCCGCACTTTTCGCGCGGTACGGCTTGACCTTCCCCAACGGAAAAACCGGTAAGGACTTTATGTGCGGATTAGCTGGCGAGTTACGTTTTGATCAACAACCTGCAGACCTTGCAGCGATCGAAAGAATCACCCATCACCTGGCCCCTCGCGGCCCTGACGCGTGGGGCTTCCATGCCCAAGGGCCGATTGCCCTGGGCCATCGACGCCTGAAAATCATGGACCTGTCGGACGGCTCGGCGCAGCCGATGATCGACAGCCAGCTGGGCCTGTCCCTGGCGTTCAACGGCGCGATCTACAACTTCCCCGAACTGCGCGAAGAGCTCGAAGCCCTGGGTTATGCCTTCTATTCCGGTGGCGACACCGAAGTGCTGCTTAAGGGTTATCACGCCTGGGGCGAGGCGCTGCTGCCGAAACTCAATGGCATGTTCGCTTTTGCCATCTGGGAGCGCGATGCCAAGCGCCTGTTCATCGCCCGTGACCGTCTCGGCGTCAAGCCGTTGTACCTGTCGCGCACCGGTCAGCGCTTGCGTTTTGCTTCGGCACTGCCTGCGTTGCTCAAGGGCGGCGATATCAACCCGATCCTCGATCCGGTGGCGCTCAATCACTATTTGAATTTCCATGCGGTCGTACCTGCGCCGCGAACCTTGCTGGCTGGCATCGAGAAACTGCCGCCGGCCACTTGGATGCGCGTTGAAGCCGATGGCCGCACCGAGCAGAAAACCTGGTGGACCCTGCCCTACGGCCCACGTGAGGACGAAAAAAACCTCAATCTTGAAGACTGGGTCGATCGCGTCCTCGACAGCACCCGCGAAGCGGTGGCGATTCGTCAGCGTGCGGCGGTTGATGTGGGTGTGTTGCTCTCGGGTGGCGTCGATTCGAGCATGCTCGTCGGCCTGTTGCGCGAAGTCGGCGTAGAGAACCTGTCGACCTTCTCCATCGGTTTCCAGGATGCCGGCGGCGAGCGCGGCGACGAGTTCCAGTATTCGGACCTGATCGCCAAACATTACGGCACCCGACATCACCAGTTGCGCATCGACGAGAAGGAAATCATCGAGCAACTGCCCGCCGCGTTCCGGGCGATGAGCGAGCCGATGGTCAGCCATGACTGCATCGCGTTCTATCTGTTGTCCCGCGAAGTGGCCAAGCACTGCAAAGTCGTGCAGAGCGGCCAAGGCGCGGACGAACTGTTTGCCGGTTACCACTGGTATCCGCAGGTCGACGGCGCGGCGGATCCGTACGCCGCTTACCGCGATGCGTTCTTCGATCGCAGCTACGACGACTACGCGGCGACCGTTCAGCCGAAATGGCTGGTCGACCACGATGCGGCGGGCGACTTCGTCAAACAGCACTTTGCCCAGCCCGGCGCCGAGGCTGCCGTGGACAAGGCGCTGCGCCTGGACAGCACGGTGATGCTGGTCGATGACCCGGTCAAACGCGTCGACAACATGACCATGGCCTGGGGCCTGGAAGCGCGCACGCCGTTTCTCGACTATCGACTGGTCGAGCTGTCGGCCCGTGTGCCGGGCAAATTCAAGCTGCCCGATGGCGGCAAGCAAGTGCTGAAAGAAGCTGCGCGCCGGGTCATTCCAAGCGAAGTGATCGACCGCAAGAAAGGCTACTTCCCGGTGCCGGGTCTCAAGCACTTGCAGGGCGACACACTCAATTGGGTGCGCGAGCTGCTGCTGGATCCGAGCCAGGATCGCGGCCTGTTCAACCCGAGCATGCTCGACAAGCTTTTGACTGATCCGCAAGGCCAGCTGACCCCGTTGCGCGGCTCGAAACTGTGGCAACTGGCAGCCCTGAACCTGTGGCTCAGTGAACAAGGAATCTGATTGATGAAACCCCATGCCACGTCCATCAACCAACGCCTGTTGCGTGGTCAGGCCCCCTCGTATGAACGTTTGCAGGCGCGCCTGGCCGAAGACGGCAGCGAGCCTGCCAGCGCCCCGATTGCCGTGCATTGCGGTTGGGGCCGGCTGCTGATCGGTCACACCTTTCCCGACCCGGCGTCACTGGCGCAGGAGCTGCTCAACGAGCAACCCGGCGAGCGCGATATCGCCCTGTATGTTGCCGCACCGCAGCAGATTCTCGGCCTCGAGCCGACGCAGCTGTTTCTCGATCCATCCGACACCCTGCGTTTGTGGTTCAGCGATTACCGGCAGGCAACGCGGGTGTTTCGCGGCTTCCGCATTCGTCGTGCGCAGAGCGAAACCGACTGGCAGGGCATCAACCGTTTGTACCAGGCGCGCGGCATGTTGCCGATCGATCCGGAGCTGCTCACGCCACATCATCAGGGCGGCCCGGTGTACTGGCTGGCGGAAGACGAAGACAGCGGCGCGGTGATCGGCAGTGTCATGGGCCTCAATCATGAAAAAGCCTTCAACGATCCGGAACATGGCAGCAGCCTCTGGTGCCTGGCGGTCGACCCGCATTGCTCGCGCCCCGGCGTCGGCGAAGTGCTGGTGCGACATCTGGTCGAGCACTTCATGAGTCGCGGCCTGGCTTATCTGGATCTGTCGGTGCTGCACGACAATCGTCAGGCGAAAAACCTTTACGCCAAACTGGGTTTCCGCAACCTGCCGACCTTCGCCATCAAGCGCAAGAACGGCATCAACCAGCCGCTGTTTCTCGGCCCGGGCCCGGAGGCGAATTTCAATCCTTACGCGCGGATCATCGTCGAAGAAGCGCATCGACGCGGTATCGACGTGCAAGTCGATGACGCCGACGCCGGGCTGTTCACCCTCAGCCATGGCGGCCGTCGCGTGCGTTGCCGCGAGTCGCTGAGCGATCTGACCAGTGCGATCAGCATGACCCTGTGCCAGGACAAAAGCCTGACCCACAAGGTGCTCAAGGCCGCAGGCCTGAAACTGCCGGCGCAGCAACTGGCGGGCAATGCCGACGATAATCTGGCCTTCCTCGATGAGCACCAACGGGTGGTGGTCAAGCCTCTCGATGGCGAACAGGGCCACGGCGTCGCGGTGGATCTGCGCACCATCGAAGAGGTGCAGAAGGCCATCGAATACGCCAAGCAGTTCGACAGTCGCGTGCTGCTGGAAAGTTTCCACGAAGGCCTTGATCTGCGCATCGTGGTGATCGGCTTTGAAGTGGTGGCGGCGGCGATTCGCCGTCCGGCGGAAGTGATTGGCGATGGTCAGCATTCGATCGGTGCGCTGATCGAAGCGCAAAGCCGCCGCCGGCAAGCCGCCACCAGTGGCGAAAGCAAGATTCCGCTGGACCACGAAACCCAACGCACGCTGCATGCGGCCGGTTACGACTACAGCAGCATCCTGCCGGCCGGCGAGCATCTGTTCGTGCGGCGCACGGCCAACCTGCACACCGGCGGGACGCTGGAAGACGTGACCGACATTCTTCATCCAACGCTGGTCGACGCGGCCGTGCGCGCCGCGCGGGCGCTGGATATTCCGATGGTCGGGCTCGATCTGATGGTGCCGGCAGCGGATCAGCCCGAGTACGTGTTCATCGAAGCCAATGAGCGCGCCGGCCTCGCCAACCATGAACCGCAGCCGACGGCGGAGCGCTTTGTCGATCTGCTGTTTCCGCATAGTCAGCCGGCTGTCTGAACCCTTCCTGATCGTTCCCACGCTCTGCGTGGGAACGCCTCATCGCACGCTCCACGTCCATTTGAGGGACGCAAAGCGTCCCGGGCTGCATTCCCACGCAGAACGTGGGAACGATCAGTGCTCAACCCTTCAGGAGTTTCCATGACCATGACCACACAAATCCCTGAACCGGATCTGGCTTACCTGCAAAAAGTCCTGCTGGAAATGCTCGCCATTCCCAGCCCTACCGGTTTCACCGATACCATCGTGCGCTACGTCGCCGAGCGTCTCGAAGAGCTGGGCATTCCGTTCGAAATGACCCGGCGCGGCACCATTCGCGCGACGTTGAAGGGCAAAAAGAGCAGCCCTGACCGCGCCGTGTCTGCCCATTTGGACACCATCGGTGCCGCCGTGCGTGCGGTGAAAGACAACGGGCGCCTGACCCTCGCCCCGGTCGGCTGCTGGTCGAGCCGCTTTGCCGAGGGCAGCCGGGTCAGCCTGTTTACCGACACCGGCGTTATTCGCGGCAGCGTATTGCCGCTGATGGCCTCCGGGCATGCGTTCAACACGCAGGTCGATGAAATGCCGATCAGTTGGGATCACATCGAGTTGCGTCTGGATGCTTACTGCACAACCAAGGCCGATTGTGAGTCGCTGGGCATCAGCGTAGGTGACGTGGTGGCGTTCGATCCACTGCCGGAGTTCACCGAAAGCGGCCATATCAGCGCACGCCACCTTGATGACAAGGCAGGCGTCGCAGCGCTGCTCGCCGCACTGAAGGCGATTGTCGACAGTGGCCAGGAACTGAACATCGATTGTCATCCGCTGTTCACCATCACCGAGGAAACCGGCAGCGGCGCGGCGGCGGCATTGCCGTGGGACGTCAGCGAGTTTGTCGGCATCGACATCGCACCGGTCGCACCGGGCCAGCACTCCAGCGAACATGCAGTGAGCGTGGCGATGCAGGATTCCGGCGGGCCTTATGACTATCACCTGTCGCGGCATCTGTTGCGTCTGGCCGGCGAACACGAATTGCCGGTCCGCCGCGACATGTTCCGCTACTACTTCAGCGATGCGCACTCGGCGGTCACCGCCGGCCACGACATCCGCACTGCCCTGCTCGCTTTTGGCTGCGATGCCACGCATGGCTACGAACGCACGCACATCGACAGCCTGGCAGCGCTCAGCCGCTTGCTCGGCGCATACATCCTGAGCCCGCCGGTATTCGCCAGCGACGCAGCGCCAGCCAATGCTTCACTGGATCGCTTCAGCCATCAGATCGAGCATGACACGCAGATGGAAAGCGAAACCCGCGTACCGCCGGTGGACAGTCTGGTGGGGCAGCGTTCCGACAGTTGAGCCTTCGGTGAACAGATAACCGCCTTCGCGAGCAGGCTCGCTCCCACCTTTGAAATGCGATTCCTGTGGGAGCGAGCCTGCTCGCGAATGGGCCGGCACTATCGATACATAACTGGCAGACGAAACCCAATCCCCGTAGCATCCCGACATTGATTTGACCGAGGTGCCCATGCTCATTCCCCACGACGCGCTTGAAGTCGACACCCTCACCCGCCTGATCGAGGACTTCGTCACCCGCGACGGTACCGATAACGGCGATGACACCCCACTGGAAACCCGCGTGCTGCGCGTGCGCCAGGCATTGACCAAAGGCCAGGCCTTGATCGTGTTCGATCCGGAAAGCGAACAGTGCCAGTTGATGCTCAAGCACGACGTACCCAAGCACCTGTTCGACTGAAAACTTCAGCCAGCCTTCGCAGCGGCCTCCTTGCGCTTGATCCGGTCGTAGACCTCGGCGCGGTGCACATGGACTTGCTTCGGCGCCTCGACGCCGAAGCGAACGCTGGAACCATTGACCGACAGAACACGCAACGTGATGTCGTCACCGATTGAAATCAACTCACCGACCACACGGCTGAGTACGAGCATGGGATTCATCCTTCAGGACTGGCAAACCCTGAAGATGCGCGGCTTACAGCGGCTTAACAATGCGTGACGGGCAAATCAGTCTTGCCCTACAGTCACCCACGCCTCTAGCTGTCAGACGCTTCGCACAAAGACATCAACCGGTGGAAAAGCGCGGCCCGAACAGAATCACACTGGCACCGACCACGCACAGCGCCATGCCGATCCAGTCCGAGCCCAGTGGGCGCACCCGTTCAATCAGCGCCAGCCAGCCAATCGAAGCAACGATGTAGATTCCGCCGTACGCCGCGTAGGCGCGCCCGGCGTAGGCCGCTTCGACACGGGTCAGCAGCAGCGCGAACACGGTCAGGCTGAGCAACGCGGGAATCACCCACAACGCACTCTTGCCCTGGCGCAGCCACAGGTAGAAAGCAAAACAGCCGGCGATTTCAAACAGCGCCGCCAGAAAGAACCACAGGTAATTGAGCATGAACGCGTCTCGACAGGGTGACCATGGCGGCCACCCTAACGACGCGGCAGGCAGCGAACAAGATCAAGCGTTGTTTTGTTTGGCCTTGGCGCGCATTTTCTCGGCCATTGAAGTCATCTCGTTATAGAGCAATTGCGGATTCTTCTGTTTGAGCGCCCAGGCCATACGCCCTTGTTCGTGCGGCAGAATCATGAACTCGCCAGCAGCGACCTGCTGATAGATGTAGTCAGCGATGTCGGCTGCACTGATCGGCGAACTTTCCAGCAACTTGCCGACCTGGGCTTTCATTGCCGGCGTCGGGCCACGAAAAGAATCGAGCAAGTTGGTCTGGAAGAACGATGGGCAAACCACATGCACCGCCACTTCCTGCTGCGCCAGTTCAATCAGCAGACTTTCCGACAACGCCACCACGCCGGCCTTGGCCACGTTGTAGTTGCTCATCGCCGGGCCTTGCATCAGCGCGGCCATGGAAGCGATGTTGATGATCTTGCCTTTGCTCTGTTCCAGCAGCGGCAGGAACGCCTTGCAACCTTTGACCACGCCCATCAGGTTGATCGCGATCTGCCAGTCCCAGTCTTCCAGGGAGAGTTCGCTGAAGAACCCGCCCGAGGCGACGCCGGCATTGTTGACGATGATGTCGATGCCGCCGAGCTTCTCTTCGCAGGCTTGGGCGAAGGCGGTGAGCTGGCTGTAATCGCGCACGTCGCAGCGCTGGATGAAACCGTCACCGCCCGCCTCGCGCACCAGTTTCAGGGTTTCCTGCAGGCCAGGCTCACTGACATCGGACAAGGCCAGCCGCCAGCCTTCACGAGCCCAGCGCAGCGCGATTTCGCGACCCAGGCCGGAGCCTGCACCAGTGATCATCATGCGATTTTGCATAGCGGACAGCCTTGTTGTTCCGGGAAAGATGCGCCGAGTGTAGCGAAGGTTCCACCGCCACCCACGCTCCATCCAGTTGCTGAATGGAGGATCAAAAGATTGCTGCCCCCGGAAACTTCGCAACCCGATCCTGTAGGAGCTGACGAGTGCAACGAGGCTGCGATCTGTTGCTTTAAAGGAAATAACAGAGCAATCCAAATACATTAAAAAAACATTGAATTTTTTTTCATCGGCACAAGTCGGAACATGTAAGCCGGCTGGAATTTAGTTGCTCTCCAGCTGCCCACTGAGCATCAAGACTCTTCCAGACTCTGAACAAGGAAATCACCCATGGGCACAATTCTAATCATCATCCTGATCCTGTTGCTGATCGGTGGTCTGCCGGTCTTCCCGCACTCCAGAAGTTGGGGTTATGGCCCGTCGGGCATTATCGGCGTGGTGTTGGTCGTGCTGCTGGTGCTGTTGTTACTCGGCAAGATATGACGATTTGAAGCTGTAAAAAAAGAGGCCCTTTTTCAAGGGCCTCTTTTTTATTGCACGGACTTTAACCAGTCATCAGTCCGGTTTGCCGTGAACGACACCGGCGGTGTTATCCAGCAGGCTCTTGGTCGCGGTTTGCAAAAACGCCTCGAGCTTGAGTTTAAGTTCGGCAGTACGCGGCGCGTTTGGCACCACTTCGGCGTGCGGATTGGCACCCAGTTGGTATTGCCAGATTTTCGGGCCCATGTCCTTGTCACGTGGCAGTACCAGAATCTGGTCGGCGGTGACGATGGCAGTGGTCTGCTCGCTGCCCGATGGCTTGATCACACCGAAACCGGTATCGCCCTGCGGCAGGTTGAGCAGGTCGCGGCCCCAGCACTGATGACGCACTTCCCCACCGAGACGGCCCATGATGGTCGGCACGATGTCGATCTGCGTACCCACGGTGTGGTCGCGGGTACCGAACTTCTGCTGAATGCCCGGGGCGATCATCAGCATCGGCACGTTGAAGCGACCCAGGTCCATTTCGGTGATCTGGCGCTCGTTACCGAAGCCATGGTCGCCAACGATGACGAACAGGGTTTCGTTGAAGTACTTCTCTTTGCGCGCCTTCTCGAAGAACTGGCCCAGCGCCCAGTCGGAGTAGCGCATCGCGGTCAGGTGTTCATTGAGGCTGCCACGATCAGTCACTCGCTCGACCGGCAACGGCGTCGGCAAGGCGTACGGCGTGTGGTTGGACAGGGTCTGCAGCAGCGCGTAGAACGGCTTGCCGTTTTCTCGTGCCTTGAGCTCCTGCAAGCCACGATCGAACATGTCCTGGTCGGAAACGCCCCAGGTCGGATCGGAGAACACCGGATTGACGAAATCGTTGCGGCCAACGAAGTTGGTCATGCCCTGGTTGCTGAAGAAGCCGGACTGGTTGTCCCAGGCAAAATCGCCGTTATAGACGTAGACGTCGTCATAGTCGCGGGCGCTGAGCAACTGCGGCAGGCCGGACAGTTTGTGGCTGCCTTCCGGGGTCTGCATCAGGTATTCAAAACCTGGCAGATTGGGGAAACAGGCCATGGTCGCGAACATGCCCTGATGCGTGTGGGTGCCGTTGGAGAAGAAGCGGTCGAACAGCAGACCTTCCTTCGACAGCTTGTCCAGGTACGGGGTGATGTTGCCCGGCGCACCCAGCGCACCGACCGAGTGCCCGGCCATGCTTTCCATCAGGATCACGACGACGTTCTTGATAGGCAGTGTCTTGTCGGCAGGCGGCATGTAATCACGGCGTACGGCAGCGATGTCGGCATCGACCAGTTTGTCGTCCGGCATCAGCAGCATGTCGCGCACCATCTGCTGGGCCTGCTCTTGCGGCAAAGTGGCTTTCCAGATGTTGTCGCGGTCCTCCCCCATGCGCGCCTTGGCGGCAGCGATCAGCGACAGCGTGCCGTTGAGGCCGAGCTGGTTGGCGAAGTTGGAATCGGTGGTGTAGACGTCGCCCCAACGCATCGGCGGACCCTGGCGCAAGGTGCCACGAGCGGCGACCACGCAGATCAGCAGGCAGACCACGAATACCGCCAGACGCGTGTACCACGGCGCAACCTGGCGGGAGCTGACGCTGCCGCCGCTGAACGGCCCACGCGGGCGGGTCGCGCGGTCGGCGCCTTTGAACGCCAGGGTCAGAATGACTGTGCCGATGACCCACGCCAGCAGGTAGCGAACCACCGGAAAACCGTACCAGAGCATGCTCATCACGGTTTTCGGGTCTTCCTTCACGTACTGGAACACCAGACCATTGAGGCGCTGGTGAAACTCGCGGTAGAAGTCCATTTCCATCAGGCCGAGGAACAGCGCGATGCTCGACGCGACGGTCAGCCACAGGCGGAAGAAGCCGCGCGCAGCCATGGCCCGGGCGCTGAACAGTGCCAGCACCAGCGGAATGCACAGGTACACCACCAGGCGCAGGTCGAAACGCAGACCGTTAATGAACGCCTCAAGAAAGGTCGCGGCCGGGGTATCGAGGATCATCTCGCGGTTGTAGACCAGCAGCGCGAGGCGCAGCGCGGAAAACATGACCATCATGACCAGTGCGCACAGCAGCGTGTAGGCCAGATGCGATTTGACGGTTGGTTGCAGCAGGCGAGCAGATGATCGCTGCTGATTCAGGGCGTCCGGGTTTGCCATGTCGTTTTAGGACCCATTGGAAGTTGAAGTTGCAAAAATACAGCGGCGCCAGGCCCTCTATTGGTCATTCCAGACCCCGGGGCGTGCGCGGTGCGCAAATGTTGCACGATCGTTCACACCATTGCCATTGATTACTCACCTGCTCTTCGAGACTTTCGTTAACAGGCTGGCAGCGCTGTGGCAGGCAACAAGTGCGGGCGAATTGTCTTGGAGACTTTGTGAAAATTTCGTGCAACGCATATCTGGAAATACAATTTAGAGACAAAACAAAACGCCCCGAACCGGTCGGGGCGTTTTGCTTACAGCGCGGAGATTATTTCTCGGCGCGCTCTTTGAGTGCTTTCAGGGTATTGAATGGCGCATCGACCACGAACTTGTTGGCAACCATGGCTGGCACGCTGCCGCCAGGCTCGGTGTGCACTTGGTACGTCACTTCAACCTGATCGCCTTTAGGCACGAACTTCCAGAAGCCTTTGACCTGCTGAACCCGTACGAAGCCTTTCTCTTCCGGCAGATAGGTCGGCACGCCTTCAAGGTTACGGGTCAGGCTGCCATCGGCGCCTTCAACGGTGGTGATCTTCAACACCGAATCACGCGGGGTCACCGGCCATGGCGTGTTGAATTGCGAATAGGTCCAGCTCAGATCGCCTTCGTGCTTGAGCAGTTTCTGGCTCTTGCACTCGTGGATCCACGCGCAGGCGCCGGAGACGTCTTCCTGCAAGGCGCGCAATTTGGCGATGGTGGTCTTCATCAGCGCGACGCCCTGGTAGGACTTGTAGTCCGAACCCGGCACTTCGGCCAGCGAGACCTTGATGCCATCCTGTTCCTTGGCGACTTTCCAGCCCTCAGCGTGAGCGATGGACGTGGCCAGCACAGCGGTCAAACCACACAACACAGCGATACGGTGCAGCGAACCCATAGTTTTATTCCTTATTGTTGAAGTTCCGTTCGTGAACACATCACGCCGCCGTCATCTGCTCCCACCAGCCGATCAATCTGATCGCTTCTTGCGAACTGCTGCCGCAAACCTCGACATCCGCAGCGAACCCCGAGCAAACAGGCGGACGCTCCGGGCGGCCGAAAATGCTGCACAGGTTATCGACTGACAGCTGCACGCAACGTTCGCCGGCGGGTTTGCCATCGGGCATGCCAGGGATCGGCGAACTGATGGAGGGGGCAATGCAGCAAGCGCCACAGCCTTCACGGCATTTCATGACGTACAGATCCTCGCAACGGGCGATGTGTAAAGAGACGGGAACAGAGTAACCGCTAAAACGACTGTTTCAAATTGCTGCAAGCGGGTTTTCAACGATAAGTAAAAATGACCGGGCAGTCTCCGACGAAGCGTCTGGTCTGCACATTGCAGATGGCCGGAGCCTACTGTTTGAATTCAAAATCCAGTGCCGCGCCTTCCACATCGCGTCGCGCTTCATTGCGCAGTTGCAACTGCATTTCGTTGCTGAGCAAACGGCCGTTGAGCTGGAAACCGCTGTCTTTCTCGCCAAACATCTGCGGCAGGATTGCCTCGCGTTTGGGCAGCTCCACGGTACCCTTGGGCTTCAACTCTTCAACCATGTCCTTGGGCAGGCTGAGATCGAGTTTTGCAGGCGGCAATTTGGTCCTCGCCACTTCGCTGGCTGATTTCGATTTCGAGGCAACCGGGCGGCGCTTCTTCACCGTGGCGTTTTTTTTGGCCTGAGTTTTTTTTGCTGGAGCCGCAGTTTTCACTGTTTGCTTCGTTGTACTCGTCGCTGCCGGTTTTTCCTGGGCCGCGGCCGCCATGACACCCGGCGCCTGACCGGTCATCAGCAAACCCAGCAATACCCACGCGGCAGGAACAATCGCTTTCATGGACCCAACGAACTGACGGCAGAGGGCCACATGCTCGCCTGTTGTGCGCCACATGACAAGCCTCACCTGCCCACTCGTTCAGAATCCGCCAGCGGTTTCCTGACACAATTGGGTCGCCAACAGACCCAGCGTCATCAGTGCCCTCTCCGCCTCGCGGTTCCACGGAATGCCGCAATTGAGGCGGATACAGTGGTTGAACTGCTCGGTGTTACTGAAGATCAGCCCCGGCGCGATACTGATGCCTTGTTGCAGCGCGCGAACATGCAATTCCTGGGTGTTGACCCGCCCCGGCAAGCTCACCCAAAGGATGAAACCGCCCGTGGGCCGGGACATTTGCGTGCCTTCGGGGAAATGCTGCTGCACCGCCAGCTGGAACGCGCTGAGGTTTTTTCGGTATTCCTGACGGATGTAGCGTAAATGCCGGTCATAACCGCCGTTTTCCAGATAGGCGGCGATCGCCATCTGCGTGACGCTGCATGCCGAATGGGTACTGAAAGTCTGCAGGCGCTGGATTTCCTGCTGGTACTTGCCAGCGATCATCCAGCCGATGCGCACACCTGGCGACAAGGTTTTGGAGAAGCTCGAGCAGTAGATCACCCGATCCAGTCGATCGTAAGCTTTCAGCGCCTTGGTGCGGCCCTGTTCGAACATCAGTTCGCCGTAGATATCGTCTTCGACGATCTGAATATCGAAATCCGAGGCCAGGCGCAGCAACTGTTTCTGTCGCTCTTCCGGCATGGTTCCGCCGAGGGGATTGCTCAGGCGCGTGGTCAGCACCAGCGCCTTGATCGACCATTGGTTGGCGGCCAGTTGCAAGGCCTCCAGGCTCATGCCGGTGGCGGGGTCGCTGGGAATTTCGATGACTTTCAGCCCGAGCAGATCGGCCAGTTGCAGCAGCCCGTAATAGGTCGGTGATTCGGCCGCGATCAGATCCCCCGGCCGGGTCAGCACGCGCAATGACATCTGCAAGGCATCGACACAGCCGTGGGTGATGACCACTTCCGATGGATCGACCACCACGCCGGCGTCACGCATGCGGATCGCGACTTGCCGACGCAGCGGTTCGAAACCGGGGCTGAACATGTAGCTGAACGCCCGAGGGCTGTGAAACCGGGTGACCTTGGCCAATTGCTGATGCAGCGCGCGCACCGGCAAATAATCGACACTCGGCACCGCAGCGCCCAGGGGAAACACGCCCTCGCGGCGGGACTCGACCAGTACCTGTTGAATGATGCTGCTGCGCGTGACCAGCCCCGGCCGCTCGACCCGGGCGATGTCCGGGGTCGGCGCGGTGAGCGCGGGGGTCTGGTGCACGTAATAACCCGATTGCGGACGGGCGCGGATCAGGCCCTGGTCTTCGAGATTGGCATAAGCCTGTAACACCGTCGCATGGCTGACGTTGAGCTGCGAACTCATCTTGCGCACCGAAGGCACGCGCTCCCCCGGTTGATAGACACCACGGCGGATGTCTTCGGCCAGTTGCTGAGCAATACGTTGGTAGAGCAAGAGATTGGTCATGACGCAGCACTCGATTTCACGGGCGTTTTATTCTTGTGTGGAACAATACCGGAACAGTTTAGAAGTGTACTGGGACAGTTGCCAGATTACTCGACAGTACAGTGGGGTGTCTGCCTCATCTGTATGGTTTTGCGCAGCAATCGACAGTCGTAAAAAAGCCCGGCACTGCATGACAGGCCGGGCTCTCCAGAGACGCAGCCCTCAGCGGGCAGCGCCGAGCTGGCCTTTTTCGTCGGAGAAAACAATTTCCACGCGGCGGTTCTGCGCCCTGCCGCGCTCGGAGGCGTTGGCGTCGACCGGGAACTGATCACCGTAACCTTCGACCTCAATACGCTTCTCATCGATACCCAGGTCGACCAGCACATCGGCCACCGACTGCGCACGATCGCGGGACAGCTTGAGGTTTTCCTGCTTGCCGCCCGTGCTGTCCGTATAGCCCTCGATGCGCACAACGCGCTTGGGGTTCAGCTGCAGGAACTGAACAATCTTCAGCACGACCCGGTTAGCCGAGTTTTTCAGTTCAGCCTGGCCGGTGTCGAACAACACATCGCCGAGGGTCATGACCAGACCACGATCAGTCTGCGTGGTAGCCAGCGCCACGATCTGTTCCTCCAGCCACTTGCCTTGCTGCTGCACGCTGAGCAGCTTGGACTCGCGCAGGGCCAGTTGCAGCCGTTGGCGCTCAAGTTCGAGCTTGGCCGCTTGCTCCTCGTTGAGTACCTGGTTGGTGTGCTCGCGGGCAATTTCGCTGTAGCGCTGGCTCAGGTAGGCGTAGTGCACCACATCGGCACCGCTGCCCCAATAGGTCGACAGCCGATCGGCACGGGCGAGGGATTCGCCGGCACGGATCACGTCTTTCGGCGCGATGCGCAGCACATTGGAGTCTTCCTTGACCTTCTGGAAATCAGCGCCGGCCTGTTGCAGCGCCGCCTCGCTGTGCTGGCCGGCGCAGCCGTACAGGCTGGCGCAACCGGCAAGAAGCAGAATGCCGAGCGCGTTGGACTTGAGGCTCATTGCGCGTCCCCCAGTTGCAGCTGCTTGCGCAGGCGGACAATGCGGGTATTGAGCACATTCAGTTGCTCTTCGCTTTTTTTCGTCAGCACCTTGGCTTCGGCCAGACGTGCATCCAGTTCGGCCTGCTCGGCACGCATGCGCGCGTTGCGATAGGACTCGTCCGCCATATTGCCTTTGGCACGGTTGTACTTGGTTTCGGCCAGCTGCATTTCCGGCACTTCGTCAGCGGTGGCGCCGACTGCCCTGGCCTGCATGATGGCTTGTTCGGTCAAACGCATTTGTTCACTGGGTGCCGGATCGCTCGCGCACCCGGCCAGGGCCAGAACGGCCACGGCCGCGAAAAGAGGTCGAATACTCACTAAGAATCCCTACTGTTTTGGGGCACTGACGGGTTGTGGCGGCTGTTGCTGTTGCGCCTTCCAGCGCTCGATGTTGCGTTGCAGCGCGGCTTCCGTCAGTCCGGACGCGGGCAATTCTGTCATCTTTTTGGCGAGCTGTCCGCGCAACCACGGATCGTTGCAGGCCGAGTTATGGGAAACCGCGAGGAACAGACCCGGGCGGTCGATGGGTTGCTCGAACGCCAACAGATCGCTGGTCATGCCCAATGCCTGCGCGGCGGCCAGCCCTGAGTAACGCCCGGCGAGGACATATTCCACCTCGCCCAGCAGCAATTTCTGTAGCGCCTGGGTAAGGTTGGCTGTCCGCGTCAAGGTCAAGTTCTGTTCGGCGAAAGTGCCGAATGCCTGTGTCATCCGAGACTTTTCCGACACCGCGCCGGTGTGGGTTTTGAGGTCGCTGGCTTCGCCGTAGGTCAGCGTCGCGCCTTTGCGCGTCCATACCAGATAGTCGTTCTCCAGCAGTGGCGGATGGATGTAATCGAGGTGTTCAAGCTCATTCACGGTCAGTGGCGCGTCGGCCAGCATGTCCATGCGCCCGCTGCGCACTTCATCGAGCGCCTGTGAGCGTTTGCCGGCATACAGCAGGTCGACTTTAATGCCCAGGTCCTTGGCCACTTGCTGCAACAGATCGGCACTGGCGCCGATCAGGCGCTTTGGGTTTTGCGGGTCCTGCCACAGGTATGGCGGCGCATCCGGGCTGCCGGTGACGATCAGGCGCTCGCATTTGCCAGCCGCCATGACCACACCTGGCAACAGGGCCAATCCCAACAACCATCCGCAGCGCAGATCCATGGCAAAACGCTCCCCACTCAAATCCGAGACAAAAAAAGCCCGACCAACAGGCCGGGCTCTTTATAAGTGAAGCCGCCGGATTAGACCAGCTTCTCCAGCTCAGGTATTGCTTCGAACAGATCCGCCACGAGGCCGTAATCGGCCACCTGGAAGATCGGCGCTTCTTCATCCTTGTTGATCGCAACGATCACCTTGGAGTCTTTCATACCGGCCAGATGCTGAATCGCGCCGGAGATACCGACGGCGATGTACAGCTGTGGTGCAACGATCTTGCCGGTCTGACCGACCTGCATGTCGTTGGGTACGAAACCTGCGTCGACCGCAGCGCGCGAGGCACCGACGGCTGCGCCGAGCTTGTCGGCCAGGGCGTACAGATGTTTGAAGTTGTCACCGTTCTGCATGCCGCGACCGCCGGAAACGACGATCTTGGCAGCGGTCAGCTCAGGACGATCGGACTTGGCCAGCTCTTCGCTGACGAAGCTCGAAGTACCGGCATCGTGCGCAGCACCAACAGCTTCAACGGCAGCCGAACCACCTTCAGCGGCAACCGGATCGAAACCGGTGGCACGCACGGTGATCACTTTGATCGCAGCAGTCGACTGCACGGTAGCGATGGCGTTACCGGCGTAGATCGGACGCTTGAAAGTGTCAGCGCTTTCGACCGAGATGATCTCGGAGATCTGGTCGACGTCCAGCGCAGCAGCAACGCGCGGCAGGATGTTTTTGCCGTTGGAAGTGGCGGCAGCGAGGATGTGGCTGTAGCCAGCACCCAACTCGGCAACCAGCGGTGCAACGTTTTCCGGCAACTGATGCGCGTAGGCGGCGTTGTCAGCGTTGAGGACTTTGCTCACGCCAGCGATTTTCGCCGCGGCTTCGGCTACCGGGCCAGCGCCCTGACCTGCTACCAGAACGTGAATGTCGCCGCCGATTTTGGCAGCAGCGGCCACGGTGTTCAGTGTGGCCGGGGCCAGCACTTTGTTGTCGTGTTCAGCAATAACCAAGATAGTCATTTAGATTACCTTCGCTTCGTTCTTGAGTTTTTCAACCAGTTCAGCCACCGACTTGACCTTGATACCCGCGCTGCGTGCAGCCGGCGCTTCGACTTTCAGGGTCTTGTTGGTGGAGGCGGTGGAAACGCCCAAAGCGTCCGGAGTCAGCACTTCGAGAGGCTTCTTCTTGGCTTTCATGATGTTCGGCAGGGACGCATAGCGCGGCTCGTTCAAACGCAGGTCGGTGGTGACGATGGCTGGCAGTTTCAGCGAAACGGTCTGTGCGCCGCCGTCGATTTCGCGGGTCACGGCAACGCTGTCGCCCGAGACTTCGACTTTCGAAGCGAAGGTGCCCTGACCGTAGCCGCTTAATGCAGCGAGCATCTGGCCGGTCTGGTTGTTGTCGCTGTCGATCGCCTGTTTGCCAAGGATCACCAGCTGAGGCTGTTCCTTGTCGACAACGGCCTTGAGCAGCTTGGCCACGGCCAGGGAGGTCAGGTCTTCAGCGGATTCGACGAGGATGGCGCGGTCGGCGCCCAGAGCCAGTGCGGTACGCAACTGCTCCTGAGCGGTGGTCGGGCCGATGGAGACGACGACGATTTCAGTCGCAACGCCCTTCTCTTTCAGGCGTACGGCTTCTTCCACGGCGATTTCGCAGAATGGGTTCATCGACATCTTGACGTTGGCGAGGTCGACGCCGGAATTGTCCGCCTTGACGCGGACCTTGACGTTGTAATCCACAACGCGTTTGACAGCTACAAGAACCTTCATGGATTCCTCGTTACTCTCCGGTGAAAAGAAAGTCGCCTAGGCGAACCTGGCGGATGATGCTCATCGGGCGACAAGGGCACCTCTAAAAACGCCGGCTTGAATGTGAGGTGATTCACTTCGCGATGGGAGTGACCGTTCGTCAGCGGTGACTGTCGGGTCATTCATTCTCACGCTGTGTAAACTGCGCGCCGGACTTGCGCTGCGCATCACCGTCTACTGCCTGTGCCCTGTCTTTAGAGGTGCTCTTGAAACCGCCAGTCTGCCTACGGCGAGCGCAAAACCGCCCGTATCTTGACCGGAACGCCCATTCTGGTCAATACGCCAAAATGCCCCGTCATAAGCCGCGCTTCTTTGATTTATCAGGGCTGGAGGCAATTCAAACAAACGTTTGTATTGGACGCTCGGAGTGGTGTAGATATAATGCGCCGCCTAGAGAGAAAGGTGGATTCGCTAATATTCCCTTTGACGTTAACGTAAAGGCAATACGGATGCGACACCAAACCTCCAAATCAGAAAAAAAACTGTTGAGCCTTGAGTAGGAGATAGCCTGTGGAACGCGAATACATGGAATTCGACGTCGTCATCGTCGGTGCCGGCCCCGCTGGTCTGTCAGCCGCCTGCCGCTTGAAGCAGAAGGCCGCTGACGCCGGTAAGGAAATCAGCGTCTGCGTGGTCGAAAAAGGCTCCGAAGTCGGCGCACACATCCTTTCCGGTGCGGTGTTTGAACCGCGCGCACTGAACGAACTGTTCCCGGACTGGAAAGAACTCGGCGCGCCGCTGAACACGCCAGTCACGCGCGATGACATCTTCGTGCTGAAAAACGCCGACAGCGCGCAGAAGATTCCTGATTTCTTTGTGCCCAAGACCATGCACAACGAAGGCAACTACATTATTTCCCTCGGCAACCTGTGCCGCTGGCTGGCTCAGCAGGCCGAAAACCTCGGCGTGGAAATCTACCCCGGCTTCGCCGCTCAGGAAGCGCTGATCGATGAAAACGGCGTGGTGCGCGGGATCATCACCGGTGATCTGGGCGTCGACCGCGAAGGCAACCCGAAAGAAGGCCTGTACACCCCGGGCATGGAATTGCGTGGCAAATACACGCTGTTCGCCGAAGGCTGCCGTGGTCACATCGGCAAGCAACTGATCAAGCGCTACAACCTCGACAGCGATGCCGACGTTCAGCATTACGGCATCGGTCTGAAAGAAATCTGGGAAATCGACCCGGCCAAGCATCAGCCAGGCCTGGTGGTGCACACCGCCGGCTGGCCGCTGGACATCATGGGCACCGAGAACACCGGCGGCTCGTTCCTCTATCACCTGGAAAACAATCAGGTGGTGGTCGGCCTCATCGTCGACCTGTCCTACAGCAATACTTACCTGTCGCCCTTCGATGAATTCCAGCGCCTCAAGCATCACCCCGTGCTCAAGCAATACCTGGAAGGCGGCAAGCGCGTCAGCTACGGCGCCCGCGCCATCGCCAAGGGCGGCCTGAACTCGCTGCCGAAAATGGTCTTCAAGGGCGGCGCGCTGATCGGTTGCGACCTCGGCACCCTGAACTTCGCCAAGATCAAAGGCAGCCACACGGCGATGAAGTCCGGCATGCTCGCGGCAGAATCGGTGGCAGACGCGCTGTTCGCCGAGCAGGACTGCACGGCCGAACTGACGACTTATGTCGACGCATTCAAAAACAGCTGGCTGCACGAAGAACTGTTCGCCAGCCGTAATTTCGGCGCGGCGATTCACAAGTACGGCGCGATCATCGGCGGTGGGTTCAACTGGCTGGACCAGAACATCTTCGGCGGCAAACTGCCGTTCACCCTGCGCGACACCAAACCGGATTACGCCTGCCTGAAGCTCGCGGCCGATTGCAAAAAGATCGACTATCCGAAACCCGACGGCAAACTGAGTTTCGACAAACTCAGCTCGGTGTTCATCTCCGGTACCAACCACGAAGAAGAGCAGCCGTGCCACTTGAAGCTGACCGACCCGAGCATCCCGATCAGCAAAAACCTGCCGCTGTACGACGAACCGGCGCAGCGCTACTGCCCGGCCGGCGTGTACGAGGTCATCACCAAGGAAGACGGCGAGAAGCGCTTCCAGATCAACGCCCAGAACTGCGTGCACTGCAAGACCTGTGACATCAAGGACCCTGCGCAGAACATCACCTGGGTGGCGCCGGAGGGCGCCGGCGGCCCGACTTATCCGAATATGTAAGTCGTAGCGCTGAACAACAAGGCTCCCGCAATGGGGGCCTTTTTGTTGCCCGCGTCTCCCCCTGCAGGAGCTGTCGAGTGAAACGAGGCTGCGCCTACAGGAATGAGTGATAACTCAAGCAGCGCGCTCATCCCCCGGGCTGCGTTCGAAGTAACGCTTGTACTCGCGACTGAACTGCGACGTGCTCTGATACCCCACGCGATGCGCCACTTGCGCCACGCCCAGCCCTTCAGCCACCAGCAACGTCTGCGCCTTCAACAAGCGTAAACGTTTGAGATACTGCACCGGCGACAGCAAAGTGCTGCGTTTGAAATGCTCGTGAAAGGTCGACACGCTCATGTTCGCGCACCCGGCCAGTGTCTCGACATTCAAAGGCTCGGTGTAATGCGCATGCAGATGGCTGATCGACGCCGCCACCCGGGCGAACTGCCCTTGCTGTTCGACCAAGGCGCGCAACACATCCGCCTGCGGCCCGCGCAGCGCGACGAACAATAATTCACGCACCCGCGCCGGGCCGAGAATCTGGCATTCCAGCGGATCGTGCAGACAGCTGAGTAGCCGTTCGACGCAACCGCGCATGCCATCGTCGAGCACCACCGAGGTCATCGATTCCGGCGTCTGCGCCGGAATATGCCGCCCCGGCGCCAGCCCCATGGCCAACACCAGTTCGCCGAGCAGAACGCGATCAATCGCCACCGACACACCAAGCAACGGCGCATTTGGCAAGGCGAAGGTTTCACACTCGAAAGGTACCGGCAGCGCCTGAATCAAATAATGCCCGGCGCCATATTCCATGGTCCGAGGGCCGAGAAATGCCAGTTTGCTGCCCTGAGCAATGATCATCAGGCTCGGCTCGTAAATATGCGGGCCACGGGCGACGTCGCAACTGGCGCGCAATATCTGCACACCGGGCAGACCGGTCTGGCTATAGCCATCGCGTAGCGCCAGCGGTTCGATCAGCGAAACCAGCCGGGCATTGGCATCAAGATGACGGGTCAACTGCATCGAATAGGTCTTCGTAAAAATCAGGGAAAAAGGGAGGAAAACATCATCGCAGATCCGCTGGCCAAAGCGACTGCCACAACCCGCATGCCGGAGGATTAGGCATGAGACCCGGAGAATTCGTCATGGCCGCACCCGCGCTTGGCGCCCAGAATTCACCGCCTCACTTGTCACTGCTTTTGCGAGGTCACCCATGTACACCGCCATCGGCTATGCCGCCCAATCGGCCACCACTCCCCTCGCCCCGATGAAATTCGAACGTCGCAGCCTGCGCGCCGACGACGTGTCGATCGAAATTCTTTACTGCGGCGTCTGCCACTCCGACATCCACCAGGCACGCAACGAATGGGGCATTGCCGTTTATCCGCTGATGCCCGGCCATGAGATCGTCGGAAAAGTCACCGCTGTCGGTGCGAATGTCACCCGTCACAAGGTAGGCGATCTGGTCGGCGTCGGCTGCATGGTCGACTCCTGCCGCAGCTGCGAAGCCTGTCAGGCGAACCTCGAGCAATATTGCCTCGAAGGCCCGACCATGACTTACGCCACCCCGGATCGGGTCGACGGCAGCAATACCATGGGCGGTTATTCCGACAGCATCGTGGTCAGCGAACATTTTGTTGTGCGGATCCCGGAACGTCTGGCGTTGGCCAGTGCCGCACCGATTCTCTGCGCCGGCATCACCACCTACTCGCCGCTCAAGCACTACGGCGTGAAAGCCGGTGACAAGGTCGGGATTCTCGGCATGGGCGGCCTCGGCCACATGGGCATCAAGTTCGCCAAGGCCATGGGCGCTGAAGTGACGCTGTTCACCCGCTCGGCGAGCAAGGCCGAAGAAGGTCGGCGTCAGGGCGCCGATCATGTGATCGTGTCGACCGACGCCGAGCAAATGAAAGCCGCAGCCGGTTACTTCGATTTCCTGCTCGACACCATTCCGGTGCAGCACGATCTGAACCCGTACCTCGACACCCTGCGCTTTGACGGCGTGCACATTCTGGTCGGCCTGATCGAACCGATTGATCCGCCGGTGCATGCGGCCAAACTGGTTCTGGGGCGTCGCGTGTTGGCCGGCTCGTTGATCGGTGGCGTCGCGGAAACCCAGGAAGTGCTGGATTTCTGCGCCGAACACAACATCACCTGCGACATTGAAATGCTCGACATCCGCCAGATCAACGAGGCTTACGCGCGGATGATTGCCGGCGACGTGAAGTACCGTTTCGTCATCGACATGGCCACGCTCAAGGCTTAAACCTCAGAGGCTTATACCTTCAAGCCAAGCTCCGCCGACAGCCGGGCTGTGACCCCTTTGATCAGGGGAATCAGCTCGGCCATTTTTTCCAGCGGCATGTAGGGCACGGTGCTGGCGATGCTGATCGCCGCAACAATACCCTTGCTCGCATCACGAATCGGCGCCGCCACGCAGCGGATCGACGGTTCGTTGTCTTCCAGGTCGAAGGCGTAGCCACCGGCGACGTATTCGCCCATGCGCTGCTCAAGCTGTTCCCACGACTGCTGGGGATGCTGCGGCCAGAACTGACTTTTCCCACCTGCCGGCAGACTGATGTCGTACAGCCGCCGCCAATCCTGCGGCGAATCATCGAGCATCAAGGCCTTGCCGATCCCGGTGCGCACCAGCGGCATGCGATGGCCGACCCGCGAGCGCATTTCCGGGCCGTTGCGGCCAGGATTCTTTAGCAGATACAACACCTCGTCGCCTTCGCGAATGCCCAGGTGCACCGTGTCGCCAGTCAGCGCCGACAACTCATCCAGATACGGCCCGGCCAGGGTCACCAGCGGCAATTCTTCGCGAGCCTGAAAACCCAGTTCGATCAGCTTCGGCCCGAGCAGATAACCGATTTGCGGCACCACGCGCAGGTAGCGCTCGTCGACCAGGCAACTGGCCAGACGATGGGTGGTGCTGCGTGTGGTGCCGATCAGTCGGGCAATCTCTTTGAGATCACGCGCGCCACTGGCCACCGCTTGCACCACACCGAGGCCGCGCAACAGCGTCTGGGTGCCAGTGGGCGCGGCGTCCTTGGTTTTTTCCGGGGCGTCTTCCTGCATATCCAGCCTTTTACCGTTGAGCGAGGGAACGGGCGGCATTATGGTCGCCCGACGCAGAGCACTACAACTCGATACGCTCGACCTTGCCCACCAGCAGCACGTAGGACAAGGCACCGACCAGCGCGAGCACGGCGATGTAGGTGATCGCTGGGGCGAACGAATCACCGGAGGCAAGAAAGCCGATAACGATCGGTGTGGCGATCGCCGACAAATTGCCGATGAAATTGAACACCCCACCGGTCAGACCGAGCAAACGCGCCGGTGCCAGCGTCGATACCAGTGACCAGGTGATCGACGCCAGGCCGTTGCCGAAAAATGCCAATGCGAGAAAGGCAATCACCAACGGCGTCGACTCAACGAAGTTGGCACCGATGATCGAGGTCGAAATCAACAGCCCGCCAATAATCGGCAACTTGCGCGCAAAGCCCACGGTGTAGCCGCGACGGATCAGGAAGTCGGAGAAGAATCCCGAGCACAACACACCGACAAAGGCTGCGAGAAATGGCAGCGACGCGAGCAGGCCGGACTTGATGAAGTCCATGCCGCGATATTTCACCAGGTAGGTCGGAAACCAGGTGAGGAAGAACCACAGCGTCGAGTTCAGGCAGAACTGGCCGAGGTAGATACCCCACAATTTGCGCTTGCTCAGGACAATGCCCAGATCGGTCCAACTGAATTTGGCCTTGACCTTCGCCGTTTCCGCCTGGATATCGACCAGGCCGCCACCCTCGCGGATCAGATCGATTTCCGCTTGGTTGGTGCCTTTGAATTCACGCGGCTCGCGATACACCGCGTACCAGATCACTGCCCAGAGAATGCCCACCGCACCGGTGGCGACGAAAACCATGTGCCAGCCGAATGCATGTTGCAGCCACGCCAGCACCGGGGTCAGGAAGGCCAGACCGACAAACTGCCCGGAGGTGTAGAAACCGATCGCCGTGGCGCGTTCGCGCTCGGGAAACCAGGTGGTGACCACGCGGCTGTTGATCGGATACGCCGGGGCTTCCAGCGCACCAACGGCCATGCGCAGCACAAACAGCGCGATGAAGCTGCTGACGAAACCGAGCATCACCGTGGCCACCGACCACAGCAACAGCGCCACGCTGTAGAGGATGCGTGGCGGCACGCGATCGACCAGCCAGCCGCCGGGGATCTGCATCGCGGCGTACGTCCAGCCGAAGGCAGAGAAAATCAGACCGACGTGAACCGGATCGATGCCCAGCTCGCTGGTCAGCGCCGGCGCGGCAATCGACAGGTTGCTGCGGTCGAGGTAGTTGATGACCACGGTGATGAACAGCAACACCATGATGAAAAACCGCTTGCGGCTGGGCGTGACTAAAGACGCCTGCCCGGAGAGGGTGTGCGTTTGCATGAGAGGTGCCTCTTTTTATGTTTGTTTGAGGACATGACGCAGATCTCCTCTCCCTCGGAGAACTGATCGTTCCCACGCTCCGCGTGGGAATGCAGCCCGGGACGCTCCGCGTCCCAGCAGCGGACGCAGAGCGTCCATTGAGGCATTCCCACGCAGAGCGTGGGAACGATCTGATGCTAGCGAGTCACAGACTCACCACTCGGCAAAGCTGCCATCGGCATGGCGCCAGATCGGATTACGCCAGCGGTGGCCGACTGCCGCGCGTTCGATCACGTATTCCTCGTTGATCTCGATGCCGAGTCCCGGGCCATTCGGAATCTTGACGAAGCCCTGGTCGTAGTCGAACACGCGCGGATCCTTCACATAGTCGAGCAAATCGTTGCTCTCGTTGTAATGGATGCCCAGGCTCTGTTCCTGGATAAACGCGTTGTAGCAAGCCGCGTCGAGTTGCAAACACGCCGCCAGCGCAATCGGTCCCAGCGGGCAATGCAGCGCCAGCGCGACGTCGTAGGCTTCGGCCATGTTGGCGATCTTGCGGGTTTCGGTGATGCCGCCGGCGTGGGAGGCGTCCGGTTGGATGATGTCGACGTAGCCTTCGCTCAACACGCGTTTAAAGTCCCAGCGCGAAAACAGCCGCTCGCCGAGGGCGATCGGCGTGCTGGTCAGCGGCGCCAGTTCTTTCAGCGCTTCGTAGTTTTCGCTGAGCACGGGTTCTTCGATGAACATCAGTTTGTAAGGGTCAAGTTCCTTCATCAGCACCTTGGCCATGGGCTTGTGCACGCGGCCATGGAAGTCGACGCCGATGCCGACGTTCGGTCCGACCGCGTCACGCACGGCGGCGACATTGGCCAAGGCGAGATCGACTTTCTCGAAGGTGTCGAGGAACTGCAGCTCTTCGGTGCCGTTCATTTTCACCGCCGTGAAACCACGACTCACCGCCTCTTTCGCCGCACGCGCCGTGTCGGCCGGGCGGTCGCCACCAATCCACGAATACACACGAATCTTGTCACGCACCTGGCCACCGAGCAGATCGCTGACCGAGACACCGAGCGCCTTGCCCTTGATATCCCACAATGCCTGATCGATACCGGCCAGCGCGCTCATGTGGATCGCGCCGCCACGGTAGAAGCCGCCGCGGTAGAGCACGGTCCAGATGTCTTCGATATTGCGTGGGTCTTTGCCGATCAGGTAGTCGGATAATTCTTCAACGGCAGCGGCGACCGTGTGCGCGCGCCCTTCGACCACGGGTTCGCCCCATCCGGTCACGCCTTCGTCGGTTTCGACTTTGAGGAAGCACCAGCGCGGCGGGACGATGAAGGTCGTGAGTTTGGTGATTTTCATCTCTGCTCTCTTTTGTAAATGCAGCTTTTATTAGATGCAGCGCACACAGCGCCAAAAAGTCTTAACGCAGGGCTTTCCAGGCAGCCACGTAGGCCTTGGCGTTGACCGCCACCTGCTCAGGCGTCATGCCCGGTTTGAACAGGCCCGAGCCGAGGCCGAAACCTTTCACCCCAGCGTCTATAAAGGCCTGCATGTTGTCCGGCGTAATCCCCCCCACCGGCGCCAGCACCGTGCCGGTTGGCAACACCGCGAGCCAGGCTTTGACGACCGCCGGGCTCATTTGCTCGGCCGGGAACAGCTTGAGAATGTCCGCACCTTCGGCCAGTGCCGCAAAGGCCTCGGTCGGCGTAGCGACGCCCGGCGACAGGTACAGCCCCGCCGCTTTCGCCGCGCGCAGGACCTTGGCGTCGCTGTGCGGCATGACGATCACTTGTCCGCCAGCCGCTTTGACCTGCTCGACCTGCTCGGGGCTGAGTACCGTGCCGGCACCGATCAGGCAATCGGCGGGCAGCGCATCACGCAGGATGCGGATACTTTCGTACGGCGATGGGGAATTGAGCGGTACTTCGATGACGCGAAATCCGGCGCAATACAGGACTTCTCCGACAGCCGCGGCTTCCTGCGGTTGCAGGCCACGCAGAATCGCGATCAGACCGTTTTGTGCCAGTGCTTGCTTGAGCATGTCAGGCCTCCAGTCAGGGTTAACGGGATGAGGAATCGATCAGTCCGGCGGCGCGCGCCAGTTGCCACAGGCCACGCTCGGTAGCTTGCTCGGCCAGCGTCACCTGGGCGAAGCCGCAAGCGTCCAGGGCTCGGCGATAACGCGTGCACAGCTGCGCATTGCCGATGAGCACGATCGCTGGAAGATTCGGTTGGTGGCGCCGGCGACGTTGCACATTGGCGAGTGCGGCCAGCTCATGGCCGATCATCAGACCCGAGAGATAATCCGCCTGAGCGCTCGGGCTCAGTTCGCCAGTGAGGCCGAGGGTGCGGGCGCTGAACAGGGTCGACAGCACGCCGAGTTCAGCATCCACCGACAGCGCGATTTGCACGCCACGATCGAACGCTTGCGCATCGAAGGTCGCGCTCGGTTGTTGGGTACGACCGAGGATGCTGTGCTCGCTGAGCACAGCGAAAACTTCGCCGGTCATGAACGTGTCGAAATGGGTGATGCGACCATCGACCACTTCCACCCATTTCGAGTGGCTGCCCGGCAGGCCGATCAACAGGTCATTACCCGCCGCGTCCGGCAGACTTTGCAACACACCGAGGACTTGGGTTTCTTCGCCACGCATGACATTGGGCAGACGTGAGCGCTGAATCACGCCCGGGACAATATGCACCGGCGTGCCGCGCAAGCTGACAACGATTTGTAGGGAATTTCCGAGATGGGCGACGTCGGCTGGCGTCTCGCAGTAAGCCGATTCGCGCCAGCCCTGCGCACTGCCGACCATGCCGCAAGCGATCACCGGCAGACCTGGCTGCGCGTCGAGCCAGTCACCACAGGCCTCGTCGAAGGCCAGTTCAAAACCATCGGCGCATTCACGACCGTGGATGATTCGCGGGGTCTTGGGCAACTGCATGATTCCGGACGACAGCGCACGCTGCTCCAGCACCACACCGTCGGCCGCGAGTTTGTAAGCACGTAATGAGGTTGTCCCCCAATCGAGCGCGATCAATTGCGCCTGCATCGCTTCACCTGTTTTGTTTTTGGCAGTGAGTGCGACGGACTATAAACCCGGGGGACAGGAAATCTCAATATATAAATATGAGTCCCATATTATGGGACGAAATCCGTCCATTTCGTCCAGCGCTCGACAACGTTCATCTGAGCGTTGATCAAGACCTTCACCACTTCGTGCTCACTGGCGCCCACCTCGTGGGTACGGCCTTTTTCGTCGGCGATTCCAGGCTCTTGGCGTCCGTCACCACGAAGTATGGTGTAAGCCGCGAACGGTTCCGGGGCCTGCTCGGAACCAGAGACAATTTTCAGCTTCGTCGTATACGGCGCAAACGATGCCAGCATGCCGGCGTAGGGCACATCACTACAGGATCCCAATCTGTCGATGTGGTCATATCCGCCTGCCGGGTCATAACGCCAGCGCACAATGCAAACGGACGCAAAAGGCAGCAGCGACCTTGGTTGCTGTGACAACTCAAGGGATATACGCGCAGGGGCCAGCCAAGGATTTTCGATGGCATGGATGAATCGGGATGCGGGCACGTACATGACTTTCGAGTAGTACGCCACGAACGGGAACGCGGTGATGACCACCTTGCACGGGACGTACTGCTGTGGCTTGAGAATTTGTACCAACTCACTGGGCCTGATGTAGTTGCGGCCGTCATCAAGGGCATGATTTTCGACACTGATGGCCGCGAGCATCTCATAGCGGCGATCGCCCTCGATCAAACGCATGCTGCTGACGATTCCCGAGGCTTCCAGGACAATGGTGTGTTCGATGGAAAAGTCTGGGTCACCATTCAGCGAGCAATGAATCCAGGTGCCGATCTGACCTTCGCGTCCATGCGCCTTATACAGGTCGACAAGATTTCTATCGGATGTAAATCGCAAGTCGTAATAAGAAGAGTTCACGCGGTCGATGGAAACAAATTCCAGTCTTGCGGGCGGAACGTTGAGGTGCATGCATGACGAACACAATAAAAAACCGCACAGCATCACTTGCTTGAAGTGTCGAAAACTCAAGATTCAATCCTTTGAAATACAGCTGAAAAGACAACGGCAGGCGACTGCCTGACAAAACGGGCGCAAGGCTATTTCAGCTTGCGGATCGACAGACAGACGTCCGAGCGGCAGTGACTCAGCCTTGCGCAAATTCGCGCAACACCTTGCCATCCATGCGATACCGCACCCACTCTTCCTGCGGCTGGGCACCGAGGGATTTGTAGAATTCGATGGCCGGGGTGTTCCATTCCAGCACGCTCCATTCGAAGCGGCCGCAGTCGTTGGCGCAGGCGATTTTTGCCAGGTGGCGCAGCAGGGTTTTGCCGGCGCCGCCGCCGCGTTGTTCGGGGGTGATGTAGAGGTCTTCGAGGTACAGGCAGTTGCTGCCCAGCCAGGTCGAATAACTGAAGAAGAACACCGCGAAGCCGATCGGCAAGCCGTCGCGCAGGCAGATCAGGCCGTGGGCGGTGGCGCCTTCGCCGAAAAGGCTGCGTTCGATGTCGGCGACGCTGGCGATGACTTCGTGGCGGGCCTTTTCGAAATCGGCGAGTTCGGTGATAAAGGTGAGGATTTGTGGCGCATCGCTGGGGGTCGCCGGGCGGATTTCGATCGTCATGGACGGGCCTTGTGTGCAAATTAAAGCGCCATACTAAGACGCGCAGCGGCGCTCGTCACATGGCAAAACGGGATTAATGTACAGTCATTACCAACACCGCCCCCACAGGTACCAAGCCAACCTGAAAGGAATCTGATGAGCCTTAATGCATTCGTGCCGATGACGACCCTTGCGGCGCAGTTGCTGCCCCACGCACTTGAACCCTCAGACGACGGCGCCCACGACCTTGCCCACCTGCAGCGCGTTTGGCACAACGCACGTACTCTGCAGGCAGCCGAAGGCGGCGATCTCGAAGTTTTGCTGGCCGCCGTGCTGCTGCACGATTGCGTAGCGGTCGAGAAAAACTCCCCGCTACGCTCGCAGGCTTCGCGTCTGGCAGCAGAAAAAGCGGCTTGCGTGCTGAAGGGAATGAAGTGGCCCAGCGAGAAAATCACTAACGTCGCCCACACCATCGAAGCCCACAGTTTTTCCGCCAACATCACTGCGCTGACCCTCGAGGCGAAAATCGTCCAGGACGCCGATCGCCTCGACTCGCTGGGCATGCTCGGCGTCGCCCGAACCTTCTACGTGGCCGGACGCATGGGCTCGGCGCTGTACGACTCGCAGGATCCCGAAGCGCTTGAGCGTGAGTACGACGACACGCGTTTTTGCCTCGATCATTTCCAGACCAAACTGCTGCATCTGGCTGACGGTTTTCAGACCGTGAGCGGCCAGCGGCTTGCCGAGATTCGTCATCAACGCCTGAAGGGTTTCATGGAGCAGTTCAAGGAAGAGATCGGCATCGTCGAAACCGATTACTCCGGCCAAAAGCGATCCTGACTTCAGCAACCTCACACCTGACGCGCACGCCCTCCGTGGTAAACAGATGGCGCTGATTTCCCCGCACAAGGAAGCGCGTCATGTCGCAAGCAACGCCTGCGGTCTCGAACAAACTGTTCGGCCTGCTCTGTCTCGCCAGTTATCTGTTGTCGCTGTCGTATGGTTCGACGTTTTTGTTGTCGCTGTTGATCGCCGCGCGTGGCGGCAATGAACACGACGCCGGCCATGTGATTTCTGCAGCCATGCTCAGTACCTTTGTTGCCGTACTGGCCTGCGGTCACCTGTCGGATCTGCTGGGCGCGGCGCGTTCGATTGCTTTGTTCGGGTTGCTGCTGGTGGCGGCGAGCCTGGGTTTTGCGACGACGCCGGGGGTCGGTCACTGGCTGCTGTTTTTTGGTTTGCTGCTGGGCTTGGGTTGGGGAGTGTTCTACACCTTGGGGCCGATCATCGTTGCCAGTCTGGTCATTCCCGCTCAGCGCGCGAAGTATTTTGCTTTGTTGTCCGGCAGCATGATGAGCGGCATTGGAAGCGGGCCACTGCTTGGGCGCGCCGCCAGCGCACTCGATCTACCGGTGACGGCAGCGTTTCATCTGGCGGCGCTGGCGAGCCTGATCGGTGCGCTGCTGTTCTGGCACCTCGCAACGAAGCTGAAAGGCACGCAGGTCATGACAGCGGCAAAAATCACTTGGCGTGCGACCACACAAGTACTGAGTTCGCGCGCGGTTTTGCCGATCATCATGGTCGGACTGGGCGGCTGTGTGTTCGGCGGTCTGTCCAGTTTCCAGACCAGCTATGCCGCCGCGCGGTCGCTGGATTATTCGCTGTTCTTTGCGGGATTCACGGGCGCGGCGATTTGCAGTCGAATGTTGATCGCAGGTTACGTGGTCAAACGCGATCCGCTGCGCGCGTCTTGCCTGTTGTCAGGCTTGATGCTGGCCTCGATTGCGCTGCTCACTTTCGGTGTCGACAGTAGCCTCTCCTATCTGCTGGCAGCGGTCATGCTCGGCGTCGGTTACGGGCTGACTTACGCGGTGATTAACGGCCTTGCCGCCAATCAGGCACCGGATGGCACGACCTCCCAGGCGCTGCTGCTGTTCAGTCTCGCGTACTTTATCGGTGTGTTCGGCTTCCCGTTGCTGGCCGGCAAAATCATCGTTGAGCAGGGCCTGCCGGCGTTGCTGCTGACGGTATTGGGCGTGGCGCTGGCGAACTGGCTGGTCACTGTCGGCAGGTTGCTCTGGCGCAGATTTCAGGTCACGACCACCACGCCGGTTTAGACCGTTCGTCGATCCTCAGGCACCAATCCGTCACCAGGGCTGACCAACCAATTGTAAGGATTCCAATCACTGGAGAAGCCCTATGATCCCGTCAAGGTTGACCGCTTTAGTCTTCAGCGCCCTGCTCTGCCCTGCGGTGTTCGCCGCCTCGTCCACGGCAGCGGGCACTGGCCCTACCGATCCGACCCCGCCACGCGCCCCTGCCATCAACAGTGCCCCCGGCATGAACACCGATGGCTCCGGCGTGCCGCTGATCAATCAGCCACCGGCCACCGGCACCGACCCGCGCACTCAAGGCAGTGATCCGGGCCGTCAGGGCGGCATGAATACGCCTGATTCCCCTACCGTGGCGCCTGACAATGCCGGCCCCGGTGTTGGCTCGAAAACCACCACCGGTGGCTCCGGTTCCGAAGGTGCCGGTCAGTAGTTCGCCGACGCGAGCGCCCTATTCACGCCCATGAAGAGGTAACCATGAACGTCGACAAAGACCTGGAAAAAGAAGTTCTCACCCGCCTGCTGCACGCCCATCCCAACGGCTTGGGCAAGGAGGTGCTGGACAATTACCGGGGCGAGAAAGTCGTGGCCAGCGCCCTCGCCTCCCTGCAGGATCGCGGGCTGATTCACCATGGTCATGTGACCTGCAGCGAAGCGGGCGAACACTCGCTGAACCTGCCGATCAAGCTCAGTTCTGCCGGCGTCGAAGCGGCGCGCAAACTGGATCTGCAGTAGTGCCACGCCGCTCGCCGTCGAAGCGGCGAGCGGCCGGATCCGCAACTTGAGGAGAAATCCCATGCCTCGTGGAAGCAAAGACAAATACACCAGCGAACAGAAGCGCAAAGCCGAGCACATCGAAGACAGCTACGAGCAAAAGGGCGTGTCCAAAGATGAGGCTGAGGCTCGCGCTTGGGCGACGGTCAACAAGCAGTCCGGTGGCGGTGAGAAGTCCGGCGGTTCGGGTCGCAAGAAGCCCGCCGGTGCCAAGTCGGAAGATCGCAAAGAGTCATCGCGCCGCGCGGTGGCCAGCCGCAAGGGCCATTCGCGCAAAAGCGAAACTTCGAAGGATACCCAGACTGTCGACAGCCTGATGAAAGAGGCCCGGGCGAAGAACATTCCGGGGCGCTCATCGATGCGCAAGCAGGAGTTGATCGAGGCGTTGCGCAAGGCTGGCTAGAACGACGCCCACTGTAGGAGCTGCCGAAGGCTGCGATCTTGTGCTTTTCAAGATCAAAAGATCGCAGCCTTCGGCAGCTCCTACAGAAGATTTATATACGACTTGGATCCTGTGTGAGAGCGAGCCTGCTCGCGAAGGCTTGGGGTCAGTCGCCGCAGGACTCGCGGATGAAAGCATCCACCTCACCCGCCCCCGGCGATGTCGCCGGCCCCCACCGAGTCACCGCCAGTGCCGCTGCCGCATTCGCCCGCCGCGCCGCTTTCAGTGCATCCAATCCGTGCGCCAATCCGGCGATGAACACGCCAGCGTGGGCATCACCGGCGCCATTGCTGTCCACCGCTTTCACAGCAAACCCCGGCACCTGTCGGCGTTCACCACGCTGTTGAATCCAGCAACCTTGCGGCCCGTCGCGCACCACCATCAGCACATGGTCCGGCAGGAGTTCCGCGAGGCGATCCATTGCGACGCCAATCTCATCGGCGCCGGTGAATCGCAGCGCCTCGACACTGTTGCTGGTCCAGACATCAATGCGCGGCAGCAACGTCTGCATCATTGGAGCATCGGGGGATTCCACCAATGGCCCTGGATCGAACACCACGTTGACCGACTCCGGCAGCGCCATTGTCCAGTCGAGCAATGCCAGCGCCTTGCCCTCGTGCAGCAGGCTGTAACCGCTGAGATACACATAATCGCCGGGCTCGGCAGCCACGCTGCTCAGGTCCTCCTCCGTCACCTCGCCCTCAGCGCCGATGTAGGAAATGAAACTGCGCTCGGCCGACGAATCGGTCAGCGCCACGCACAAACCGGTGTCGCGCTCGGCCGGCTCGCGGACGCCAATACAGATACCTTCTGCCTGCATCGCTTGGCGCGCCAGATCGCCGAAGCGCCCGCTGCCATGGCGACCGAGATAGACCACCGGCAGCCCGTTACGTACCGCTGCCGCCATCACGTTGAAGCCGCCGCCGGCTTCGAACCCCGCCGACTGCGCCAGCACGTCGCCGCCAATCTGCGGCAATTTATCCACGGCCATGACCAGGTCGATGATGACCTGGCCGGTGTGCAACATCTTAGGCATGAGCATTCTCGGGTTGCGCGGCGCGGCGATCTTTCGCGCCGCCCAGTACCAGGTAAATGCCACCGGCGACGACAAAGGTCACGATCCAGCCGAGGCCGTTGTGGCCTAGCCAGGAGTCGGACAGAAAGCCCTTGAACCAGACGTTTTGCGCCGTGGTGCCGATGGTGGTGAAGCTGAAACCGAGCACGATGGCGATCGCCCAGGCGCCGAATGCGCGCCACTCTACACCGCCGCGATACCAGTAGGCGCTACTCGGGCTGACATCGAGCAGGTCTTTGGGGCTGTAGTAGTGACGGTGAATCAGGTCGACCACAAAGATCCCGACCCATGCGGTGATCGGCACCGCCAGCAGGGAAATGAAGGTAATGAACGGTCCGTAGAAACTGTCGGCGATCAACATGAAGTAGATCGAGCCGGCGAAGATCGCGACGATGTCGACCACCACCGCATAGACGCGTTTGACCTTGAGGCCCAGCGTCAGAGTGGTCAAACCGGCGGAGTACACCGACAGATTGTTCGACAGCAGCAGACCGCCGAACGCGGTGATCAGGTATGGCACGGCCATCCAGGTTGGCAACATGTCGCGGATCGCTACGATCGGGTCAGTTGCGGACGCGAGATCGTTGTTGCCCACCGAGAGCAAGCCGCCGAGGGTAATCAGCAGCACCAGCGGAATGCCCGCGCCGAACGCTGCGGAAGCGACCAGTCGTACGGCTCTGACGCTGCGGTGCTGGTAACGCGACATGTCGGCGCCAGCGTTGGCCCAGCCGATGCCGGTGCCGGCAGCCATGGTGCCGATGCCGATGATCATCGCGCTCAGCGGTGCCGGCGTGGCGTTGAATACCGCGCTCCAGTCGATCGTCGCGCAGAGGAAACCACCCACGAGAATATTCAGCGCGCCGAACACGTAAGTCGCCCACTTCTGAATCACCAGCAGGGTCGCGTGGCCGAGGCCGGACACCGACAAGGTCAGCAGCACGAAAATGGCGATAAAAATCAACGTCAGTACCGGCGCACTTTTCGCCTCAACCGGCGAACCAAACAGGATCGAACACAGCGACAGCAGCACGAACGCCGCAGTGGTGGTGTTGACGGTTTCCCAACCCAGACGCGACATCAGCGAAACCAGCGTCGGGCCGATATTGCCGCGTACGCCGAAGATCGCGCGCGACAGCGTCAGACTCGGCGCGCGGCCACGTCGCCCGGCAATCGAAATGATCCCGACCACGGCAAACGAACCGGCGGCGCCGAGGATCGCGACGATGATCGCCTGCCAGATCGCCAGCCCGCGAAACGCCACCAGAGTGGCGCCCAGCGGCAGGCCGAGAATGGAAATATTGGCGGCGAACCAGACCCAGAACAGTTGCAACGGATGACCATTGCACTCGGCTTCCGGCACCGGCTCGATGCCGCGGGTTTCCAATTGCCCGACACTCTGCCCGGCGGTTGATGAACTCATGAAAAATGCTCCTGTTGCCATTCTTGTGTTTATGGGCAATTGAATACCTGCACCTCTCCCCTTTAGGAGCCGCCGCAGGCTGCGATCTTTTGACGTTGATTTTCCACCGACTGAAGACTGCTGAAGATCAAAAGATCGCAGCCTTCGGCAGCTCCTACACTGGGTTCCTCAGCGTAGGGTGAGGAGTCCTTTTACGAGGGGTTCCAGCTCCAGATGATTGACAGCTTTCACCGTCTCGATCATCTGCTTGGGCCAGCATTCAAGACCCAGGCAGGCCCCGAGCATGGCACCAAGAATCGCCGCGATGGTATCCGTGTCGCCACCGAGGCTGGCGGCCATGCACAGCGCTTCGAATGCCGTCATCTCACCGATGGCCACTTGCTGGGCCAAGGCGAATGAAACCACTACCGACTCCTGGGACGCCACTGAAGTACCGATCACGTCGTAAAGCAGATCGGCGAGCAGTGCTTTGTCGCTGTCGACGCTGATACTGCGCGCCCAACTGATCCGCGAGGCCATGCGCCCGCCCGCCACCCAGTGCCCATGGGCTTCAGCTTGCTGGGCAATCTGTTGGCCGAGGTTCAGCGCTTCGCCCAGATCGACGCCGTTGATCCCAGCGGAGACCACCGCCGCCACCGCCGCCGCGCTGGAGATCCCCAGCGTGGTGTTGTGGGTCACCTGACACGCCTGCACCACTGCCGCGATAAAACGCACGGGGTCGGTCACATTCGCGGCGATCCCCACCGGGGTAATGCGCATTGCCGCGCCGTTGGTGGTGCCGTAGCGCCCGGCTTCTTCCGGAGAATGCCCGGCGAGGATCATTTCAATGGCGCGTTTGGTCGAGGGGCCGAGCAAATCCTGCGAGCCTTTGGCCTGCATCTCGGCTTCCCATTCAATCAAACGCTGGGCGAGGACGGCCGGCTCGATGCGGCCCTGGCCTTCGACCAACAACTCGCCGACCAGAATCGCCTGTTCGGTGTCATCAGTGATCGAGCCTTTGGGCATGTTTGCGGCGATCGGTTGCAGCGGCCCGGCGTCCTGCAGATCGGTGATCTGGCCGAAACGCGCCTTGATCGTTTGGCGATCGAGCGACTGCGTCGGCATGCCCAGCGCATCACCCAGGGCCAGACCATAAAAAGCGCCGAGGGCACGGTTGAGCGAGGTCATTTCGATTCTCCAAATTGCAGGTGCAGACGAAAATGCACCGGGTCGAGCAGGCTTTCGACCTGTTCCATGAAACGGTTCTGCCGGTCGTAGGTGGTGCGCAGGGCTTTGAGGAACACCGTGCCAACCGGGCGACCGAGCAGTTCGGCATCTTCGGCATTCAAAGGCTCGGCGCCGATCCACTGATCGCCGCGCTCGCCGATGTAGCCATAGGCGGCCAGGGTGATGGTCAGGGAGTTGTCGATCAAACCGACGCGCGGCAGGCTTTCCAGGCCACCGGTGGCCGGCATCAAGGAGCGTTCCAGCGACACCAGCGTGCCGTCGGTAGCGCGCCGGCGACGGTCGAGAGTGATGAATTGATCGGTGCCGAAACGCACCAGCAGATCCGGACGAGTCACGGCTTCAAGGCGCAACACTTCGGTATTGATCAGCGCCCCGCTGTCGGCCAACGCCTGCGCCCAGCCGCTGCGCTGATCGAGGGCGACACCGTCGAAGGTGACGATGGAGCCAACTCCGCTCTGCGTGGCGATGTATTTGCGCCGCTTCAGTTCGGCGAGCGCCTCACGCAAGGTGCCACGGCTGACCTGGAATTCTTGAGCCAACTGATGTTCGCCGGGCAATAGAAAACCGTCCTCCATGAGGCCGCTTTCGATGCGTCGGACGAGTTCGTCGACCACCCTTTGTTTCTTGTCAAATCGTACCTGTCTAATCATGTACAAATTGATAACCGAAACGAGGCGCGGCGGGCAAGGGATATTTGCGCGAGGTGACCGATGGAGAAAGGAGGATGCGATCACTGTGGGAGCGGGCTTGCTCGCGAAAGCGCTGTCCGGCGCGCCGAACGTGTTGCGCAGGATGACGCTTTCGCGAGCAAGCCTGCTCCCACAGGTTGATGGATGAATTGCAACTTTTGATGCAATCCGAATCTGTGCAGGCGCGAGGGTGTCAGCGCTGTTTCAGGCGGTCGATGACCACGGCCAGCAACAGAATCGAACCACGAATCACATACTGATAAAACGTGTCGATGTTCTTCAGGTTCATTGCGTTCTCGATGATCGCCAGAATCAACACCCCGGCAATCACATGGCGGATCATGCCGATCCCGCCGCTCAGCGAAACCCCGCCCAATACGCAGGCCGAAATCACCGTCAGTTCAAAACCCTGGCCGATCATTGGCTGCCCGGAAGTCATCCGCGATGCCAGAATCACACCCGCCAGCGCACCGATCAAACCGTGCACGGCGAAGATGATGATCTTGGTGCGATCAACGTTGACGCCCGCCAGCAGCGCCGCTTCCTGGTTGCCCCCGATGGCCATGGTGTTGCGCCCGTAAGTGGTGTAGTTCAGCAGCCAGCCGAAGAACAGGAAGCAGACGATAGTGATCAGGATCGGCACCGGCACGCCAAACAGTTGGCCGTTGCCGAACACGAAGAACGATTCCTGCGAAACACCGACCGCTTTGCCGTTGGCAAAGATATAGGCCAGACCGCGAACGATCTGCATGGTCGCCAGCGTCGTGATCAACGCGTTGACGCGCAATTTGGCGATCACGATGCCGTTAATCAGGCCAACGATCAGGCCCATCGCCAGCGCCGCGCTGACGCCGAGAAACACGCTGTTGGTGTCGCGCATCACCACCGCCGCAACCACACCGGCGCAGGCGATTACCGAGCCGACCGACAGGTCGAAATGCCCCGACGCCAGGCAATACAACATGGTGCACGCGGCGATGCCGGTGGTGGAAATCGCCAGGCCCAGACCGCGCATGTTCAAAGGCGAGAGGAAGTTGTCGATCAGCAGCGTACAGGCGACGAAGATGCCGATCGCCGCCAGCAGCATGACCCAGTCATCGAGGAAGCGCCGCATGTCCAAAGGTTTGCGCTCGGTCGGCAGGGTTTCGTTTTGGGTAGTCATCATAGTCACCTCTCAGTTCGCCACGCCGTCAGCGCGGTGGCGTGGCAAAGCCAGTTGCAGCAGGTTGGATTCATTGGCCTGGTCGCGGCTGACTTCGCCGCGCAGGGCGCCTTCGCACAGCACCAGGATGCGATCGGAAATGCCCATCACTTCCATCAGATCGCTGGACACCACGATCACCGAAATGCCGTCGGCGGCGAGGTTATGGATGATCTGGTAGATCTCGGCCTTGGCGCCGATGTCGATGCCACGGGTCGGTTCGTCGAGCAGCAGGACTTTCATCGGCATCGACAGCCAGCGGCCGAGAATGGCCTTCTGTTGATTGCCGCCGGAGAGAAACTTGATCTGCTGGCCGGCGTGCGGGGTTTTCACTTTCAGGGCCTTGATCTGCTTGTCGGCGTTGCCCTTTTCCCACAAGCCGCGGATCAGGCAGCCAAGCCCGGAATGCGCGCCACGGGCACTGATGTTGATGTTTTCGGCAACGCTGGCCAGCGGGATGATGCCTTCCTTCTTGCGATCTTCCGGGCAGAGCAGAATGCCGGCTGCAATCGCGTCACGCGGCGAGCGCAGCTTCAACTCATGACCGCGCAATTCGAGACGGCCGGCGGTGTTGCGTTCCAAGCCACTGAGCAGGCGAAACAGCTCGGTTCGCCCTGCCCCGACCAGTCCGAACAGGCCAAGGATTTCGCCCTTGTGCGCTTCGAAACTGATCGGCTCGCGCAGACCCGGGCCGAGCAAACCATCGACCTTCAACGCCACGGCGCCACGCGGGCGATGGCGATAATCGTAGATGTCCTGAATGTCGCGACCGACCATGCAGGTCACCAGTTGATCGTGGGTCAGCTGGCTCATGTCATCGAAGGTACGCACGTAGCGGCCGTCCTTGAACACGGTGACGGCGTCGCAGATGCGGAACACTTCTTCCATGCGATGGGACACGTAGAGCACCACTTTGCCTTCGTCGCGCAGACGACCGATGATCGCCATCAAGCGATCGATCTCGCGCGCCGAGAGGCTGCTGGTCGGTTCGTCGAAAGCGATAACGTGGGCGCCGCGCGACAAGGCTTTGGCGATTTCTACCAACTGGCGCTGGCCGAGCGACAGGCGCCCGACCTTGGTTTGCGGATCGATTTCATCGGCCAGGCCGTTCAGGCAATTCAAGGCTTTCTGGCGCAGCTCACTGCGATTGATCAAACCGAAGCTGGCCGGCAAGTGGCCAAGAAACAGGTTCTCGGCCACAGTCATTTCCGGAACCAGATGCAGTTCCTGGTGAATCACTGCGACGCCACTGCCGATGCTGTCGGCAGTAGACTTGAAGGCCATTGCCTGCTCGCCGATCTGCAGCTCGCCGCTGCTCGGAATGTAAGCGCCACCGAGGATTTTCAGCAGAGTCGATTTGCCGGCGCCGTTCTCGCCCATCAAGGCATGAACCTGGCCGGGATGGGCGACGAAGCTAATGCCGTCGAGCGCTTTCACGCCGGGAAAGGTCTTGCCGATCCCGTTAAAGCGCAGGCTGCCGCTGGCGCCGTGTTGTTCTTGTGTCTGTAATTGCGCGTGCATAAAGCCACCTCTTCACACCGAAAAACGGCCCGGATGCCCGGGCCGTCGCTGCGTCAGTTCCACAGGCCGATTTTTTCCAGCTCTTGCTTGAAGTTTTCGCGGGTGATCAGGGTGACGTCATCCATGGCGGTGTACTTCGGCGGTTCTTTGCCGGCGGTGATCCACTCGTACATCATCTCGGCGGTCTTGTAGCCTTCGATGTGCGGACTTGGCAGCATCGAACCGAAGAAGCCGCTGTTAGGCTTCTTCAATTCGCCGATGGCGTCGGTGCCGTTGATGCCGATGCCGATCACGTTGCTCGCGGCGAAACCGGCCGCTTCGGTAGCGCGCACGCCGCCCAGCACGGTGTTGTCGTTCATGCCGCCGATGATCAGGTTTTTCGCCGCGCCTGGCAGCTTGACCAGCGCCGAGTTGGTGGCGTCCATGCTGCCCGGTACGTCGAGGGTTTTCAGGGCGGCGAAGAGGATGTGATCTTCCGGCATGCCGGCCTTTTTCAGGGCATCGACCGAACCGTCGGTGCGCTTCTTGCCGGTGTCGAGTTCGTTGTAGGTGTTCACCACCGCGTAGGTGTCTTTCCAGTCCCAGTTACGCTTCTTCGCTTCGGCAGCCATGGCGGCGCCCTGCTTCTGGCCGACTTCGAACGCGGCCATGCCCAGGTACGGCACGTCTTCCATGAACTTGCCGTTGGCGTCGACGAAACGGTCATCGACGGCAATCACTTTCAGGTCGTTGATCTTGGCTTTGGCCATGATGGCCGGGCCGAGGGACACGTCCGGAGGGCAGATCACGAAGCCCTTCGCGCCGTTGGCGGCCAGGCTGTCGATCGCCGAAAGGGTCTTCTCGCCATCCGGCACGGCGATCTTGATCAGTTCAAAGCCTTTGTCCTTGGCGGCTTTTTCGGCAAAAGCCCATTCGGTCTGGAACCAGGGTTCTTCGGCCTGCTTGACCAGAAAACCGATCTTCACCGCGTCGGCGGCGAGCAGCGCGCTGCTCAGGCTGAACGCAGTAACCGCCAGGGCAGTGCTGCACAGGGTACGAATCCCGAATCGACGTTTCATCAGATGACTCCTTGTTATTTTTTTTGAGCAAGGTTTGAAAAGCGTTGAAGCGTGTTCTCAGTGAAGCTGTTTGAAAATAGTCATATCGTATGATGATTGGATTTCAAGCGTAGTTCAGCGCTGGAAATTCGTTTTATTCAGTCGTGGTACATCACCGAGCGACCACCATCGATGGTGATGCACGAGGCGTTGATAAACGGCGCTTCATCGCTGGCGAGAAATACCGCCGTCATCGCCACTTCCAGCGGCTGGCCGATGCGTTTCGGCGGGTGCAGGTCGAAGGCGCGTTGGCGCTCGGCATGCGGATCGGCGAAGCCATTCCAGTAATCGACATTCAGCTGCGTTTCGATATAGCCCGGCGCGATGGCGTTGACGCGAATGCCCTTGGGCGCGTATTCGATGCCGAGCGCGCGAGTCAGGCCGAGCAAGCCGTGCTTGGCCACCGGGTACGGAAAGCAGCCGGGAATGATGTGGCTGGAATGGGTCGACGCGATATTGATGATGCTGCCTACGCCCTGTTCGAGCATTTGCGGCAACACCGCTTTGCAACCATACCAGGCGCCGTCCAGATCAATGGCGAAGCAGCGCCGCCAGTCCTCTTCGGTCATCTGCAAAGGGTCGCGGAACACATTGACTCCGGCGCAGTTGACCAGCACATCAATGCGGCCATGCAATTCCACCGCGCGTCGGGCCAGAGCGTGCAGATCCTGCTGACTCGACACATCGACCTTGAGCGCTTGCACGTCATGGCCCTGGTCGCGCCAATGAGCGGCGACCTGCTCGACCTTGTCGGCCTGGATATCGCAGATAAGTAATCTGGCTTGCTGTGAGGCGAAGGCGGCAACAATGGCTTCACCAATACCCTGAGCTGCCCCGGTCAATAGCACGACCTTGTTTTTCAGGCGCTCGCCTTTGGGCGGGGCCGGCACTGCCGGCAATGTCAGCGCTTCAGCCATGGCTCAGGCCTCCTGCACGCAGGCGCAAAAAAACCGGGCATCGGTCGATGTCCGGTTCTGACGGCAACGGGAAGGAAACAGGCAAGCGTCGCTGACGGCATGGAGCCGTGGCGAAAGGCGGATCCCGCTTGCGCGGGCGACAAGAATTCGCTGCATCACTTCACCTGTTTTGTTCTTTTTAAGTGTGAGTGCGTGTTACTGCTGGAGCCGACTATAAACCCGACCACCAAATAATCTCAATATATAATTTTGCATCCCATATTTTGGGATTTAGCCAGCAAAACGCGTACAGAGTTTTCCTGCAACATCGACGCGCATGCTCAGCACCGCGCCGTCCAGAGGATGATTCAGCGGACTCTTCGCGCTGGTGATGAACAGGGTTTTCAGGTCTTCACCACCAAACACGCAACTGGTCGGACGACTGACCGGCAGATCGATTTTGCGATCCACCTGCCCTTGCGGCGTGAGGCGCAACAAGCAACTGCCGTCCCAGCGCGCGTTCCAGACAAAGCCTTCAGCGTCCATGGCCGAGCCGTCGGGGCCGCCGTGTTGATCGGATGAGTGAAAAGCCTGCGGCGCGTCGAGACTGCCGTCGGTGCGGATGAAATATCGATTGAGCGTGCTGTCGAGACTTTCACCAAACAGCAGCGTGGTGCCATCGTCACTCCACAACAAGGTATTGGGGATGCCCAGACCGAGCAGCAACGGTGTGACGCGCTGATCGGGATCGATGCGAAACAGGCCACCGGAACGGCGCACCAGCGGCAGATCCTCGCCTTGCTCGCCGATGTTGTTTTGCATGGTGCCCAACCACAACCGGCCCAAGGCATCACAACGGGCTTCGTTGGCGCGGTTGCCCGGTTGCGGGTCGGCGACGCAAAACAGCGTCAATCGTGGCTCGAGCCCCGGTGAATCCAGATCCAGTCGGTAGACACCGCTGCTCAACGTCACCAGTGCATCGCCGCTGTTGCAAGGAATGAACGCCGAAACATGTTCGGGCATCTGCCAGATCTGCACATTCTGACCAATCAGACGCAGCGCTTGTTTACCGGCGATATCGACCCAGTACAACGCCTGGGTCGGTGCATCCCAGAACGGGCCTTCGCCGAGTTGCGCGCGGTGTTGGGTCAGGGCGGTGAACGGCATATCAAGTCCTTCTGAGTTGTTGTTTTACTGTGGGAGCGAGCTCGCTCGCGAAGGCGGAGTGTCAGTCAATGACTGATGTATCTGACCTGACGCATTCGCGAACAAGCGCGCTCCCACAGACAGGATGTCTCGACAATTTCAGCTAGCTTTTCTACCGGCCATGACTTTCGGATAGAAACGTTTTATCGCCAGATCGGCATTGTCGATCAAGGTCATGCACGCCCACACGCCACGGGTCGAATCACGCGCCGCGATGGCATCGGCCATGTCTTTATGGATCGGCAAGGTGCGGCGCAGTTCATCGGGGTCGGCGGCGGAGACTTCGAACGACACCGCCAGTAACGCACCGAGGGCCGGGACCATTTGTTCGATGAACTGATTATGGCTGGCGGCAAGAATACATTCATGGAAAGCCTGGTCGGCGCGGTTGTAATCGATGCCGCTGTCGACAGCACGTTCCAGCGCATTGAAAGCCAGTTGCACTGCTTCGATCTGTTCCGGCGTCGCCCGCTCACAGGCCCAGCGCACCGCCATCGGCTCAATGGTGCGGCGCAAATCGAGCAAGTCATCGACGAAGTTTTCCGGCAAGCCATTGCGCGACAGCCAACCCACCACTTGCGGATCGAACAGATTCCAGCGCCGCACCGGCAACACCCGCGTACCGACTTTCGGCCCGACTTCGAGCATGCCTTTGGCGACGAGGGTTTTGATCGCTTCGCGGATCACCGTACGGCTGACGCCGAGCTGCTCGCCCAGATCCGCCTCGACTTTGATGGTCTGCCCGGGCTTGACCTGGCCGGCAGCGATCCAACTGCCCAGCCAGTCAACGGTTGACGCATGAAAGCTGCTGGACATGAACACCTCAAGGCGAATCGTGTGGGTGCCTACGCTAATCATCATACGAATAACAGTCAATCGGATTTTGCAGGCGATCCATAAACCAGATGTGGGAGCGGGCTTGCTCACGAAGGCGGCGTTTCAGTCAGCAAATTATTGACTGAACCACCGCTTTCGCGAGCAAGCCCGCTTGTGTCTTGATCTAGGAATAAACTCTAGGGTGAGAGGGGTGGATGGCAAGCTGCGAGTCCGCGGTGCTAG
>NZ_JBITTW010000031.1:0-67418 GCF_044542195.1 Pseudomonas sp. NPDC079367
GACGCGCCGTATGTTCCGGGCTGGGACTGCCACGGCCTGCCGATCGAACACAAGGTTGAAGAGACCCACGGCAAGAACCTGGGCGCAGACAAGACCCGCGAACTGTGCCGTGCCTACGCCACCGAGCAGATCGAAGGGCAGAAGTCCGAGTTCATTCGTCTCGGCGTGCTGGGCGACTTCGCCAATCCGTACAAGACCATGAACTTCACGAACGAGGCCGGTGAAATTCGCGCCCTCGCCGAAATCGTCAAGGGCGGTTTCGTCTTCAAGGGCCTCAAGCCGGTGAACTGGTGCTTCGATTGCGGTTCGGCGCTGGCTGAAGCGGAAGTCGAGTACGAGAACAAGAAGTCCTCGACCATCGACGTCGCGTTCCCGATCGCTGATGAAGCCAAACTGGCTGCCGCGTTCGGTCTGGCCTCGCTGAGCAAACCTGCTGCGATCGTGATCTGGACCACCACCCCGTGGACCATCCCGGCCAACCAGGCGCTGAACGTGCACCCGGAATTCAACTACGCGCTGGTGGATATCGGCGACAAGTTGCTGGTACTGGCTGAAGAACTGGTTGAAGCCTGCCTGACCCGCTATGGCATCGAAGGCTCGGTCATCGCCACGACCACTGGTAAGCAACTGGAACTGATCAACTTCCGTCACCCGTTTTACGACCGTCTGTCGCCGGTGTACCTGGCTGACTACGTCGAACTGGGCGCTGGCACCGGCGTGGTTCACTCCGCCCCGGCCTACGGCGTGGACGACTTCGTGACCTGCAAGAAATACGGCATGGTCAACGACGACATCCTCAACCCGGTACAGAGCAACGGCGTGTACGTGCCGTCGCTGGAATTCTTCGGCGGTCAGTACATCTGGAAGGCCAACCCGGCGATCGTCGACAAGCTGACCGAAGTCGGTGCGCTGATGCACACCACGGTCATCGAGCACAGCTACATGCACTGCTGGCGCCACAAGACTCCGCTGATCTACCGCGCCACCGCGCAGTGGTTCATCGGCATGGACAAAGAGCCCACCAGTGGCGACACCCTGCGCGTGCGCTCGCTCAAAGCCATCGAAGACACCACATTCGTTCCGGCCTGGGGCCAGGCGCGTCTGCACTCGATGATCGCCAACCGTCCGGACTGGTGCATCTCGCGTCAGCGCAACTGGGGCGTGCCGATCCCGTTCTTCCTCAACAAGGAAAGCGGCGAGCTGCACCCACGCACTGTCGAGCTGATGGAAGAAGTGGCCAAGCGCGTCGAAGTCGAAGGCATCGAAGCCTGGTTCAAGCTCGACGCCGCCGAACTGCTCGGTGATGAAGCGCCGCAGTACGACAAGATCAGCGACACCCTCGACGTCTGGTTCGACTCGGGTACCACGCACTGGCACGTCCTGCGCGGTTCGCACCCGATGGGTCACAAGACCGGCCCGCGTGCCGACCTGTACCTGGAAGGCTCGGACCAGCACCGTGGCTGGTTCCACTCGTCCTTGCTGACCGGTTGCGCCATCGACAATCACGCGCCGTACCGCGAACTGCTGACGCACGGTTTCACCGTCGACGAAGCCGGGCGCAAGATGTCCAAGTCGCTGGGCAACGTGATCGCGCCGCAGAAAGTCAACGACACCCTGGGCGCCGACATCATGCGTCTGTGGGTCGCTTCGACCGACTACTCCGGCGAAATGGCGGTATCCGACCAGATCCTGCAACGTAGCGCCGACGCCTATCGTCGTATCCGTAACACCGCGCGCTTCCTGCTTTCCAACCTGACCGGTTTCAACCCGGCCACCGACCTGCTGCCGGCCGAAGACATGCTGGCGCTGGATCGCTGGGCGGTGGATCGCACGCTGCTGCTGCAACGCGAGTTGCAAGAGCACTACGGCGAATACCGTTTCTGGAACGTGTACTCGAAGATCCACAACTTCTGCGTGCAGGAGCTGGGTGGTTTCTACCTCGACATCATCAAGGACCGCCAGTACACCACCGGCGCCGACAGCAAGGCCCGTCGCTCGTGCCAGACCGCTCTGTTCCACATCTCCGAGGCGCTGGTGCGCTGGATCGCGCCGATCCTTGCCTTCACTGCTGACGAACTGTGGCAATACCTGCCGGGCGAGCGTAACGAATCGGTCATGCTCAACACCTGGTACGAAGGTCTGACCGAACTGCCGGAAGGCTTCGAGCTGGGTCGCGCCTACTGGGATCGCATCATGGAAGTGAAAGTCGCGGTCAACAAAGAGATGGAAATCCAGCGCGCGGCGAAAGCCGTCGGTGGCAACCTGCAGGCCGAAGTGACGCTGTTTGCCGAAGAGGCGCTGAGCGCCGATCTGGCCAAGCTGAGCAACGAACTGCGCTTCGTGTTGATCACCTCGACCGCCAGTGTTGCGCCGTTTGTTCAGGCTCCAGCGGACGCGGTCGCCACCGAAGTCAGCGGCCTGAAACTGAAGATCGTCAAGTCGGCATTCCCGAAATGTGCGCGTTGCTGGCATTGCCGCGAAGACGTCGGCGTGAACCCGGAACATCCGGAAATCTGCGGACGTTGCGTCGACAACATCAGCGGCGCTGGCGAGGTTCGCCACTATGCCTAATGCCGTTGGCCGTTTCGGACGGCTGAGCTGGCTGTGGTTGAGCTTGCTGGTCCTGGTCATAGACCAGGCCAGCAAGTTCTACTTCGAAAGCAAACTCGAAATGTTCCAGCAGATCGTGATCATTCCCGATCTGTTCAGCTGGACACTGGCCTACAACACCGGCGCTGCCTTCAGTTTCCTCGCCGACAGCTCCGGCTGGCAGCGCTGGCTGTTTGCCCTGATCGCGATTGTCGTCAGTGCCGTGCTGGTGGTCTGGCTCAAGCGCCTGGGCCGCGATGACACCTGGCTGGCCATCGCGCTGGCCCTGGTATTGGGCGGCGCGCTGGGGAATCTGTACGACCGCGTTGCCCTGGGCCATGTGATCGACTTCATTCTGGTGCACTGGCAGAACAGCTGGTATTTCCCGGCGTTCAACGTTGCCGACAGCGCAATTACGGTTGGCGCGATCATGCTGGCTCTGGACATGTTCAAATCGAAAAAAACCGAAGGGACCGCTCATGACTGATCCGCTATCGACTGAGCAACGCATCGGCCAGAACACCGAAGTCACCTTGCACTTTGCCTTGCGCCTGGAAAACGGCGACACCGTCGACAGCACCTTCGACAAGGCGCCGGCGACCTTCAAGGTCGGTGACGGCAACCTGCTTCCGGGTTTCGAAGCCGCGCTGTTCGGTTTCAAGGCCGGCGACAAGCGCACCCTGACCGTCGAGCCGGAAAACGCTTTTGGTCAGCCGAACCCGCAGAACGTGCAGACCATCCCGCGCTCGCAGTTCACCGACATGGAGTTGTCACCGGGCTTGCTGGTGATCTTCAACGATGCGGCCAATACTGAATTGCCGGGCGTGGTAAAAGAGTTCGACGACGCGCAAGTGACCGTTGACTTCAACCACCCGCTGTCCGGCAAGACATTGACCTTTGACGTGGAAATCATTTCAGTCAAAGCGCTATAACTGACCGCACGTGGTCAAAAATGTGGGAGCGGGCTTGCTCGCGAATGCTGACAGACATTCAAAATTGAAGTTGTCTGACACACCGCTTTCGCGAGCAAGCCCGCTCCCACATTAGATTTTTGCTGTTTTTGAGCATAGTGCTCGATCAGCAGGACGTACCTATATTTCGCGCGCAAGACACGAGGCACAGCATGCAAATCAAACTCGCCAACCCCCGTGGCTTCTGCGCCGGTGTGGACCGGGCGATCGAAATCGTCAACCGCGCCCTGGAAGTCTTCGGGCCGCCGATCTATGTGCGTCATGAAGTGGTGCACAACAAGTTCGTCGTCGAAGATCTGCGCAGCCGTGGCGCGATTTTCGTCGAAGAGCTCGATCAGGTGCCCGATGACGTAATCGTCATCTTCAGCGCCCACGGTGTTTCGCAAGCCGTGCGCAACGAAGCCGCCGGTCGTGGCTTGAAAGTTTTCGATGCAACCTGCCCGCTGGTCACCAAGGTGCACATCGAAGTCGCCAAATACAGCCGTGACGGTCGCGAGTGCATCCTGATCGGCCACGCCGGTCACCCGGAAGTCGAAGGCACCATGGGCCAGTACGATGCCAGCAACGGCGGCGCGATCTACCTCGTCGAAGACGAGAAAGATGTCGCCGAGTTGCAGGTGCGCAACCCGGACAAACTCGCCTTCGTCACCCAGACAACCTTGTCGATGGATGACACCAGTCGCGTTATCGATGCGCTGCGCACTCGCTTCCCGGCGATTGGTGGCCCGCGCAAGGACGATATCTGCTACGCCACCCAAAACCGCCAGGACGCCGTCAAGCAACTGGCCGACGAGTGCGACGTGGTGCTGGTGGTCGGCAGCCCGAACAGCTCCAACTCCAACCGTCTGCGTGAACTGGCTGAGCGCATGGCGACCCCGGCCTACCTGATTGACGGTGCCGAAGACCTGCAACAGAGCTGGTTCGACGGCGTCGAGCGTATCGGCATCACCGCTGGCGCCTCGGCACCGGAAGTGCTGGTGCGTGGCGTGATCCAGCAATTGCAGGCCTGGGGCGCGACCGGTGCAGACGAACTGGCCGGTCGTGAAGAAAACATCACGTTCTCGATGCCGAAAGAGCTGCGCGTCCGTTCAATCTGAGGTTTCTGCTTCTGTCGCACAATGCCTGTTCGGTCTCCTGACTGTTCAGGCGCACGCGACCGGTCGCCGCCAACACGATCTGGCGCTGGCTGACGGGTGCGCGCGGCGAGCAGATGTGTATCGTCCCCGCCTGGAATCGCCGTCCCGGCATCAGCGGCTGCCCCAGATGACTGAACCGCACGTAGCGGCTTACCCACCAGTTGCCGACAATCGGCACCTTCGCCTCACTGGCGCGCTCAACCAGCAGCGGGTTGCTGCTGTCCTGCGGCCCCTTGCCGCTGATATCCAGAATGATGCGCCAGCCCTGACTCCAGTCACCGTCGATGCCATGGATCACCACGACTTGATTGTGGGTCATAGCCAGTGTTCGAGCGTGGCGGATACCTTCGAGCAGCGACTGCGCGGCATGATCGCGTTGAGTCGCTTGCGTGAGCGCGGCGAACGCCGGGCTGACCAGCAGCAGAACAATTGCGGCAATCGCCAGTCCCATAAGCAGTTCAATCAGGCTGAAACCGTGTTGGGGCATGAAACATCCCTCCTTGGAATGGTATGAGCGGCGCAATCCGTGCGCCGCGCAGGGCAAATCAGTCGGCGCGTGCCGAGCGAATGTTCTAGCGTGTAGAAGCAGGTATAGCCGACGGCAACGGAGGGCATCGATGGATCTTCGTACAAAAGGTTTCACGCTGGTCGAGTTGCTGGTCGCCATCGCGGTGTTCCTGGTGCTGATCACGTTGGCGGTGCCGGCCTTTACCCGTACGATCCAGAGCAGCAAGGCGGATACCGAAGTCGGCGACTTGCAGCGCGCAATAAATTTCGCCCGGCTCGAAGCCATCAACCGTGGCGTGACCACGCGTCTGCGCCCGACCGCTGGCGGCAGTGTCTGGACCGGTGAGCTGGCGGTCTATGACAGTACTGGCAATCCGGCCAATGTGTTGCGGGTTGTTCCAGCAATGAGCAGTGGCGCGACTCTGACGCTACCCTCAGGAGTGACCGCACTGGATTTCAATAATCTCGGCGGCTTGGCGGCGCCGTCGACGGCGGTGGCCATCGGTTACACGCTGGGCACGCAAAGCAGGACGCTGAACGTGTGTTTGAACGGACGCATTCAACTGGGTGGAAATTGCGGATGAGGGCAGGGAGCAAAAACGCACAGGAGGGCATGACGCTGATCGAAGTGCTCGTCGCGTTACTGATTCTGACCGTTGGGCTGTTGGGCGCGGCAGCGGTGCAACTCAATGCGCTGAAGTACACCGACAGTTCACGGATGACCAGTCAGGCGAGCTTCATTGCCTATGACATGATGGACCGCATTCGCGCCAACTCCGGCGCTAACTACACCGTTACCCCACCAACCTCGGGCAATCTCAGTGTTGCGCGGGATCAGGATCTCTACGACTTCACCAGCAATATCGCAAGCTTCGGCGGCCCGACCGCGACGGGCAGCATCACCCTCAATCAACGGGTCTATACCATCACCATTACCTGGAGCGATGCTCGCGCGGCCAACGCTGCCAGCGCCCAGCGCAGTTTCGTGCTGACCAGCCGTGCGGCGGTCGACCCGGTGGCGACGCCATGAAGCACGCCAACCGCGGTTTCGGCCTGATCGAATTGCTGATCGCGTTGGCGTTGGGGCTGATCGTCGTGCTAGGTGTGGTGCAGATCTTCATCGCCGCGAAAAACACCTACGTCAGTCAGAACAGCGCCGCAGCAATGCAGGAAGACGCGCGTTTCGTTCTCAGCAAGATGATTCAGGAAATCCGTATGGTCGGCATGTTCGGCTGTCTCGGCACCATCACCGATTCGAGCAGCGCGGGCGATTTCAACACAGCGCAGCTCATTCCGATCGACTGGGATAACGCCAATCTCAAATTGACCCTGGTCACTGCCGATGTCGGCAGCGGCGGGGGGACACCAACGTGGACGGTGATCTCCGATTGTCGCAACAGCGCGGTCGCCTACAGCGGGTTGCGCAGCCCGACCACGGGGCAAATTGCTTTCCCGATCCGGCGCCTGATCTACAGTTTCAGCAATAACCAGATCCTCATGGGCACTGGCAGCGGCAATCCGGCGCAGCAAGTGCTGGTGAACAACGTCAGCGCCTTCAACGTCACGTTCGGCCTGGCCAGCTCGGCGACCGAAGTCGCAGCCTCAACCTACAGCAGTAACCCCGCCGATCCCGCGCGCATCCGCAGTGTGCGCCTGAGCCTGACCCTCACCGACCCGAACAACCGGGTGCGCAACCAAACCTTCAACGTGGTTGCGGCATTGCGCAACCGCTTGCAATGAGGGGGGGATGATGAGGATTTGCTTGCAACAACGTCAGGCACAGCGCGGCATGGTCTTGTTGGTCAGTCTGGTGTTCCTGCTGTTGCTTACCTTGATCGGATTGTCCTCAATGCAAAGCGCCAACCTGCAGGAAAAAATGGCCGGTAGCGTCAGCCTGCGCAATCAATCATTTCAGGCGGCCGAAGCGGCGCTGCGTGTTGGTGAGAGCGCTGTGCAACTGGACAGCTACTCTCTGGCAGTGTGCAGCGGCACGACTCAATGTTTGCCGCCGGCGGAATCGTCAGTGGTCAATGCGGCCGGCTTCAATTCAGCTTCCGGGGTGACCTGGATCGCCGCCGGTAACGGTTTTTACGGAGTGCAAAACATCGGCACGACCCTGACCGCGGTGAACGTACCTACCAACACCTCGGCGACCTTGTATCGAGTCACTGCGGTCGGCATCGCCGGCAATTCGCGTAGCGTGGTGGAGAGTGTCTATGCGAAGTATTGAGCGCGGCGTGTCGCTGCTGATCGGCATGCTGCTGAGTTTCTATCTGGCGGCGCCGGCCTGGGCATTCACGCCGTCCGATTCACCGCTGCTGAGCGCGGCAGCGGTGGCGCCAAACGTGATGCTGCTGATCGACGATTCGGGGAGTATGAACAGCATCATTTACGCCGCCGAGTTCAACCCGAACGTCAACCGCACGCCCGCCCGGCAGTGCAATGCTTTCCTCGGACTGTGCTCTGCACTCAATGCGCCGCAGATTACCGGCGACACGGTGTTTCTATCGAGCCTGCCAACCTCGGGTTGCTCGGGAGGCGCCTATGCGTTCTACAACAACAGTGTGGCGCCGTTGTGCCTCAAGCTCCCCGACCCCGTAGGCAACGAAAACACCCGGTATTCCGCCAATTACATTTCCTACATTGTCGGCCTGGCTAACAGCAACGGAACCCGCGACTTCACCACCGGGGCGATCCCCAACGATTACCGGATGAACGTGGCGCGCAACGTTTCCACTGCACTGGTGAGCAGCAATCGCACCTTGCGCATGGGCCTGTCGACGTTCAATCCGGCCACCAGCAGCAACCCGGGCAACGGCGGGTTTATCGCGCGCTCGATCACCGATTTGTCACCCGTCGCGGGCAGCGTCACCCAGGCCCAGGCAGACACCAACTACAACGCGCTGATTTCATCGATCAACGGCTTGAATGCGGTGGCCAACACGCCGTTAGCCGAGAGCTATTACGAAGTCACTCGCTACATGCGCGGCCTGGCGCCTTACTACAACGGCACGCCAGCGACCTACACCAGCCCGATTCAATATCGCTGCCAGAAAAACTACGGCGTGGTGATTACCGATGGCTTGCCGACCTATGACCGTACCTTCCCGACCAACGATCCGCTGGGAGGCGGTCGGTTACCGAACTGGGATGGCGTGAATAACGATGGCGACAACCTCAGTGGTGACGGTGAAGGCGACACGCTTTATCTGGATGACATTGCCAAATTCGCCTTCGACATCGACATGCGCTCGACCGGTACCGACGCCGCCGGCAAGAGCTGGAACGCCGTGGATTTTCCCAGGCAGTACATGAACACCTACACCGTGGGTTTCGCTGCGGATAACGACATGCTGTCCGACGCCGCCAGTTATGGGCAGGGCAGGTATTACCAGGCGACCGACAGTTCCGGGCTCAATGCGGCGTTGTCGTCGGCATTGAGCGATATCACTTCCAAAGCCGGCTCTGGTGGTGCCGGCGCTGCCAGCAGCAGCACGTTGACCAGTGGCAGCAGTTTTTACCAGACAACCTACGATCCCAAGGATTGGCGCGGCACGATCAGGTCGTTCGGCTTTACCTCGACCGGCACGGTAAATACCTCGACGGCGCAATGGTCGACCGACACCACGATCGTGCCCTCTGCCACGGCGCCGACTTTCCAGTCCTGGAACACGTTGAGCAATACGCCAATTGCTCTGGCATTCGGCAGCTTTTCCCCAGCCCAGCAGAACACGCTGAATCAGGGCTTGCCCACCGGCATCAGCGGCACTGAACTGGTGGAGTGGAGCAAAGGCACCAACAAGGCCGGGCTCAAAGTTCGCAGTGCGCTGCTCGGCGACATCATCAATTCGCCGCTGGTGCTCGCGTCGCCTTCGGACAAGACTGCATCTGATCTGACGGGTGACAGCAGTTACACCAACTACCTGACTACCAAGGCTGCGAACATGAATACCAGCCTGGTGGTGAACGCCAACGACGGTTTCGTCAATGTGATCAATTCGGCGAACGGCACGCGCCGTTACGCTTATATGCCCTCCAGTGTGCTGCCTTCGTTGCGTCTGATCGCGGACACCAACTACGTCAACGGCGTCAGCCACAAGTTTCTGGTGGACGGTCAGGTCGGCGTGTTCGATGCGCAGGCAGGCACCACCTGGAAAACCCTGGCCATTGGCGGAACGGGGGCTGGCGGTAAAACGTTTTATGGACTGCAACTGTTCGATGCCTCGGCAGGCAACGTGATCAAGGCACAGTGGGAAGTCAGTGCGCCGGCCACCGCCAACACGTCGAACGCGTTCAATGATCTGGGTTACGCCTACGCGCGTCCGGAAGTGGCACGCTTGGCCAACGGTCGCTGGGCGACATTCATTGCCAATGGCTACGGCAGCCATTCGGGGGTTGCAGCGTTGTATGTGCTGGATGCGCTGGATGGTTCACTGATCAGAAAAATCGTCGTCGACAGCACGGAGACCAGCAACGGTCTGTCCTCTGTGGAACTCAGGGTCAACTCTTCGAACGTGGTACAGGCGGCCTACGGTGGAGACCTGAAAGGACGCATGTGGAAATTCGACTTGAGCGCGACGGCGCCGGATAGCTGGGGCGTGGCGTTCGCCGGCAAGCCATTGTTCACCGCGCCGGGCGGGGCAACGCAGCCGATCACCGCGCAACCGCTGCTGGCGGATAACCCACAGGGCGGCAAACAGGTGTTTTTTGGCACCGGCAAGTTCAACGAGACTGCCGACAAGACCAACAAGGATCTGCAGGCGTTCTATTCAATCTGGGATGCAGAGGGTGGTGCCGGGCAAATCACCGCCAGCAGTTTGCAGGCCCAGGCGATCACCGGTTCGTTCTCCGGCAGCTCCGGGCAGTTCCTGACCACCAGCCAGAATGAAACGACGTATCCGGGAGAAAAAGGCTGGTACCTGCCGCTGGTGTATAACAACGTGCTGACCGGTGAACGCGTGATCAATCAGGCCAGTCTTGTGTTGGGGCGAGTGGTTTTCACCACTGCCAGCGTCGATACCACCGACCCTTGTTCGAGCTTTGGTACGGGCAGACTGGTCGAACTCGATGCGTTCAACGGTAAGATGCTCAACTACGCCGTGATCGACACAACCGGCGACCGTTTGGTCGACAGCAATGACACGATATCCAGTGGTGTGATTTTTACCAGCGGCAATCCGACCCTGAACTTCATTTCCGCTAACGGCGAGCGCAAGGGCACGATTGACACCAGCGGCGCGATCACGGTCATTGTGGAAAAGGGCGGCGGCGGAAGCCGTCGTATCATGTGGCGACAAATCCAGTAAGCGAGAATTTGAGGCATGCGCAGATCCAGCCGAGGTTTTACCCTGATCGAGATCATGATCGTCATCGCGATTATCGGGATCATCCTCACCATCAGCATCCCCAGCTACAACGAATACGTGAAGAAGGGCCGTCGCGCCGAAGTGGTCTCGCTGCTCTCGGAGCAGGCGCAGACCCTTGAGCGTTTCTACACCCGTAACAATGCCTACACCGGCGTTACTGGACTGAGCACGGGCAATGATTTCTACACCATCACCCCAACGCTGACGGACCAGACCTTTGTGCTCACCGCGACGCGTAAAACCGGCTCGGCGATGGCGACCGACAAGTGCGGGGATTTCACCCTGACCAATACCGGCGTGCGAAGCATGAACAACGCGATCGCCGGAGTGACCGCCAAGGATTGCTGGGGCCGCTGACGCATTCTTTTTCGGGCGCCTTTTGCGCCCACTGTCTTTTTTACGGTTGGATCAAACATGACCAGGCAACAGCAAGTGGTGATTGTCGGTGGCGGAGTGATTGGCCTGCTCACTGCCTACAATCTCGCCTCCGAAGTGCGCAGCGTGGTGCTGCTGGACCGCTCGAATGTCGGCCAGGAATCGTCCTGGGCTGGCGGCGGCATCGTCTCGCCGTTATACCCGTGGCGCTACAGTCCGGCAGTCACCGCGCTGGCGCATTGGTCGCAGGATTTTTATCCACAGCTCGGCGAGCGCTTGTTTGCCGACACGGGGGTTGATCCTGAGGTGCACACCACTGGCCTGTATTGGCTGGATCTGGACGATGAAGCCGCAGCCCTGGCCTGGGCCGAGCGGGAAAATCGGCCGCTGCGGGCTGTGGATATCTCGGCGGCACATGACGCGGTGCCGGTGCTCGGCAGCGGTTTCAGTCGTGCGATCTACATGGCCGATGTCGCCAATGTGCGCAATCCACGGCTGGTCAAATCGCTGAAAGCCGCTTTGCTGGCGCTGCCCAATGTCACGATTCATGAGCAATGCGAAGTTGCAGGCTTCGTCCGCGAGGGCGAGCGCGTGGTCGGCGTGCAGACTCCGACGGGCATGATCAACGGCGACCAGATTGTGCTGACGGCGGGAGCGTGGAGCGGTGATCTGCTCAAGACGCTGAACCTGTCGCTGCCGGTCGAGCCGGTCAAAGGCCAGATGATTCTTTACAAGTGCGCGGCTGATTTCCTGCCGAGCATGGTGCTGGCCAAGGGGCGTTATGCGATCCCGCGTCGCGACGGTCACATTTTGATCGGCAGCACGCTGGAGCACGAAGGTTACGACAAGACCCCGACCGACATAGCGCTGCAAAGCCTCAAGGCCTCGGCGATCGAATTGTTGCCGGCGCTGGCGGATGCCGAAGTGGTCGGGCACTGGGCCGGGCTGCGGCCGGGGTCGCCGGAAGGCGTTCCCTTTATTGGTCGGGTGCCGGGTTTCGAGGGGTTGTGGCTGAACTGCGGGCATTATCGCAATGGGCTGGTGTTGGCGCCGGCGTCGTGTCAGTTGTTTGCCGATGTGATGTTGGGTCGTTCGCCAATTATTGATCCGAAGCCGTATGCACCTGAGGGTCGCATCTAAAGCAAGACCAAAAGATCGCAGCCTTCGGCAGCTCCGACATTGAAATGCGTACCCGTAGGAGCTGCCGAAGGCTGCGATCTTTTGCGATCTAATCCAGCCCCAACTTCTTCAGCCGATAGCGCATCGACCGAAACGAAAGGCTCAACCGCTGCGCCGCCGCTGTGCGGTTCCAGCGGGTTTCCTCCAGCGCCTGCAAAATCAGTTTGCGTTCGACGCTCTCCAGATAATCCTCGAGATTGTCGATCTGCGTCAGATCGGCCAATGCGCCATCCGCCGAGCAATTGCCCTCGCTCAAACGCAGATCCTGCGCCTCGATCATGCGGTTTTCGCACAAGGTGTGCGCACGTTCGAGCACGTTCTCCAGCTCGCGCACATTGCCGGGAAAGCGATAGTTCTTCAGCGCCTCCAGCGCCTGCGGATGCAGGCGTGCTTCGGGTTGTCCGGTGTCTTTGGCCAGACGCTTGAGCACGTGCATGGCGAGCGCTTCGATATCATCGCGGCGTTCGCGCAGGGAAGGCACGCGCAATTCGATGACGTTGAGCCGGTAATACAGATCCTGGCGGAATCGCTCTGCCGCGACTTCTGCCTCAAGATCTTTATGAGTGGCGCAAAGGATGCGCACGTCGACGACCGTCTCCTGCTGCCCGCCGACGCTGCGCACGGCTTTTTCCTGAATTGCCCGCAGTAGTTTCACCTGCATCGACAGTGGCAGATCGGCAACTTCATCGAGAAACAGAGTGCCGCCATGGGCCGCCTGGAACAGCCCCGGCTTGTCCTCGACGGCACCGGTGAAACTGCCTTTGCGGTGACCGAAGAATTCGCTTTCCATCAGCTCCGACGGAATCGCCCCGCAGTTCACCGGCATAAATGGCTGGCCAGCTCGCGGGCCCTGTTCATGGATCAAACGGGCGACCAGCTCCTTGCCACTGCCGGATTCACCGCTGATGTACACCGGCGCCTGACTGCGCGCGAGCTTGTCGATCTGCTTGCGCAGATTGGCCATCGGCGGCGAGTCGCCCAGCAGCCGTCGTTCGATTGCCGTGCCCAGGCCACCCGCTGTCGGCATGCGCAGGGCCGAACTGACCAACTCGCGTAGACGCGGCAGTTCTACCGGTTTGGTGAGGAAATCGAACGCCCCGGCTTTCAGCGCATTGATGGCCGTTTCCAGGTTTCCGTATGCGGTGATCATCGCCACTGGCAGATGCGGATCGCGTTGCTGGATGTGTTGCACCAGATCCAGCCCGGTGCCGTCGGGCAGGCGCATGTCGGTCAGGCACAGGTCAAAGTGCTCGCGCTGTAACAGCGCCTGGGCCTCGCCCAGATTGCGTGCGCTGAAGGTCTCGAGTTTCATCCGTCCCAGGGTGATTTCCAGGAGCTCGCGGATATCCGGTTCGTCGTCGACGATAAGAATTTTTTGCCGTGGGCTTGTATTCAACTTTGTTTCCGTCCGTGAGCAAAGGTGATGCGAAAGCAGCCGCCGCCTTGGCGTGATTTGAAGTCTAGGCGTGCCTGGTTGCTTTCGCACAGCTCACGGGACAGATAAAGGCCAAGACCGGTGCCCTGGCTGCTGGTGGTGAAGAACGGTTCAAAGAGATGCGCCTGTTCATCGGCCGACACGCCGGGACCGTTGTCCTGCACTTCGAGCACTGCCAATTGGCTGTCGGGGTCGACGAACAGGGCCAGCCAGACTTCGGCCAGTTCGTGCAGTTGGGCACTGTGCCGCCAGGCGTTGCGTATCAGGTTGTCGAGAATCTGCCGCAGCTGGTTGGGATCCATCAGTGTGGTGAAGTCTCCGGAATTGATCCGCAGATGAATATGCTGGCGCTCGGTGGCCTGCTCGCGGGTTTCGGCGACGAAGTTTTCCAGCCACGGCTTGAGATCCAGCCGTTGCGGTGCGCTTTGCTGGCGGCGGGACAGTTGCAGGACGTTTTCGATGACTCGATTCATGCGCTGGGAGTGGTCTTGAATAATCTGCGTCAGACGCCGATCTGCCATATCGAGTTCCTCGGACTCGGCCAGCAGCTGCGCGGCATGACTGATCGCGCCCAGTGGATTGCGAATTTCGTGAGAGATGCCGGCGGTCAAACGCCCGAGGGCAGCGAGTTTGAGTTGCTGCGCCTGTTGGGTGATTTGCGCCAGATCTTCGAGAAACACCAGCGTCTGCTGGTTCGGGCTCTGCTCTAGAGCGATGAAGCTAGGCTGCAATTCCAGGCCAATGTCGGGGATCTTCAGGCTCTGCGGGCGCAAGGTCGGGTTGTTGCGCCACATTTGCAGGCGATCGACCAGCGCGGGGGAATACTCGTCGATCAAATGTCCTTGCAGGTGGCTATGGCCGAGGAGGCTCTGCGCACTGTGATTGGCCAGTTGCACCCGGCGTTGTTCGTCCAGCACCAGAATGCCGGTGCGCATGCGTTGCAGGATCAGCGCATTGAGCGCTTCCAGGCCGACTACTTCGCTGGCGCGTTGTTCGGCCAGGGTTTCGCTGACCTCCAATCGGCGAATCAGCCCCTGCACCAACAATGAGGCGGCGAAGCACAGCGCGCCGAGGGTGCCGGCTTGCAGGTAGGCGTTGGCGCTGAGGGGCTGGCTGAGACCCAGCAGAAAGCTCAGGCCGACAATGCCAATCGCCGCGATGGCGGCAATCAGCAGGCCGATTCGCCTGCGCAGTAACGTGTTGCTGATCGCCACCGAGACGACCAGCAAATTGCCCAGCGCACTGACGACGCCGCCGGCCGCGTAGAACAGGCCGCACAACAGCAGCACATCGACGAGGGCCAGGCCGAACAGTTGCGCCGGGCGGCGGGTGCTTTCGAGGAACACCACCAGCAGCATGTTGATGATCAGGTAAAGCCAACTGCCGCCGCGCAGCAGATCGTCGTTGGCCGACGTCAGCAGGCGGTTGTCCATGTTGCTGGAGATCAGCAGCACCAGGGTGATGCCGACACTCAATCGGTACAGGTGATAAAGGCGCAGCAGACGCTGAGCCTGTTTCTGGTCGGCTTGGGCGGCCTCAGCGACCACTGGCGCCCGGGCCTTGCTCGAGATGAGCCTGGCTGCAATACCATTGTTGCTGGTTGCCCAGCGCGCGGTCGCGCGGCAAATGCACGCCGCAGTGGGCGCAGCGCACCATCGGCGGGGCGTCCTGTTCGCGCGGCGTTTGAGTGGACGAGGCGGGGGCCTTGAATTTGCGCCAGAGCCAGATGGCGGCGAAGATCAGGGCAATCCAGAACAATAAACGAAGCATGATGAGCGGCTTTTCGACTGATGATCCGGCAGTTTAGCCAAGGACCGGATCAGCGCCCAGCCAATTAAAGCGCGGCAATAAAAAAGGGAGATCCGCAGATCTCCCTTTGTTGTTCAACCGATGTGATCAGTCGAACACGCCGAAGGTCATGTAGCTGAACCACGAGCGATCGGTGTCGCTGGATTCCGGCTCTGGCTCTTCGATCACGTCGCCATTCTCGTCTTTAGGCTTGAGCTCGTTCGGGATCGCATCTTTCGCTTCCTGGAACTGCTTCTGCACATCCTGGTTGGCGCGGGTTTCGCCCGGCGGCAGCGGTGGACGCGATTCGATCAGGCCCAAAGTCGCCTTGCTCAGGAACGAACGGTTGTCGGCTTCGGCCACGCGTGGCACGAACTGGCCGTCCTGCAGACTCGAGTGGTCCGGGTAGTTGAGCTTGAGGGTTTCCAGGCTGGTGGCCGCCAGATCGTCGAGGTGCAGACGCTGGTAGGCTTCGGTCATCACCGCCAGGCCGTCGCCGACCGATGGGGTTTCCTGGAAGTTCTCCACCACGTATTTGCCACGGTTGGCAGCGGCTACATAAGCCTGACGGGTCAGGTAGTAGTCAGCGACGTGGATTTCGTAGGCGGCCAGCAGGTTGCGCAGGTAGATCATGCGCTGCTTGGCGTCCGGCGCGTAGCGGCTGTTCGGGTAGCGGCTGGTCAGTTGCGCGAACTCGTTGTACGAGTCGCGGGCGGCGCCCGGATCACGCTTGGTCATGTCCAGCGGCAGGAAGCGCGCCAGCAGGCCGACGTCCTGGTCGAACGAGGTCAGACCCTTGAGGTAGTAGGCGTAATCCACGTTCGGATGCTGCGGATGCAAACGAATGAAACGCTCGGCGGCGGACTTTGCAGCTTCCGGCTCGGCGTTCTTGTAGTTGGCGTAGATCAACTCCAGCTGAGCCTGATCGGCGTAGCGACCGAACGGATAACGCGATTCCAGGGCCTTCAGCTTGGCTGTGGCGCTGGTGTAGCTGTTGTTGTCCAGATCAGTCTGAGCCTGCTGATACAGCTCGGCTTCGCTGAGGTTTTCGTCTACGACTTCCTTCGATGAGCAAGCAGCGGTCAATGCGAGGATGGCGATCAGCAGCAGGTGTTTCACTTGCATGGCGGCTTGCGTCCCTATGACGGCCGCTGTCTTGGGCGGGGCCGTCCTGTTATGATGAGCGCCCCGTTGAAAAGCCTCGGGGCAAAAGACGCCGTATTTAACCACAAGCGCGCAGCCGAAACCAAAGGCTGTGCCGACGCCCAGTCCGAGCATGTCCGATAAAATAGAACTTCGCGCAGAGGTGCCGTCCGAATTGGGCGGCCAACGCCTCGATCAAGTCGCCGCCCAACTCTTCGCTGAGCACTCGCGCTCGCGCCTTTCCGCCTGGATCAAAGAAGGTCGCCTGACTGTGGACGGGGCGGTGATCCGCCCGCGCGACATCGTGCATGGCGGTGCCATCCTTGAGCTGACTGCCGAGCAGGAAGCCCAGGGCGAGTGGATCGCCCAGGACATCGAACTCGACATCGTCTATGAAGACGACGACATTCTGGTGATCAACAAGCCTGCGGGCCTGGTGGTGCACCCGGCTGCCGGTCACGCCGATGGCACGTTGCTCAATGCCTTGTTGCACCATGTGCCGGACATCATCAATGTTCCGCGTGCCGGCATCGTCCACCGTCTGGACAAAGACACCACCGGTCTGATGGTGGTGGCCAAGACCATTCAGGCGCAGACCAAACTGGTTGCGCAATTGCAGAGCCGCAGCGTCAGCCGTATCTACGAGTGCATCGTGATCGGCGTGGTCACCGCCGGTGGCAAGATCAATGCGCCGATCGGTCGTCACGGCCAGCAGCGCCAGCGCATGGCGGTGATGGAGGGCGGCAAGCCTGCCGTCAGCCACTACCGCGTGCTCGAGCGCTTCCGTTCGCACACCCATGTACGGGTGAAGCTGGAAACCGGTCGCACGCACCAGATCCGCGTGCACATGGCGCACATCAACTTCCCGTTGGTCGGCGACCCGGCGTACGGCGGGCGTTTCCGCATTCCGCCAGCGGCGAACCCGACCATGGTCGAATCGCTCAAGCACTTCCCGCGTCAGGCCCTGCACGCGCGCTTCCTCGAACTCGATCACCCGACGAGCGGTGAGCGGATGAGCTGGGAATCGCCGCTGCCGGAAGATTTCGTCTGGCTGCTGACCCTGCTCAAGCAGGATCGCGAGGCCTTCGTCGGATGAACTGGCTGACGCCGGACTGGCCTGCGCCGGCCAGCGTCAAGGCCTGTGTCACCACCCGCGAGGGTGGTGTCAGCGAGGCGCCATTCGACAGCCTGAATCTGGGCGATCATGTCGATGATCGTCCGCAGGCCGTCGCCGAGAACCGTCGGCGTCTGACTGATCACTTCTCCATACAGCCTGCCTGGTTGCAGCAAGTGCACGGGATCACCGTGGCGCAAGCTGATCCGGGCACCGTTGCGACTGCAGATGCCAGTTGGACAGACAAGCCCGGTATCGCCTGCACGGCCATGACCGCCGATTGCCTGCCGGCATTGTTCTGCAATCGCGCCGGCACTCGGGTGGCGGCAGCGCATGCCGGTTGGCGCGGGCTGGCGGCGGGTGTGCTTGAAGCCACCCTCGACAGCCTCGATGTTGCACCTGAGAACGTGCTGGTCTGGCTCGGCCCGGCCATCGGCCCGCAAGCCTTTGAAGTCGGCGCGGAAGTTCGCGACGTCTTCGTCAATCAGTTGCCGGAAGCGGCAACGGCTTTCGTGCCGAGCGACAACCCCGGCAAGTTCATGGCCGACATCTATCAGCTGGCGCGCTTGCGTCTGGCCGAACGGGGTGTGACGGCGGTTTACGGCGGCGGTTTCTGCACCGTGACCGATCCGCGCTTCTTCTCCTATCGCCGTGCGTCGCGCACCGGTCGCTTTGCCTCCCTCGTTTGGCTCACCCGCTAGACTCTCTGATCTGCATCAACCCTCCGACGCTTGAATCTTGCAGAATCGACCGCATCTATAGCGGTATCTGGCAGGTTTCTTTATTCAGGATGGTTTCTTAGGTCCGGCCTGCTCAAAAGGAAGGTGACCCATGCGTATAGACCGTTTAACCAGCAAATTACAGTTGGCCTTGTCCGACGCCCAGTCGTTGGCGGTAGGCCACGATCATCCGGCGATTGAGCCGGCGCACTTGATGCAGGCCATGCTTGAACAGCAGGGCGGTTCGATCAAGCCGCTGCTGATGCAAGTAGGCTTCGACGTCAACAGCTTGCGTAAAGAGCTGACCAAAGAGCTCGACCAATTACCTAAAATCCAGAACCCGACCGGCGACGTCAACATGTCGCAGGATCTGGCGCGCCTGCTCAATCAGGCCGACCGTCTGGCTCAGCAGAAGGGCGATCAGTTCATTTCCAGCGAACTGGTGCTGCTCGCCGCGATGGACGAGAACAGCAAGCTCGGCAAGTTGCTGCTCGGCCAGGGCGTGAGCAAGAAAGCTCTGGAAAACGCGATCAACAACCTGCGTGGCGGCGAAGCGGTGAATGACGCCAACCACGAAGAGTCGCGGCAGGCGCTAGATAAATACACCGTCGACCTGACCAAGCGCGCCGAAGACGGCAAGCTTGATCCGGTGATCGGCCGTGACGACGAGATCCGCCGTACCATTCAGGTTCTGCAACGTCGCACCAAGAACAACCCGGTGCTGATCGGTGAGCCTGGCGTGGGTAAAACCGCGATCGCCGAAGGGCTGGCTCAGCGCATCATCAACGGCGAAGTGCCGGATGGCCTCAAGGGCAAGCGCCTGCTGTCGCTGGACATGGGCGCGCTGATTGCCGGTGCCAAGTATCGCGGTGAGTTCGAGGAACGCCTGAAAGGGTTGCTCAATGAACTGTCGAAACAGGAAGGGCAGATCATTCTGTTCATCGACGAATTGCACACCATGGTCGGCGCCGGTAAAGGCGAAGGCTCGATGGACGCCGGCAACATGCTCAAGCCTGCACTGGCGCGCGGTGAGTTGCACTGCGTCGGCGCGACCACGCTCAACGAGTACCGCCAATATATAGAGAAGGACGCGGCGCTCGAGCGACGTTTCCAGAAAGTCCTGGTGGATGAGCCGAGCGAAGAAGACACCATCGCCATTCTGCGTGGCCTCAAGGAACGTTATGAGGTCCACCACAAAGTGGCGATCACCGACGGCGCGATCATCGCCGCTGCCAAGCTCAGCCATCGCTACATCACGGATCGGCAGCTGCCGGACAAAGCCATCGACCTGATCGATGAGGCCGCCAGCCGTATCCGCATGGAGATCGACTCCAAGCCGGAAGTGCTAGATCGTCTGGAGCGGCGCCTGATTCAATTGAAGGTGGAATCCCAGGCGCTGAAGAAAGAGAGCGACGACGCGGCGAAGAAACGCCTGGAAAAACTTCAGGAAGAAATCGAGCGTCACGAGCGTGAATACTCCGACCTTGAAGAAATCTGGAACTCGGAAAAAGCCGAGGTGCAGGGTTCTGCGCAGATCCAGCAGAAGATCGAACAGTCGCGTCAGGAACTGGAAGCCGCGCGCCGCAAAGGCGACCTGAACCGCATGGCCGAGTTGCAGTACGGGGTGATCCCGGATCTGGAACGCAGCCTGCAAATGGTCGACCAGCACGGCAAAAGCGAAAACCAGTTGTTGCGCAGCAAGGTCACTGAAGAAGAAATTGCTGAAGTCGTGTCGAAGTGGACTGGCATCCCGGTGTCGAAGATGCTCGAAGGCGAGCGCGACAAGCTGATGAAGATGGAGAGCCTGTTGCACAAACGGGTAATCGGTCAGGAAGAAGCGGTCGTGGCTGTGGCCAACGCTGTGCGGCGTTCACGGGCCGGGCTGTCCGACCCGAACCGTCCAAGCGGCTCGTTCATGTTCCTCGGCCCGACCGGTGTCGGTAAAACCGAGCTGTGCAAAGCGCTGGCCGAATTCCTCTTTGATACCGAAGAGGCGATGGTGCGGATCGACATGTCCGAGTTCATGGAGAAGCATTCCGTGGCTCGTCTGATCGGTGCGCCACCGGGCTACGTCGGCTATGAAGAGGGCGGTTATCTGACCGAGGCCGTGCGTCGCAAGCCGTACTCGGTGATCCTCATGGACGAAGTCGAGAAGGCGCATCCGGATGTGTTCAACATCCTGCTGCAGGTGCTTGAGGATGGACGCCTGACCGATAGCCACGGGCGTACGGTGGACTTCCGCAACACGGTCATCGTGATGACGTCCAACCTCGGATCGATGCAGATCCAGGAGCTGGTCGGTGATCGTGAAGCGCAGCGTGCGGCAGTAATGGACGCGCTGACGTCGCACTTCCGGCCAGAGTTCATCAATCGCGTGGACGAAGTGGTGATCTTCGAGCCGCTGGCGCGCGATCAGATTGCCGGGATTACCGAGATCCAGTTGGGTCGTCTGCGCAGTCGTCTGGCCGAGCGCGAGCTGAAGCTGGAGCTGAGTCCGGAAGCGATGGACAAGCTCATTGCCGTCGGTTACGACCCGGTCTATGGCGCACGGCCGTTGAAGCGTGCGATTCAGCGCTGGATCGAAAACCCGCTGGCGCAGTTGATCCTGTCGGGTCATTTCATGCCGGGCGACACCGCCACCGGCAAGGTCGAGAACGACGAAATCGTTTTTGGCTAAGCCTCAGCGGCAATGAAACCGGGAAGGCCTCGCATTGCGAGGCCTTTTTTTCGCCAGGCTGTTGAACTCAAAGGAAAAGGCTTGTAAAGTGCGCCCCGCAGTCAGTCACCGACAGCGTTTCAATCCACTGGGTTGAAAACTGAAATAAGTTGCAAATCATTAACTTGAAAGCAATTTAGGGGGTTGACAGAGGTGTTCTAGGTTGTAGAATAGCGCGCCTCAGACACACGAACGCAGCGATGCGAAACGGTGTCGAGAAGCTTCAGGTTTCACTGTTGTAAATTGAAATATGTAGTTCCGTGATAGCTCAGTCGGTAGAGCAAATGACTGTTAATCATTGGGTCCCAGGTTCGAGTCCTGGTCACGGAGCCAATTTCAAACCGGGGTATAGCGCAGTCCGGTAGCGCGCCTGCTTTGGGAGCAGGATGTCAGGAGTTCGAATCCCCTTACCCCGACCATATTGAAAATCCTCGTATCGAAAGATACGGGGATTTTTTTTGCCCGGCGAAAGCCGAATCTCTTCAAGTCGTCATACAACTGGCCGATAGCCCGCTAACACGAGGGGACTGCCAACACTTCACCCCTTGATCTAGCCATTACAAGAATAAGGGCGTTCGTCATGTTGCTTCGTCAGTTGAATATTGCACCTCGGGCTGCCCTCGGATTTGCCTTGATCGCGGTGTTGGTGGCCTTGCTCGGGGTTTTTGCGCTGGGGCAGATGTCGAGCATTCGCGACAGCGAGGTGGCGGTGGAGAACCGCTGGTTGCCGAGCATTCGTGGCGGCGACGAGATTCGTGAACTGATGCTGCGCATCCGAACCATCTCCCTGCGCATGGCGCTCGATCAGGATCCGGCCAACATCGCCACCTATCGCGGCCAGATGGACACCCGCGACAAGGAGCTGAGCGAGAAGATCGCCGCCTACGACAAACTGGTCGACACTGCCGAAGGCCAGCAACTTTATGACCAGTTCAAGAAAACCTTCGCCGCCTATCGCACCGGTATTGCCCAGTCATTTACCCTCGCCGAGCAAGGCAAACGTGACGAGCTGACCAAATTGCTGCTCGTCGACATGAAGACCGTGGTCGACGGCTCCGGCAAACAACTCAACGATCTCGCCGATCTATTCGCCCGCCAGGTCGCCGCCGAAAGCGAGAAGTCCGCTGCGCATTATGAAACCTCGCGAACCATCGTCAGCCTGTTCATTGGTTTGGCTGCGCTGGCCACGGTGGCCCTGGCGATGTTGCTCACGCGCAGTATCGTGCGGCCGCTGAGCAGCGCCGTAAGCGCCGCAGAAAGCGTGGCTCAGGGTGATCTCACCCGACCGATCGAAAGCCATGGCAACGACGAAGTCAGCCGCTTGCTCAAGGCCCTTGCGACGATGCAGCAGAACCTGCGGGAAACGCTGCAAGGCATCAGCGGCTCGGCGACGCAACTGGCCACCGCCGCTGACGAGTTGAGCGCTGTCACCGTCGACAGCACCCGGGGCTTGCAAGAGCAGAACAACGAAATCGAGCAAGCCGCCACTGCAGTCAACCAGATGACCGCTGCGGTGGAGGAGGTCGCGCGCAACGCGGTGTCGACGTCCGATGCCACGCGTCAATCCAGTCAGTCGGCTCAGTTGGGCCAGGAGCGTGTCAGCGAAACCGCCAGCGCTATCAATGCGCTGGCCAGTGATGTGCAGAACACTGAGGAACTGGTGCAGTCGCTGGCCAATCAGTCACAGGACATCGGCAAAGTGCTCGATGTAATCCGCGCCATCGCCGAGCAGACCAACCTGCTGGCGCTCAATGCCGCCATCGAAGCGGCTCGCGCAGGTGAAAGCGGGCGTGGCTTTGCGGTGGTGGCTGACGAGGTACGTGCACTCGCGTATCGCACTCAGCAATCGACTCAGGAAATCGAGCAGATGGTGCAGGGCATGCGCAGCGGTTCGAGTCTGGCGCTGGAGTCAATGCAGGCCAGCGCTTCCCGTGCAGCAAGCACTTTAGCCTTGGCTGAGCGGGCGGGTGAGGCATTGGTGACGATCACGGCGTCGGTGCACGAGATTCACGAGCGCAACCTGGTGATCGCCAGTGCGGCTGAGGAACAAGCGCAAGTAGCGCGGGAAGTGGATCGCAACCTGGTGAATATTCGCGACCTGTCGGTGCGTTCCGCTGCTGGCGCTGATCAGACAAGCGCATCAAGCCATGAGCTGTCGCAACTGGCCAATGCCCTGCAGGGCATGGTGCGACGCTTCCAGCTCTGATCCACAACCTATGAAAAGCCCCGCTCGCTGCAGGGCTCGGAATAAAGATCAGAGGTGGGAGCGAGCCTGCTCGCGAATGCGCTGGATCTGCGAGCAGCATGTTGCCTGCCCCACCGCCATCGCTGGCAAGCCAGCTCCCACGGATGTTGGCCTTAGTGCAGCTTCAAACGCGGCTCGGTGCCACGGCCAATCTTGCTCCCCAGCATCAGCATCGCCGTGCGGAACGGCCCGTACAGCGCCATCTGGTGCATGCGGTACAGCGACACATAGAACATCCGCGCCAGCCAGCCTTCGAGCATCACGCTACCGGTCAGGTTACCCATCAAGTTACCCACGGCAGAAAAACGCGACAGCGAAATCAGCGAGCCGTAATCGGTGTATTTGTACTCCGGCAGGGTCTTGCCTTCGATGCGCAGTTTCAGCGACTTGGCCAGCAGCGAAGCCTGCTGATGTGCCGCTTGTGCCCTCGGCGGTACGTTGCGATCGGTGCCCGGTTGCGGACAGGCCGCGCAGTCACCGAAGGCAAAGATGTTTTCATCACGTGTGGTTTGCAGGGTTGGCAGCACTTGCAGCTGATTGATGCGGTTGGTTTCCAGACCGTCAATGTCCTTCAGGAAACCCGGCGCGCGAATACCGGCCGCCCAGACTTTCAGGCTGGCCTTGATCTCGCTGCCGTCGGCGGTGATCAGGCTGTCGGCGGTGACCTCGCTAACCGACGCATTGGTCATCACGTTGACCCCGAGCTTTTCCAGCGTCTTGTGCACCGGCCCGCTGATGCGCTCCGGCAGGGCGGGCAGTACCCGTGGGCCGGCTTCAATCAAAGTGATGTGCATGTTTTCCGGTTTGATCCGGTCCAGACCATATGCCGCCAGTTCATGCGCCGCGTTATGAAGTTCTGCCGCCAGTTCAACGCCTGTGGCGCCGGCGCCGACGATGGCCACGCTGATCTGCTCGACCACATCGGTCTGCCCGGCATGGGCGCGCAGATAGTGATTGAGCAATTGCTGATGGAAGCGCTCGGCCTGTTTGCGCGTATCGAGGAACAGGCAATGCTGCGCCGCGCCCTGGGTGCCGAAATCGTTGGTGGTGCTGCCGACGCTGATCACCAGCGAGTCATAAGCCACTTCACGCGCCGGCACCAGCTCGACGCCGTTTTCGTCGTAGGTTGCGGCCAGCTGGATTTTCTTCTGCGCGCGATCGAGCCCGCTCATGCGCCCGAGCTGGAACTCGAAGTGGTTCCATTTCGCCTGGGCGACATAGTTGAGTTCGTCTTCGGAGGAGTTCAGAGATCCGGCAGCCACTTCGTGCAGCAGCGGTTTCCAGATGTGGGTCAGGTTCGCGTCGACCAGCATGATGCTGGCCGTGCCGCGCTTGCCCAGAGTCTTACCCAGACGGGTAGCCAACTCCAGACCGCCGGCGCCGCCGCCGACAATGACAATACGATGGGACATAGGGATAACTCGCAAGGTTTTTAAAGGGAATCGGTGCGGTTACCCGAGCGAGCGCGAGGCTGCTCATAGCGTCAGGTAACTGATAAATCGGCTCAACAGGCCCAGACCAATGGTTACTGCCAGCACCAGCACCAGGAGCATCCACGGCCGGAAGGGCCGGCGCTCGACACGGTGTTGGGACAATTGCAGGTACTCTTCGACATGCTTTTGGTCTTCGGGGTTCAGGCGGCTGGTCATATTTGCCTCGTCAGGTAGACGTTACTGAATGAACACAGGCTACAGCGGTTTTCAGCCGGGGTGGAACGCAGCAAAGCCGCTGTCCGGAACCGGTTCGACGCACACGCTATCGTCGAGGCGAATGATGCCGCTTTGTAACACCCGGGCGGTGATTCCGCCATGCCCGCGCACGGCTTGAAAAGTGCCCGGGCCAAGGTTGTTCTGCAAACGTGCGCAAGGCTGACACCAGCCAGTGGTTTCGAGTATTGCCTGCCCGATGCGAAAGCGCCGCCCCTTGAGGCTAAACAAATTGATTCCGCTTATAACGAGATTGCGCCGCAAATCTTCAGGCCGGATCGGTTCGTCATCGGGGCGGCCCATCAAGGCGTTGATCACCGCCAGGTGCTCCCACTGAATCAGCGTGACCTGCCGCGCATTGCGAACGCCGGGGCGGGCGTGATCGCCGGTGAGCCCGGCTTCCAGGCGCGCCTCAACCGCGTCGAGCTCCAGCATCGGCCCTCGGGATTCGGGCCGCACGCCGATCCAGCGCACGCGGCCCGACTGGGGAACATCGGCAATCAATTGCTGCAGCGGCGTCACAGGCTGATGCCCACGTCGAAGACGATGCTACGGCCGAGGTTGCTGCGCAGAAAGTCCGGTGCGTCGGGGTGTGCGAACAGCACGCGGGCGAACGTCGGGCCGACCAGCGACAGCGAGCGCCAGCCCTGACGCAGATATTCGGTCGGTGGCGGAAAATGACTGTTGAGGTCCAGCACTTCGCGCTTGAGGCTGGCGAAGGCGATGATGTCCAACTCACCCAGATCCATGCCGCGTTCCTTGTAGTTATGTGCCTTCTTGCGCAGGGTCGGCGCCAGGCGCAGGAGGAATTCATTGGCCGGGATGCGTTTTGGCTTGGCTTCGCGGCGCACCAGTTGGCTTAGAGAGAAGGCGCTGCGTCGGCGCTGCAGTTCGTCGCGCCATTCATCGTTGAGGCGGCGGCCTTCATCGAGGACGAAAAAAACTTCGAAATTGGCATCGCGAAACAACACGTCCGGCGGCTCGCCGGCCGGGGCGAACTCGTCGGTACGGTAGGGGATATTCAAGCCTTGCAACAGGCGCTGGCAGACCCAACGCTCACGCTCCCATTTGCGGGCATTGGACAGGAAAGCGTTGGCTTGCTCGGCCGCGATGGTCAGCAGGCGTAAATAATCTGAATCATCCATAAGCCCAAGCTTAGCGTCCAAATGCGACATGCAGATAGCTTTGCATCGGCCCAGACATAAACGTCGCGCGATTGCGCCCTTGTAGGAGCTGCCGAAGGCTGCGATCTTTTGCTTTTATAAACAAGATCAAAAGATCGCAGCCTTCGGCAGCTCCTACAAAAAACGTGTCGAGTGGCAGGTGAGGGAATCATGATCGGTGCCGAACTGCTTTCAACGGCAAGCCTGACGCTCGGCTGGCTGATTTATCTGCCGGTGTTGCTCTGGGCGATCGTCCGCGCGCCATGGGTCGAGCTGTTCAGCGACAGCCGCCGGCAGCATTTGCTCTTCGGTACGGTGTTCGCGCTGTTCCTGCTGTGGCTGGTGCGCAGGGATTTCGATACCGGTGTGTCCTATCACTTCATTGGCATGACGGCGGTCACCCTGCTGCTCGATTGGCCGCTGGCGATCATTGGTGGACTGGTCGCGCAGGTGGGGCTGGTGCTGTTGGGCCGTCAGGATCTGGCTGCGGTCGGCGTCAATGGCGCTTTGCTGATTCTGCTGCCGGTGCTGATCACCGAGTGCGTGGCGATTCTGGTCGAGCGTGCGCAGCCACGAAATCCGTTCGTTTACATCTTCTGTTCGGGCTTTTTCGTCGCCGCGTTGTCCGGCCTGTTGTGTCTGATCCTGAGCCTGACACTGCTCTGGTACGACGGCCTCTTTGCCATGCCGGAATGGCTGGAGGATTTCGTCGGTTACCTGTGGTTGCTGCTGTTCCCCGAAGCTTTTATCAACGGCATGGTCGTCAGCGCGTTGGTGGTGTTCTGCCCCGAGTGGCTGGAGACCTTCAACCGCACCCGTTACCTGTCGGCACCGTGGAAAGACGACGATCCGAAATCCTGATCCACATCGAACCGCCGTGCTCGCGGGCTTTATGCGCGCCTGGACGGCGATCAGTGACGCGGGTCGAAATCGCCGGAAAACAGTTCGTCTTCAGCATCCGGGGCGACTGGAATCTTGTGTTCTTCCGAGGCCCAGGCGCCGAGGTCGATCAGTTTGCAGCGGTCGGAGCAGAACGGACGGAATTTGTTCGCCGGGGTGAACTCGACGGGGGCGCCGCAGGTTGGGCATTCAACGGTTGGAATCTGGCTCATGCTTGGCCTCCGGATAAAGTCAGGTAAAAGTGATGCAGGCGCTCGACCTCGCTGTGCAGCCACGCGAGGTCACGGTCGTTGACGATGACATCGTCGGCGCGGCTTACGCGGTCTTCACGGCTCGATTGCGCCTTGAGGATCGCCTGCACTTGTTGTTCGCTGGTCTGGTCACGCTGCAGGGTGCGTTCGATCTGCAGTTGTTGCGGCGCATCGATGACCAGGATGCGTTGTGTCATCGCATATTGCCCGGACTCGATCAGCAACGGCGAAACCAGAATCGCGTAAGGCGATTTTGCCTGCGCCAGATGATGAGCGATTTCTTCGCCGATCAGCGGATGCAGCAGCGCTTCGAGCCAACGCCGTTGTTCGGCGTCCTCGAAAATCAGCGTGCGCAGGGCGGCACGGTCCAGCGTGCCATCGGCCTGCAATACGCCGGAACCGAAATGTTCGGCGATCTTCGCCAGCGCCGGACGCCCCGGCTCGACCACCCAGCGCGCCGCATGATCGGCATCCACCACATGCACACCGAGGTCGATGAAGTGCTGGGCCGCCGCGCTTTTACCGCTGCCGATGCCGCCGGTCAGGCCAAGAATCCAGGGTTTTTCCACAGGGGTATTCATTTCAAACCGACAGACTGCCAATAGAAGTCGGTTATTTGACCACCCCAGAGCAAGGCAATCCAGCCGGCAATTGCCAGAAAGGGCCCAAACGGGATCGGCGTCGAGGTTTCCTGAGCGCGCAGACGCAGCATGACGACACCCAAAATCGCCCCCACCAAGGAAGACAGAAGAATCGTCAGCGGCAGGATCTGCCAACCACCCCACGCCCCAAGCAGGGCCAGCAGCTTGAAATCGCCATGACCGATGCCGTCCTTGCCGGTCAGCAGTTTGAACAGCCAGAACACCGACCACAGCGCCAGATAACCCGCGACCGCGCCCCACAATGCATCGGGCAACGCCACGAACACGCCGAAGCTGTTGACGATCAGCCCCAGCCACAGCAACGGCAGCACCAGCACATCGGGCAGCAGTTGATGTTCGCAGTCGATCAGACTCATCGCCAGCAAGCCCCACGTCAGCAAAATCAACAAACCTGCCGGCCAGCCAAAGCCCAGGTGCCAGGCGATGAATGCCGAGAGCAGGCCGCAGGCCAGTTCGGTCAGCGGGTAACGTTTGCTGATCGGCGCCGAGCAGGCCGAGCAGCGACCGCGCAGGCACAGGTAGCTGAGCAGCGGAATGTTTTCCCACGGCCGGATCCGATGTCCGCAATGCGGGCATGCGGAATGCGGCAGCATCAGGTTGTAAGTCGGCACAGGCGTTTCGGTGGGCAGGCCGAGCACATCATGGGCTTGCTGGCGCCAGTCGCGCTCAAGCATCTTCGGCAGACGCCAGACCACCACATTGAGAAAACTCCCCACCACCAGCCCGAGCAGCAGCGCGGTGACCACAAAGGCCAGCGGATACACGGCAAACAGTTCGTCGATAGGCATGTCAGATCGCTGAGCCGAGTTGGAAGATCGGCAGGTACATGGCCACCACCAGTCCACCGACGATGACTCCCAGCACCACCATAATGAACGGCTCCATCAGGCTGGTAAGGTTGTCGACCATGTTATCGACCTCGGCTTCATAGAAGCCGGCGACCTTGTCGAGCATGTCATCCAGCGCCCCGGACTCCTCGCCGATGGCGGTCATCTGCACCGCCATGTTCGGAAACACACCGGTGCTGCGCATCGAGAAATTCAGTTGCATGCCGGTCGACACGTCTTGACGAACCCTCAGCACTGCACGCTTGAACACCACGTTACCGGTGGCGCCGGCGACCGAATCGAGCGCTTCCACCAGTGGCACACCGGCTGCGAATGTGGTCGACAGCGTTCGGGCAAAACGCGCGACGGCGGACTTGTACATCAAAGTGCCCACCAGCGGCAGTTTCAGCAGCCACGCATCACGACGGTCGCGCAGGGCCTGTGAAGTCTTCAGCGCGTGGCGAGTACCGAAAAACGCCGCCACCAATACCAAAAGAATCGCCCACCACCACTGTTGCATGAATTCCGACAGGCTGATGATCATCAGGGTGAAGCCGGGCAGTTCGGCACCGAACCCGGAAAATACCGACTGGAACTGCGGCACCACTTTGACCAGCAGAATGCCCGTTACCACAGCCGCCACCAGCACCACGGCGGTGGGGTAAGTCATGGCTTTCTTGATCTTGGCCTTGAGCGCTTCGCTTTTTTCCTTATAGGTCGCGACCCGTTCGAGCAAGGTGTCGAGGGCGCCGGACTGTTCGCCGGCGTCGACCAGGTTGCAGTACAACTCGTCGAAGTATCGCGGCTTTTTGCGCAGGGCGGTGGCAAAGCTGTTACCTGCCGCGACCTCCTGTTTGACCTCATCGACCAGCTTGCGCATGGCCGGGTTTTCGAAGCCTTCACCGATGATGTCGAAGGACTGCAACAGCGGTACACCAGCCTTCATCATCGTTGCCATCTGCCGGGTGAAAAGGGCGATGTCCTGCGGTTTGATGCGTTTGCCCAAGGTCAGCAGGGACGCTGATTTCTTGCGCACCTTGCCGGGGTTGATCCCCTGTTTACGCAACTGCGCCTTGATCAGTGCGGGATTCTGCCCACTCAATTCTCCAGTGACCTTGCTGCCTTTGCGGTCTGTGCCTTCCCAGGCGTAAACGCTGACTTTCGCTGCCTTGACCGCCATGTTCAATCCTTGGTGACCCGGTTGATTTCCTCAAGGCTGGTGATGCCTTGCATGGCCTTGTGCAGCCCCGAAGTGCGCAGATCGGCGAAGCCGTCGCGACGCATCTGAATGTCGATTTCCAGCGAATTGCCCTCGGCCATGATCAGCCGTTGCAGGTCCGGTGTGTTCTTTACCACTTCATAAATCCCCACGCGTCCTTTGTAACCGCCGTTGCAGTGATCGCAACCGACCGGCTCGTAGATCGTGAAATGGCCGATGCGTTCCTCGGGAAAGCCTTCCTTGAGCAAGGTTTCGTGCGGGATTTCCAGCGGCCGCTTGCAGTGCGCGCACAACTTGCGCGCCAGACGCTGGGCGATGATCAGGCTGACCGAGGTGGCGATGTTAAAACCGGGAATGCCCATGTTGTGCAGGCGCGTGAGGGTTTCCGCCGCGCTGTTGGTGTGCAGGGTCGACAGCACCAAGTGGCCGGTCTGCGCAGCCTTGATCGCGATCTCGGCGGTTTCCAGGTCGCGGATCTCGCCGACCATGATCACGTCCGGATCCTGGCGCAGAAACGAACGCAGCGCCTGGGCGAAGTCCAGCCCTTGCCGAGGATTGACGTTGACCTGGTTGATGCCTTCCATGTTGATTTCCACCGGGTCTTCGGCGGTGGAAATGTTGATGTCGACGGTGTTGAGGATGTTCAGCCCGGTGTACAGCGACACGGTTTTGCCGGAGCCGGTGGGGCCGGTGACCAGAATCATCCCTTGCGGCTGTTTCAGCGCAGCGAGGTACAAGGCCTTTTGTTCGGTTTCGTAACCCAAGGCGTCGATGCCCATTTGCGCACTGGACGGGTCGAGAATCCGGATCACCACTTTTTCACCCCACAGCGTCGGCAGGGTATTGACGCGGAAATCGATGGATTTGCTTTTTGACAGACGCATCTTGATGCGCCCGTCCTGCGGTTTGCGCCGTTCCGAAATATCCAGACTGGCCATTACCTTCAAACGCGCGGCAATGCGCCCGGCCAACTGGATTGGCGGCTTGGCCACCTCACGCAGCATGCCGTCGGTGCGCATGCGCACCCGATAGTTTTTTTCGTAGGGCTCGAAATGCAGGTCGGAAGAGCCGCTCTTGATCGCATCGAGCAGCATTTTATGCACGAAGCGCACGACCGGGGCGTCGTCCGCATCGAGGCCGCCGATAACGTCCTTTTTGCTGTCATCGATGGATTCGACGTCGAGGCCGTCGAGATCGACATCGGCCATTTCTTCCAGGCCCGAGGTGTGGCTGTCGAAGAACTTGTCGATGGCGTCGCTGAGCTTGTCGTCCTCGACCAGAATCGCTTCGGTGCTCAGGCCGGTGCTGAACTGGATGTCGCTGATCGCCTGCTGATTGCTCGGATCGGAAAGCCCCACGAACAGTTTGTTGCCGCGCCGCCACAGCGGCAGGGCGCAGTGCTGACGAACCAGTTTTTCACTGACCAGCCCCTTGGGCTGGGTTTCTTTGTCCAGGCAATGCAGATCGAGTAGGGCCATGCCGAAATGTTCGGAAGCGATCTCGGCGATCTGCCGGCTGTTGACCAGTTTGTTGTGCACCAGGTAATTGACCAGCGACACACGATTGCGCTGGGCCTGCGCCCAGGATTGCCGGGCACTTGTTTCCGTGAGCAGTTCGGCCTGGACCAATTGCTTGGCCAGACCGCTCAGAGCGATGTCATTCATGGGGATCCCGCACGCTTGCCGTTCATGACTTATAGCCTAGTCAAGTGACAGCGCCAAACACGGCCCGTGCAGGTGACAAAAAGTGTCAGATAGTGCGGTTACAGGTTGTAGGAAACGGCACAGCGGATTGCGCGCGCCCAGCGGGCGGGGCCTGAAAGGCGTTGGCATGGGCTGTGCTGAGCCTTGTTCAGATCATGAGATTTCGACTCATGCATGGAGCGTGTTTATGAAAAAACAACAAGGTTTCACATTGATCGAGCTGCTGATCGTTGTGGCGATCATCGGTATTTTGGCGACGATCGCCCTGCCGCAGTATTCGAAGTATCAGGCGCGGTCGAAGGTGACGGCGGGGTTGGCGGAGATCAGTGCATTGAAAGTGCCGTTCGAGGACACGATCAATCAGGGCACCGCGCCGAGTCTGGCCAACGTGGCTAACGGTACGACTGCCACTTCCAACTGTACGTTGGCAGTCACGGGTACAGCGGCGACTGGCGAAGGTTCGATTACCTGCACTCTGCTCAATGCACCGGGTCCGGTATTGGGGAGAACCGTGACTCTCTCTCGTTCCGGTGCTGCTACGGGTAATACCTCCGGAGTATGGACCTGCGCGACAACCGTAAACTCGGACTACGCTCCTCGAGGCTGCACGGCCAGCGGTGCGTAATCACGTTGCTGTCCGAACTGGAAATGCCCCGCACTGCGGGGCATTTTCGTTTCAGACCCCTTCACAAAAGCTCCAATAATTTCAGCGACTTATGAACTTTCCGGAAAACCGCAACTTGCATGTGAATTTCACTCGAGTCATGCATTTTGCATGAAAATGAAATTCACGGTTTTTCATAACTCATTGTTTTTAAACGATTTTATACGACGGAAAAAGTTGGCACAGCGTTCGCACTATCTCCGGTAACCCTGCTGACAAGCGTTACAGCAGACTTCCAGTAAAAACAGGAGTTACTCGTATGAAGAAGTTCGCTATCACTGCCGCTGCTACCGCTCTGACCCTGACCATGGCTGGTGGCGCTTTCGCCCAGACCACTCAGGCTACCCAGTCGCCAATGGTTCTGGCTGCCGGTGAAATGACTCAGGCCAAAGAAGCTACTTCTGACACCTGGATCACTACCAAAGTGAAAAGCGATCTGGTTACCGAAAAAGGTATTCCAGGCACCGACATCAAAGTCGAAACCAACAAAGGTGTAGTTTCCCTGTCTTCTGACGTAGCTGTTACCGAAGCTCAGAAAACCACCGCTGTGAACATCACCAAGAAAATCAAAGGCGTTAAAGCGGTCTCCGCTGACGGCCTGAAAGCCGAGTAAGGCAAGACTTCTCGCCTGAACCGGGAGAAGACGCGACAGACGGGCCGAGCAATACGTCTGCCGCAACTTTAGAGTTCATGCGAACGGTCACACGGATGTGACCATTACAGGCCCCGGCACTTGTGTCGGGGCCTGTTCTATTTGGAGAATCAAAAGATCGGACGATCTTTTGATCTTCTCAGTTACCGCGTTTGCTGTTGATCTGCCGCAGGCGGTTACCTTCAAAGCGCAGGTATTGGTACATGCCGTTGTTCGGGCCGTAGGACCATTCCTCGACCTGAAACTCCTCGCGGCGATTGGCACTGCGCTTGTAGCCAAGCACGTCACGGCTCACCGGCTCTCCACACTTTTGCAGCACCTCGCTTGCGCGGTCGCCGAGGCTGATCAACTGGCTGCCACAGCGCAATGTATCCGAAGCCGACGCGTGGCCGGCGGCGCACGTCAGAGCGAGCACCGCCAGCCAGTTACGCACGGTCATTCTGCATCCAGGTGCATTTGTGTAACCACGCGGCCATCGCTTTCGGCCTCGCCGAGGTTGGCGTCGATGAAATACACGCGGTCATCCTCGAGCTTGCCCTTGTCGACCAGGTAATCCTTGATGGTGCTGGCGCGATCCTGGCCCAACTGACGCAGCAGCACATCGCTGCCGCTCCAGAACGCGATAACGCCCTGGCGCATTTTCGCCGTGCGTTCCTCTTTGCCCAGGTCTTTCCATTCTGCCGGTGGCTGGGTTTTCAGGCGGGTGCGGTAGATGCCTTCGAGCAAGGCTCCTTTCTCGCTTTCAGGTACTTGCAGCAGTGAGGCCTGGGCCGGGACTTTGTCGCCACGGCGCTGAAGCATCTTGTAGTAGTTGTACTGATATTCACGTTCGAGACGTTGCTCGGCCAGCAACGGTCCGTCACTGCTTTTTGCGGCAGTGCCTTCGATCTCCAGGCGCAGCGCCGGACGTTCCTTGAGTGCTTGCGACAGTTTCACCAGCGCCGCTTCGGCGTCCTTGCTCAAATCGCTGGAACCCGGCGCGAAGGATACGGTGCCGAGGTCTTCGGAGCCGCCGCCACTGACCAGTCCGCCAATCATCTTGAACGGTGCGGCGGCGGCCTTGACGATCAGGTTGCGCAGCGTCTGCCAGACGATCGGCATCACGCTGAACTGCGGATTATTCAGATCGCCGGTCACCGGCAATTCGATGGAGATCTTGCCGTCGACATCCTTGAGCAGGGCGATCGCCAGTTTAAGCGGCAGACTCACCGCATCGGGGCTGTCGACTTTCTCGCCCAGTTGCAGTTGCTCGACGACAACTTTGTTCTCAGCCTTCAATTGACCCTTGGTGATCAGGTAATGCAGGTCAAGGTTGAGCCGGCCCTTGCGGATGCGGTATCCGGCGAATTTGCCGGAGTAGGGCGTCAGGGTCGTCAGTTCGACGCGCTTGAAGCTGGTGGCGATGTCGAGGCTGGCCATCGGGTCGAACGGATTGACCGCACCCTTGATGGTCACCGGCGCGTAGCGGTCGACCTTGCCTTTGATGTCGACGCTGGCCGGTTTTGCCTGGCGACTGTCGATGGTACCGATCTGGCCGTTGAGCTGCTGCACGGCGGTGGCGAAATTCGGCGTCAGGCTGAAGTCGGCGAAGTTGGCCGAACCGTCGTTGATAGCGATCGCGCCGACGTGAATGCCCAGCGGCTTGTCCTTGCCGGCCGGTTTGGCTGCGGTGCTTTTTGCTCCGCTGTCGGCCGGTTGCGGGATCAGCAGGTCGTCGACGTTGGTGGTGCGATCATCGTTGATCATGAATCGCACATAGGGCTGCAACAGGTTGACCTTGTCGATCGACAGGCTGTCGCCGTGCTGATAGTTGATGCCGTCGACCACCACTTGCTGCCATTTGAGGAAGTCGCGGGTCTTGAGCGTATCGAGGGTGTGCAGTTGATCGATCTGCGCGCGGCCGGTGACGCTGAGCGCCAGTGGTTCGGTGCTTTTCAGGTCGACCTTGAGGTCACTGCCGAGCATGCCGCTGCGCAGCTCCAGACGAATGAACGGGTTGATGTAGGACTGCGCGACGCGCAAGTCGACGTCTTGGGTTTTTACGTTGAGTTGCGCGTTGACCGGGGCCAGATTCACCGTGCCGTCTGCGCTGATCTTGCCTTGTTTGCCCAGGCCGCTGTCGAGCTTGATTTTGAAAGGCGAGCCATTGAGGCTGTCGAAATCCTGCAGGTCGACGTTCAGCGGGGTGATGTCCAGCGCCACCGCCGGTTGCGCCGAACGATCAGCGAGATGAACCGTGTAGTTGCGCAGTTGCACATCCTTGACCAGCACCTGCCATGGCTTGCTCGCTGCAGTCGATTCAGGCTTCGGCGAGTCGGCGGCAGCCGGGGCATCGGCCGGTTCGGCGGCGGCTTTGGCAGCAGGTTTCGAAGGCTGACTGGCGAACAGCTTCTGCCAGTCCAGTTGTCCGTCGGCTTCCAGCGCGGCCCAGGTTTCCAGTTTGTTGCTGCGGATCTTGCCGACCACCACTTGCTGCCTGGCAAGGTCCAGCGAGGTTTCGCTGACGTCGAGACGTTCGAGCCTGGCCAGTGGGCGTCCATCCGGGGCCTTGATGGCGAACGGAGCGATGCTCACCGCAACGTTGTTCAGCAGTAATTCGGTCTGTTTCGACAAATTGAGTTTGTACTCGGTGCTGAGGCTGACTACGCCGTTTTCCAGCACCAGCGGCACCGCGTCGCGTACGTAAGGCCAGAAGGATTTCATCTGGCCATCGGTGACTTTCAAGGTACCTTCGGAGGTGAACGGGATCAGGCTGAAGTTGCCAGTCCAGTCGATCCGTCCGCCAGCGGGGCCGATCGCGACGAGGGTCATGTCGGCGCTGTCCTCGGGCAGAGTGCTGAGGTTTTTCAGCTCGAAACTGAGATCGTCGTATAGGAATTCGATCGGCTCGCTGGGGCGCACATCTTCGAAATGCACAACGCCGCCGGCCAGTTTGATGTTGTCGATGCGCAGCGGAAACGGCTTGGCGTCGGGATCGGCGGGTGTGGGCTCACTCGGCGGCACGTTGAACAGACCCAGCAGGTTGAGCTTGCCGTCCTTGGCAAAAAGGATTTCGCTCTTGGGTTTGTCCAGTTCGATGTCCGACAGGTGCAGCGCCTTGGTCCACAGGCTGTCGATTTGCAAGTTGGCATAGAGGCGATCGAAGCCGACCTGCTCCTTGCCCGGCTCGCCGATGACCAGGCCCCACAAGGTGACCTCAAGGCTGAACGGGTTGAGCTCGATGCGCTGCAGATGCGCTGGCACCGTCGCGTAGTTCGCCAGTTGCTGGTTGACCACGCGCAAGGCAATGCCCGGCAGGATCAGAAACCCCAGCAGGCTGTAGAGGGCCAGGGCTGTCAGCAGTGCGCCAATCGCGCGAATCAATCCTTTGGGCATGTGCGGCTTCATCTGTCTGAATCGGAGTGCCTTGGAGTATGGCACGCGATTCTGGTTCCGAAGTGCTTGATGTGGGCCAGGATTGTTCAGAAATCTCTGTAGGAAAATATTCCATGTTGGGGCGGCGTGCTCGCGAAGCCGTCGGATCAGGCAGCCTTTTTGATGACCGATACACCGCTTCCGCGAGCAAGCTCGCACCCACAATGGAGTGTGGCTAATCGTGAATCGGCAATCACAGTTGCAAAATCAACGTCTTCAACGGCGGTTGTTGATCCTGCGAAGGGAAGTCGGCGCCCGGGGGCATCACGCTCCACTCGCGCACCGGCCGCCCGGCCTTCTCGGCGCAGCGCAACACTTGTTCGCGCCAGTCGTCCATGCTGACTTTCGCCAGGTTGTTGCAGCAGATCAGCACGCCGTTGTCGGCGGTGGTCAGTAGCGCCGGTTTGAGCAGGCTTTGATAATCGCGCAGCAGATCGACCGTGCCGAACGCGCTTTTCGCCCATGCCGGCGGGTCGAGCAGCACCAGATCGTATTGGCGCTGTTCGAGGCGCTGATAGCTCGGCAGTTTCTGCCCGCGCCGTTGGCTGATCGGCAGGCCGGCGAGTTGGCGGATGGCTGGAAAGTAATCGGATTGAATGAATTGCATCGGCGGCAGTTGCGGGTTGAGTAAGCCGTTCTCACGACCAACCGCCAGATTGCCCTCGGCGAAATCCAGATTGCACACTTCGCGCGCACCGCCCGCCGCAGCGCTGAGACCAACGCCACAGGTATAGGCGAACAGGTTGAGCACGCTTTTGCCTGGCGCGTGATCCTTGACCCAGCCGCGGGTGTTGCGCAGATCCAGGAACAGCAGCGGATCCTGCCCGGCATGACGCCCGCGCACGCGGTAGTTCAGGCCCCATTCATGTCCGACCAGATCGGCCAGTGCAGCGTCATCGGCTTTATAGACGCTGTCTTCGCGATCGATCCGCGAGTTGCCACGGGAGCGGTCGTTGTAGACCAGCAGGCTGTCGAAGCCCAGCGTCTGGTTGACCATGGCGTGCAGTTGCAGCAGATCATCACGTTCGAGGGTCTGGTGAAAACTCTGCACCAGCAGTTGCGGGCCGTAGCGGTCGATGGTCAGGCCACCGGCGCCTTCCTGGCTGCCGTGGAACAGCCGATAGCAATCGGTGCCCTGGCTGTGCAGCGCAGCAAGCAGGTCCTGGCGTTGATCGAGGGCGGCGCGCAGCGCCTGATTCAAGGAAGACATGCGGGCGCCTTGCTGAGAGGAATTGGGGCGCGGGAGTTTAACAGTTTGCCGGTGGATCGCGTGATGGCCTTCACGAGCAGGCGCGCTCCCACAGTGCAATGCGATCACCTGTGGGAGCGAGCCTGCTCGCGAAGCTTTTGAAGCTATTGATTCAAACGCTTGTCGACCAGATCCTGCACCACACTCGGATCAGCCAGGGTTGAAGTGTCGCCTAGACTGTCGAGTTCATTGCAGGCAATCTTGCGCAGGATTCGCCGCATGATCTTGCCCGATCGGGTTTTCGGCAGCGCCGGCGCCCACTGAATCAGGTCTGGTTTGGCGAAGCTGCCGATCTCCTTGCTGACGTGCGCCAGCAGGTCGTTTTTCAACGCTTCGTTGGCCTCGGTGCCGTTCATTGGTGTGACGAACGCGTAGATGCCCTGGCCTTTGACGTCGTGGGGATAACCGACCACGGCGGCCTCGGCGATGCTGTCGTGCAGCACCAGCGCGCTTTCCACTTCGGCGGTGCCGATGCGGTGACCGGAGACGTTGATGACGTCGTCGATGCGTCCGGTGATCCAGTAATCGCCGTCCTCGTCGCGGCGGGCGCCGTCGCCGGTGAAGTAATAGCCGGGATAGGGCTTGAAGTAGGTATCGATCATCCGCTGCGGATCGCCGTAGACGCTGCGAATCTGCGCCGGCCAGCTCGACTTGATCGCCAGCACGCCGCTGCCGGCACCTTTGATTTCCTTGCCGACTTCGTCGAGCAACACCGGTTGCACGCCGAACATCGGTTGCGTCGCGCAGCCGGGCTTGATTCGTTGGGCACTGACCAGCGGGCTGAGCATGATGCCGCCGGTTTCTGTCTGCCACCAGGTGTCGACGATCGGGCAGCGCTGTTCACCGACGGCATTGAAATACCATTCCCACGCTTCGGGGTTAATCGGCTCACCGACGCTGCCGAGCAATCTGAGGCTGGCGCGCGAAGTTTCCTTCAATGGTTCGGCGCCTTCACGCATCAACGCACGCAGGGCGGTCGGCGCGGTGTAGAAAATGTTCACCTTGTGCTTGTCGATCACTTGCCAGAACCGCGAACTGTTTGGGTAGCTCGGCACGCCTTCGAACATCAATGTCGTCGCACCGTTGGCCAGCGGCCCGTAGACGATGTAACTGTGGCCGGTGACCCAGCCGACGTCGGCGGTGCACCAGAACACTTCGCCGTCGCGGTAATCAAGTACGTATTTGAAGGTCATCGCTGCTTGCAGCAAATAGCCGCCGGTGGTGTGCAGCACGCCTTTGGGTTTGCCGGTGCTGCCGGAGGTGTAGAGGATGAACAACGGGTCTTCGGCGTCCATTGGTTCCGGCGGGCAGTCGTCGCTGACCTCGCGCACCGCCTGGTGATACCAGAGGTCGCGGCCTTCGACCCAATCGACTTGGCCTTGAGTGCGCTCGACCACCACCACGGTGCTGACGTTCGGGCAACTTTGGAGGGCTTTGTCGACGTTGCTTTTCAGTGACACAAAGCGGCCGCCGCGCACGCCTTCATCGGCCGTGATCACGGTACGGCAGTCGGCGTCGAGGATGCGGTCGCGCAGCGAATCCGGGGAGAATCCGCCGAACACCACCGAATGAATCGCGCCGATTCGCGCGCAGGCGAGCATGGCGTAGGCGGCTTCGGGAATCATCGGCATGTAGATGCAGACCCGATCGCCTTTCTTCACGCCACGGCTTTTCAGCACGTTGGCCAGCCGGCAGACGTGGTGATGGAGTTTGTTGTAGGTGATCTGCGCAGATTCGCCAGGGTCATCGCCTTCCCAGAGCAGGGCCGTCTGCTCGCCGCGTTGGTCAAGGTGACGGTCGATGCAGTTGTAGCTGACGTTGAGCTTGCCGCCGGCAAACCAGGCCGCTTCGCCGGTTTTCAGGTCATAGCGCTGCACGGTCTGCCACGGTGTGCTCCAGTCGAGAAAACGTGTGGCCTGCTCGGCCCAGAAAGCGCTGGGGTGTTCAATCGATTCGCGGTACAGGCGCCGATACTCGTCCTGGCTCAACTGAGCAGCCTGGCGCACGGCATCGGCTTTGGGGAACGTGCTGATATCGAACATGACGATTCCTTATTCTTGTGGTGCGACACGAATAAAGATGCGCCGAGAGGGCGAAGGGTTCAAGCCTGAACAGGAAGTCGATGGCGATTATGGAATTCAGGTATACACAGAACAACTGTGGAGCGGGCTTGCTCGCGAATACGGTGTGTCAGTCAACAGAGAGGCTGAATGATTCACCGCGTTCGCGAGCAAGCCCGCTTCCACATTCGGACCACGTTGACCACAGTTTTGTGGCCAATTTAGTCATATCACCCGCGATGACGCCCGCGGAAGTAGTTGATCAGGCCCTGAGTCGAGGCGTCATCGGCAACGGTTTCATCGCTGCCGACCAGACGGTTGTAGACGCCTTTGCCCAGCTCCTTGCCCAGTTCCACGCCCCACTGATCGAAGGCATTGATGCCCCAGACCACGCTCTGCACGAACACTTTGTGTTCATACATGGCAACCAGTGCGCCGAGGCGACGCGGACTGATGCGCTCGACCACCAACGTGTTGCTCGGACGGTTGCCCGGGATCACCTTGTGCGGCGCAAGTTTGCGCACGTCGTCTTCGCTCATGCCTTTGTCGCGCAGTTCGGCTTCGGCTTCTGGCAGGGTCTTGCCGAGCATCAGTGCCTGGCTCTGCGACAGGCAGTTGGCGTACAGCCACTGATGGTGGTCGGAAACCGGATTGAAGCTGACGATCGGCACGATGAAGTCAGCCGGAATCAGCTGGGTGCCCTGGTGCAGCAACTGGTGGTAAGCGTGCTGACCGTTGCAGCCGACGCCGCCCCAGATTACCGGACCGGTATCGGTCGATACCGAGGTGCCGTCCTGACGCACGCTCTTGCCATTGGATTCCATGTCCAGTTGTTGCAAGTGCTTGGTGATGTTGCGCAGGTAGTGGTCGTACGGCAGGATCGCGTGGCTTTGCGCGCCCCAGAAGTTGCCATACCAGACGCCAAGCAGGGCCAGAAGCACCGGCATGTTCTGTTCGAACGGCGCGGTCTGGAAATGCTGGTCCATGGTGTAGGCACCGGACAGCAGTTCCTTGAAGTTGGACATGCCGATGGCCAGGGCAATTGGCAAACCAATCGCCGACCACAGCGAGTAACGGCCGCCAACCCAGTCCCACATCGGGAAGATGTTTTCTTCGCGAATACCGAACGCCACGGCTGCCGCGTTATTACTCGAGACGGCGATAAAGTGACGATACAGCTCGGCTTCCGAACCGCCCTGCGCCAGGTACCACGCACGGGCAGCCTGGGCATTCTTCAGGGTTTCGAGGGTGTTGAACGACTTCGACGAAACGATGAACAGCGTGGTCTCGGCGCGCAGTTTCTGCGTCAGCTCGTGAAACTCACTGCCGTCGATGTTCGCCAGATAGTGGCAACGCACGCCTTTCTGCGCGTAGGAAAGCAGCGCTTCGGACACCAGTTCGGGGCCAAGGAACGAGCCACCGATGCCGATGTTGACCACGTCAGTGATCGGCTTCTCGGTGTAGCCGCGCCACAGGCCGTCGTGGATGCGGCCGACCAGATCGGTGATCTGGTTGAGTACCTTGTGCACTTCCGGCATCACGTTGACGCCGTTGACCGACAACTTGTCGCCGACCGGGCGGCGCAGGGCGGTGTGCAGGGCCGGACGGGCTTCGGAGGCGTTGACGATTTCGCCGTCGAACAGCGCTTTGATTGCGCCCTTCAGATCGACTTCGTTGGCCAGACCCACCAGCAGGTTGCGGGTCTGGGCGTTGATCAAATTCTTCGAATAATCGAGAAACAGGCCGCAGCTGCTGAGAGTGAACTGATTGAAACGCTGCGGATCGGCGTTGAAGGCTTCGCGCATGCTGAAATCCTGCATCGCTTGGCGGTGATCTTTCAACGCTTGCCAGGCGGGCAGAGCGGTAACGTCGTGAGGAGTGCGGTAGTACGCCATCGCTGCGGTTTTCCTTTTTACTTGAACGGCCTTTTGAACACGGTACAGATCAACCATGCCTTTTATCGCATGGGATCAACTGCGTCGACACGATAACTGGACACAGGGCGAATACAGTAAACCTCGCGCTGCGTTCTGTCTTGACTTTGTCTGACCAGATCCCTGTACTTTTTTAACATTCGCAGTGGAATCTGCCCGACAAACGGAGATGCGCGGAAGACTTCCACCCACCCGGCATGCCCGACGATAATTTCTGCAGCACCGAAAACACCTGTGGGAGCGAGCCTGCTCGCGAAGGCGTCGTGTCAGTCAACTTATAAGTCGCTGATACACCGCCTTCGCGAGCAGGTTCGCTCCCACAGGGAAATTCGTTGCTGTTTAAATCGGGCTGTCGAGATTCAGATGCAGGTTGTCGATCAACCGCGTGGTGCCGAGGAACGCTGCTACCAGAATTACCAGATCGCGATCTTCCGCCGTCGCCGTACGCAAGCTCAGGCCATGGCGGATCTCCAGATAATCCGGACGCAGACCCGCGGCTTCCAGCACTTGCAACTGCGTAGCGATCAGCGCCGGATAGCCGCGTTCGCCTTGCTTGATCGCTTCGGCAATGTTGCTCAGCACGCGGTAGACCACCGGTGCCACGGCACGCTGGTCTTCATTGAGAAAACCGTTGCGCGACGACAATGCCAGACCGTCCGCTGCACGCACGGTCGGCTCGCCGATGATCTGAATCGGCATGTTCAGGTCATGCACCAGCGCGCGGATGACTGCCAGTTGCTGGTAATCCTTCTGGCCGAAAATCGCCAGATCTGGCTGGACCATGTTGAACAGCTTGCTGACCACCGTCGCCACGCCTTCGAAGTGCCCCGGACGGCTGGCGCCACACAGACCTTCGGATAATTGCGGCACGCTGACCCGGGTCTGACCGGCCATGCCATCGGGATACATTTCTTCAACGGTTGGCGCAAACAGCAGATCGCAACCGGCTTCGAGGAGTTTTTCCTGATCGGCTGCGAGGGTGCGCGGGTATTTGTCGAGGTCTTCACCGGCACCGAATTGCAGCGGGTTAACGAAAATACTCGCGACCACGAAGTCCACTCGCTGTGTGGCCTTGGTGATCAACGCAACGTGGCCGCTGTGCAGGTTGCCCATGGTCGGCACGAAGCCGATGCGCTTGCCTTCACTGCGCGCGCGGGCGACGGCGGCGCGCAGTTCGCGTACGGTTTTGACGGTGTTCATGCAGAGAATCCGTGTTCGATGCCGGGGAACGTAGTGGCTTTGACTTCGTTGACGTAAGCCTTCAACGCAGCCTGGATGCTGTCCTGACCGTGCATGAAGTTCTTGACGAATTTGGGTACACGGCCGGTGATCGACAGGCCGAGCATGTCGTGCAATACCAGTACCTGGCCGTCGGTAGCGTTGCCGGCGCCGATGCCGATCACCGGAATGCTCACGGCCTGGCTGATTTCCGCTGCCAGTTCGCTCGGCACGCATTCGAGCAGCAGCATGGCCGCGCCGGCCTGCTCCAGCGCGATCGCATCGGCACGCATCTGGCGCGCCTGGTTCTCGTTGCGGCCCTGCACTTTATAGCCACCGAGGAGGTTCACCGCCTGCGGGGTCAGGCCCATGTGCGCACACACCGGGACACCGCGTTCGGCCAGCAGGCGGATCGACTCCGCCAGCCACAGCTGACCTTCAACTTTGACCATGTGCGCACCGGCCTGCATCAGCAGGGCGCTGTTGGTCATGGTTTGTTCGAGGGTGGCATTGGCCATGAACGGCAGGTCGGCGAGGATCAAGGCATCGCCATTGCCGCGCTTGACGCTGGCGACGTGGTAGGCCATTTCCGCCGTGGTCACCGGCAGAGTGCTGTCGTGACCCTGCAGGACCATACCGAGGGAGTCGCCGACCAGCAGCACTTCGACACCAGCCTCATTGCAGGCATGTGCGAAGGTCGCGTCATAGCAGGTCAGCATGGTGATCTTTTCACCTTTCTGCTTGAGGCTCTGGAGCGTGGTCAGGGTGATGGCTGGCATGTAAAAAATCCTCGTTCAGGCGCTCTGGAAACTGCTGCGAGTCACGCGCGTGATTTTTCATCTACTCAGGCGCACGGTCTTGTGTCGTGCTTTGAAAGGCCTGGATTGCGCCCGTTCATGCCGGGTTGGCGGCAGCGGGACGCCTATAGTCGTGATGAGCCAACAGGAAGTCAATTGCGTGTGTTACCGCATTGTTACGCGGGCAGTGTTACCGGCGTTACTGATGCGATTCAGCGGCGCGGCGGGCCTGATTCGGGGGATTTTTGTCTGACAAGAATCATGAATATCGCCCGATCAACTGTAGGAGCTGTCCAGTGAAACGAGGCTGCGATCTTTTGATCTTTAGAATAAAGATCAAAAGATCGCTGCGTTCCGCAGCTCCTACAGGGGAATTTGGGTCAGGGCTGGAAGATGCGTTCAAGGCCGACGAACGGGCAGGCGGCGAGCAGGTCGGAGAGGGCGCGGCCATCGGCAAGCCGCAGGTCTTGCGGCGCCAGTTCTGCGAGAGGATAGAGTACGAACGCCCGCTCCTGAATCTGATAATGCGGGACTTTCAGCCGTGGCTCATCGATCAGGCGATCGCCGAACAGCAGAATATCCAGATCCAGCGTGCGTGGCCCCCAACGCTCCAGACGCTCACGTCCCTGCTCATTCTCGATCGCCTGCAAGGCGTCGAGCAGCTCGATCGGAGCAAGCGAGCTATCGAGGGCGACGACAGCATTGGTGTAACGCGGCTGGCCGGGCAACAGCGAATCGCTTTGATAAAAGCTGGAAACGCCAGCGAGGGTGGTCTGCGGCAATTGCTCCAGCGCCGCGACGGCGCTGCGCAATTGTCCGGCCGGGTCAGCGAGGTTGCTGCCCAAGCCAATATAGATGCGCTCCATGGCTTATTCGCCCGTTGCGCTCGATGCGCCGGCGCGCTTGCGCTTGGAACCGCCGCTGCGGCGACGTTTGCGCGGTGCGCCGCTGGCATCGTCACCCTTGCCGCTGAGGTCGCGGATCATGTCGCGGCGCTCGCTGTCGTTGGCGTCCTGATAATCGGTCCACCATTCGCCGAGGCCGTCGGTCTCCTCACCGGCGCTTTCACGCAGCAGGAGGAAATCGTAACCGGCACGAAAGCGCGGGTTGTCCAGCAACAGATCGGCGCGTTTGCCACTGCGGCGTGGCAGGCGTTCCTGCATGTCCCAGATTTCGCGGATCGGCATGGTGAAGCGCTTCGGAATCGCGATGCGCTGGCACTGCTCGGCAATCAGTTCGTGAGCGGCTTCCTGCATCGCCGGAATCGGCGGCATGCCACGTTCCTGCAGACGCAACACGCGCGCCGGTAGCGCCGGCCACAACAGCGCAGCGAAGAGGAACGCCGGGGTTACCGGTTTGTTCTGCTTGATGCGCAGGTCGGTGTTGGTCAGGGCTTCGCTGATCAGCGTGTGGGTGTATTGCGGATTGTATTCCAGCGCTTCGGCACTGGCCGGGAACAGCGGGGCGAACAGTTGCAGATCGACCAGCATTTCAAAGGTGATCGCGCCGTGACCGGAGAGGAACAGCTTGAGCACTTCTTCGAACAGCCGCGCCGACGGGATCTCGCGCAGCATCGGCGCCAATTCGCGGATCGGCTGCACGGTGTGCTTTTCGATGCCGAAATTGAGCTTGGCGGCAAACCGTACGGCCCGCAGCATGCGCACTGGGTCTTCCTGGTAACGCTGCTTCGGGTCACCGATCAGACGGATCAGATGATTGCGGATGTCGTGCACGCCATTGGCGTAATCGAGAATGCGCTCGCTGACCGGATCGTAATACAGGGCGTTGATGGTGAAGTCGCGGCGTTGCGCGTCTTCTTCCAGGGTGCCGTAGACGTTATCGCGCAGAATCCGCCCGCTCTCGTTGCGCGAAGACTGATTGCTGTCTTCGTCGTGTTCGTTGACCGGGTGATTGGCGCGGAAGGTCGCGACTTCAATGATTTCGCGACCGAAATGGATATGCACCAGCTTGAAGCGACGGCCAATGATCCGCGCATTGCGGAATTCGGCGCGGACCTGCTCGGGGGTGGCGCTGGTGGCGACGTCGAAATCCTTGGGCGTGATGCCCAGCAGCATGTCACGCACGCAACCACCGACCAGGTAAGCCTGGTAACCGGCACCTTGCAGGCGTTCGACGATATTCACCGCATAGCGGCTGAATTGCGTTTTCTGCAGCGAGTGTTGGCCGCTGTTGAGCACTTCAGGGGTGCTGCGGATGTGTTGCGTACGACGCACGGGAGTTCGGAATGACTGGAACAGCTTCTTCAGCATGGGATGCACTGTTTGAAGGAATGTTCGGCCATACCAAAAGAATGACCGCATGATGGGCGCAGATTCTAGCATTTAGTCGGGGGATGGTGTAGGAGACAGCAGATTCAAGCTGAAAGCCGCAAGTTACAAGGGGGCGAGCGGGGTAGACCGGAGGATTTTTTACAGAAGGGAGAAACTACAAGGGGAGCCGAAGCTCCCCAAGAAGTAGTTGCGTGCTCTTTTTATTATTGATTCGGGCTTCTTGTTTTTGTTGAGTGCCCTCGCCACGAAGTGCTTCCTTCGTGACCCTCCCAATCGGGAGCCAAGAGCAAACGGATTGCTTTGGTCGCTGAATTGCAGTGATCTGTCGATCCAACCAGTACAGGCTCTGTCTTAGGACAGTTTTTGTTGTTCTCGGCCTGGTCGTGGGGCAAGCCCCAAATACAACGCCTCTCCAAAAGAATCAGTTAGCTGCGCCTCTCGCCGTCTTGTTTTTATTGTGCGTGAGTCGATTCGTCTTATTTTTATTGTCTTGTGCATTGCTTGTTATTGTTCTTGTACCAAACATATAGCAGGGTGCGTGCCAACTTTTGCGAACCCCAACAAAACAAGGGGTTAGGTCGTTATGGCCGTTTTCCAGGGACGAAAAAAAGCCGGGGTTTCGTTACCGATAACCCCGGCTTCTGTTACGTGAATCGACTGCGGTAACAGTTTTTTCACAATCTCGTGCGTTACCTGCGCAAGCGACAGGTAACGTTCAGCTCTCGCTCGCTACGCCGGTCTTGCGCCGTGGAATGCCCAGACGCTGGCGGCGTTCCCACAGGCATTTGCGACTCACACCCAGTTTGCGCGCCAGTTCGGTTTCGGTCATGTGGTCCTGGTGCTCGAGGACGAAGTGCTGGAAGTAGTCTTCCAGGGACAGGTCTTCGGTCGGCTCATGGCTGTTGTTGCTGGCGTTACCTGCGGTTTGTGGCGGCAGGCCGATGAACTCGTCGTCGTCCAGATCGCTCAGTTCGATGTCGATACCCAGCAGGTCGGCCGAGATTTCCGGGCTTTCGCTGAGAATCACGGCGCGCTCTACGGCGTTTTCCAACTCTCGCACATTACCCGGCCAGGAATAATGCCGGATGGCCTGTTCGGCATCGGCGGCAAATCTCAGATCGGTACGATTGATGCGCGCGCTCTGGCGAGCGAGGAAAGCATTGGCGATTTCGTTTACGTCGGCGCCACGCTCGCGCAGCGGCGGCAGTTTCAGAGCAATCACGTGCAGACGGTAATAAAGGTCTTCACGGAACTGGCCGATTTTCGCCAGGCTTTTCAGATCGCGGTGGGTTGCAGCGATCAGGCGCACATCGACTTTCTGCGACTGCACTGAGCCGACCCGGCGAATTTCGCCTTCCTGCAAGACGCGCAACAGGCGGGCCTGGGCTTCCAGTGGCAGTTCGCCGATCTCATCAAGGAACAACGTGCCGCCGTCCGCCGCTTCGACCAGACCGGCACGCCCGGCGCTGGCGCCAGTGAACGCGCCTTTCTCGTGGCCGAACAGTTCGGACTCGATCAGGCTTTCCGGAATGGCTGCGCAGTTCACCGAAATCATCGGCGCCTTGGCGCGTTTCGACAGATTGTGCAGAGCGCGGGCCACCAGCTCTTTACCGGTGCCGGATTCGCCCTGGATGAGCACGTTGGAATCGGTTGGCGCGACCTTGCGGATCTTGCTGTAAAGATCCTGCATCGGCGGGCACGAACCGATGATGCCGATTTCGCCATTGCTGTTATCCACAGCGGCTTTCCCGTTGCCGGTGGCAGGCTTGCTCGCGGTGGCTTCGCCGGCAGCTGGCGTCGACTGGCGATCGCGCAGGATCCGCGCAACGGCCTGGAGCATCTCATCGTGGTCGAACGGTTTGGCAATGTAATCGACAGCGCCCATTTTCATCGAGTCGACCGCCGAGCGCAGGCTGGCGTAACTGGTCATGATCAGCACCGGCGTGCCCTGGCCGAGCTTGATCAGCTCAGTACCCGGGGCGCCGGGCAGGCGCAGGTCGCTGACGATCAGGTCGAACGTAGGAATGGTGAAGCGCTCTTGTGCTTCCTGCACTGATCCGGCTTCGCTGACCTGGTACTGATTGCGTTCCAGCAGGCGGCGCAAGGCGGAGCGGATAATGGTTTCGTCTTCGACGATCAAAATGTGCGGCATTGATTCGATACTCTCGACGGTCTCAGTTCACAGCGGACGTCGCTTCGACATGACGCGGTAAGGTCACCCGGATACGGGTGCCGCGTTGGCTTTGTACATCAGCCGGGCTGTCGATGGTGATTTGTCCATAATGCTCTTCAACGATGGAATAGACCAGTGCAAGGCCCAGACCGGTGCCTTCACCCGGATCCTTGGTGGTGAAGAAAGGTTCGAACAATCGGTCCATGATGCTCGATGGAATACCGCTGCCTTCGTCTTCGACGATCAGATCGACCGTGTGTTCGCCGGCTTCGCTCTTGACCCGTACCGCACTGTGCGGCGGCGAAGCGTCGCGGGCGTTGGAGAGCAGGTTGATCAGCACCTGGGCGAGCCGTTGCGGGTCACCTTCGACCCAATGGTCGGGATCACACAGGTTGTAGAACTGCACTTCGAAATTACGCCGGTTCAGCGCCAGCAGGCCGATGGCGTCCTGCGCGACTTCGGCCAGACACACCGGTTCGTCACTGTGCTGATGGCTGCCGGCATGGGCGAAACTCATCAGCGACTGAACGATGCGCGAGACGCGTTTGGTCTGCTCGAGAATCTGCCCGCTGATTTCCGTCAGCTCGCCGTCGTCTTCGCGCTCCTCGCGCAGGTTCTGCGCCAGACAGGCGATGCCGGTGATCGGGTTGCCGATTTCGTGGGCCACCCCCGCCGCCAGCCGACCGATGCTGGCCAGGCGTTCGGAATGCACCAGTTTGTCTTCGAGCATCTGCGTTTCGGTCAGATCTTCCACCAGCAACACCAAACCACTGTTACCTGGCGCCAGCGGTTCATCGATCGCCGCTTTATGCAGGTTCAGCCAGCGCGTCTGGCCATCGAGTGTCAGGTGCTGTTTGTGTAAATGCTCATCGGGCAGGTTGATGAAGCCCTGCAGCAGATCTTTCCATGGCTCGCCAATGGTACTCAAGCGCGAGCCGACGACACGCTGCGCGGCAATCCCGGTGAGTTCCTCCATGGCCCTGTTCCACATCAGGATTTCCTGATCCTTGGCCAACGAGCAGACGCCCATCGGCAGTTCCTGCAAGGTCTGGCGGTGATAGCGGCGCAGCGCATCGAGTTCGGCGGCAAGCCCGGTAAGGCGCGAGTGGTAATCCTCGAGCCGGCTTTCAATGAAGTGAATGTCTTCGGTGACGTAGTTTTCGCCACCCGCCTTGTACGGCAGGAAGGTTTCCACCATGTCCTGGGCCACGCTCGGGCCCATCAGCCCGGACAGGTTGGCCTCGATGCGGTCGCGCAAACGGCGCAAGGCGTACGGGCGGCGCTCGTCGAAGGGCAGATACAAGTCGCGCAACGCTTGCTCGACTTCCTTCTGCGCAGCCTTGGCACCCAGCGGTTTGGCCAGTTGCGTAGCGAACTCCTGCGGAGAGGCGGCGTGCAGCTCTCGACGTTGCGGGCGGCGCACGTTGTCCACCGCACAGGCTTCGGCCGCGCTGGCTTCTTCCGGGCTGGCGTTGGTGAACAGCGAAATCAAAGTGAACATCAACACGTTGGCGGCCAGCGAGGCAATGGCCGCCATGTGCCAGCTGGTGTCGTCGAGCACGTAGATCATGTTCAGCAGCGGAATGTAAAAACCCTGCAGATTGCCGACCAGCGGCAGCAGCATGGTCACCACCCAGACCGTGATCCCCGCCAACAGACCGGCAATGAAGCCGCGGCGGTTGGCGGTCGGCCAGTACAACACCGACAACACCCCGGGCAAAAATTGCAGGGTCGCAACGAACGCGACGATGCCGAGGTTGGCCAGATCCTGTTCGACGCCGAGCATCAGGTAGAAACCGAAACCGGCCATGATGATCGCCACGATCAGCGCCCGGCGGGTCCATTTCAGCCAGCGGTAGATATTGCCCTCGGCCGGCGGCTGATAGAGCGGCAGCACCAGATGGTTCAGCGCCATGCCCGACAAAGCCAGCGTGGTGACGATGATCAAGCCGCTGGCAGCGGACAGACCACCGACGTAGGCAAGCAAAGCCAGCGGTTTGCTGTTGGCGGCGATGCCGATGCCGAGGGTGAAATATTCCGGGTCGGTGGTAGCACCCAGTTTCAGCCCGGCCCAGAGAATCAGCGGTACGGCGAGACTCATCAGCAGCAGAAACAGCGGCAGGCCCCAACTGGCGCTGACCAGCGAGCGTGGGTTGAGGTTTTCGGTGAAAGTCATGTGATACATGTGCGGCATCACGATCGCCGAGGCGAAGAACACCAACAACAGCGTGCGCCACGGGCCTTCCTGCAACGGCGTGTGCAGAGCAGCGAGGGCAGTCTGGTTCTGCAGCAGCCACAATTCGAGTTGTTGCGGGCCGTCGAACACGCCATACAGCGCATACAGGCCAACGCCGCCGAGGGCGATCAGTTTGATGATCGACTCAAAGGCAATCGCGAACACCAGCCCTTCATGTTTCTCGCGCGTGGCGATATGCCGGGAGCCGAAGAAAATCGTGAACAGAATGATCAGCGCACAGAACGCCAGCGCCACGCGGCTCTGCACGCGCTCGCCGGTCAGGATGCCGATGGAGTCGGCCACTGCCTGGATCTGCAGGGCCAGCAACGGCAGCACGCCGATCAGCATGAAAATCGTGGTCAGCGCACCGGCCCAAGTGCTGCGAAAGCGGAAGGCAAACAGGTCGGCCAGCGACGACAGTTGATAGGTGCGGGTGATCTTCAGGATCGGATATAGCAGCACCGGCGCCAGCAGAAACGCACCGGACACGCCGAGATAGCTGGACAGAAAGCCGTAACCGTACTGATAGGCCAGGCCCACTGTGCCGTAGAACGCCCAGGCACTGGCGTAAACCCCCAGCGACAAGGTGTAGGTCAACGGGTGGCGAATGATCGCGCGCGGGATCATGCCCCGTTCGCTGACCCAGGCAACGCCGAACAGCGCCGCCAGGTACGCGGCGCTGATCAGGATCATCTGGGTCAGGCTAAAGCTCATCGGCATCTTTTTGGCTCTGCAGGATGAAGGTCACAACAATCAGGATCAGCCAGAGCAGATAAGGGCGATACCAGGCGCCCGTCGCGTCGATCCACCAATCCATGATGGCGGGGGAGAACAGGTAGATCCCGACGACCAAAAGCAGGACCAAGCGATAGATGTACATCCCGGCCTCTCTTTTTTATGCACGTGCCCGAAAACGTGCGGCGATGGTAACGGATGGGCGCGCGACTGCAAGTGTCGTCATTGCAGTTGCGCTTCGGGCAGGGTCAGTGTGCGCGGGATCTTTTCGGCATCCCAGTGCGCGCAGCCCCAGGCCAGCAGTTCGCGCGGCGAAGCGTGCGCCAGCTCGCTGCCAGGATTCTGCCCCAGCGCGCGCAAGGCCCGCAGCAGCAACGGCGTGGCCTGATCGGCTTCAAGCGGTGGCGAGCGGTAGGACTTGCCGAGTTTGTTGCCGTCCGGTTGGGTGATCAGCGGCAGATGCAGATAGCGCGGCTGTTTCATACCGAGCAGTTCCTGCAGATACAGCTGTCGCGGCGTGGAATCGAGCAGATCGGCGCCACGGACGATGTCGGTAATGCCTTGCCAGGCGTCGTCGAGCACCACCGCCAATTGATAGGCGTATAGACCGTCGCGCCGACGAATGACGAAGTCGCCGACGTCGCGGCCCAGGTGCTGGCGGTATTCGCCCTGCACGCGATCGATAAAGTGGTATTCAAGCTCCGGCACGCGCAGGCGGATCGCGGCGTCGTGCTGATCGTGGCCGGCGTTGCGGCAAAACCCCGGATAAATGCCGTGATACGGCTCCAGTTGTTTTCGCGAGCAGGTGCAGGCATAGGCCAGACCGTGATTGAACAGCCTGTCGAGCACCTCGGCGTAGGCCGCATTCCGATCGCTCTGGCGCACCATTTCGCCGTCCCATTCGAAGCCGTAACTCTCCAGCGCCTTGAGAATCGCCGCTTGCGCACCGGGCTCTTCGCGCGGCGGGTCGAGATCTTCCATGCGCACCAGCCAGCGCCCGCCAACCGAGCGGGCATCGAGATAGGACGCCAGCGCAGCAACCAGCGAACCGAAGTGCAGGTGACCACTGGGGGTAGGGGCAAAGCGGCCGATGTAGGCGAGGGATGTCTTGGCAGTCATGGAGGCGATAAGAGCTATTCAGAATTTACGCAGGTTACCCCTGTGAGAGCGGGCTTGCTCGCGAAAGCGTCAGTTCAGACAACCTGGATGTTGAATGACACACCGCATTCGGGAGCAAGCCCCCTCCCACAAAAGCAGGAACCGCACAAACAAAAACGGAGCGTTCGCACGCTCCGTTTTTCGTTCAGATCGAGATTACTTGCCGACCTGCTTTTCCTTGATTTCCGCCAGGGTCTTGCAGTCGATGCACAGATCCGCAGTCGGACGGGCTTCGAGGCGCTTGACGCCGATCTCGATGCCGCAGGACTCGCACCAGCCGTACTCTTCGTCTTCGATCAGTTGCAACGTCTTGTCGATTTTCTTGATCAGCTTGCGCTCGCGATCGCGGGCGCGCAGTTCGAGGGCGAATTCTTCTTCCTGGCTGGCACGGTCGGCCGGGTCGGGGAAGTTGGCCGCTTCGTCTTTCATGTGATCAACCGTACGGTCGACTTCCTGCATCAAGTCCAGTTTCCACTTGTTCAGGATCTTGGTGAAATGCGCGCGCATCGGGGCGCCCATGTACTCTTCACCCGCCTTCGGAACGTAAGGTTCGAAGCCGCTGATCGTCGCTTGCTGCTGTTGCTTTGCTTGGGTGGACATGAAATAGACCGCCTCTACTCTTGTAATCCATTGCGCAGGATTGCTCCATCACCGACACCTGCCGGCCCTGCGGCTGCAAGCGGGCGAACTTACCAGATCAAATCAGCCTGCGCTACTCCCGGATGTCGAGCCCCCGGCGGGTGGCGCTTGCAGATGTTTGGCAAGCCGTGTCTGTGGGGTTGGAGACCTGTTCAATCACTGATTTTAGTCAATCCTGGAGCGTACGTTCAGATCGTTACAGTCCAGCGTTCTTGAGGCTGTGACCTTCACGGGTTCTCGCTCGTTCCGGCAGACAGGTAGAATCGTCTCTTTTTTCCTGTCGAAGGCAATCCAATGGCCCCCTACAGTGCGCGCAGTCGTGCGATCGAACCGTTCCATGTGATGGCGCTGCTGGCGCGGGCCAATGAATTGCAGGCTGAAGGCCACGACGTGATTCATCTGGAAATCGGCGAGCCGGATTTCACCACCGCCGAACCGATCATCCGCGCCGGACAAGCTGCGTTGACGGCGGGCAAGACTCGCTACACCGCTGCCCGTGGCATTCCCGAACTGCGCGAGGCGATCGCCGGGTTTTACCAGTCGCGCTACGGCCTGAATATTGACCCGCGGCGGATTCTGATCACACCCGGCGGCTCCGGCGCGCTGTTGCTCGCCAGTGCCCTGTTGGTCGATCCGGGTAAACACTGGCTGCTCGCCGACCCGGGCTACCCGTGCAATCGGCATTTCTTGCGGCTGGTCGAAGGTGCGGCGCAACTGGTGCCGGTCGGGCCGGAGGTGCGTTACCAATTGACCCCGGATCTGATCGAGCGGCATTGGGATCACGACAGTGTCGGCGCCCTTGTCGCTTCGCCGGCCAACCCGACGGGCACTTTGCTGACTCGTGATGAACTGGCCGGGTTATCCACAGCGATCAAAGCCAGACACGGGCATCTGGTGGTGGACGAGATCTACCACGGCCTGACCTACGGCACTGATGCCGGCAGTGTGCTGGAAGTCGATGACAACGCTTTTGTCCTCAACAGTTTCTCCAAGTATTTCGGCATGACCGGTTGGCGCCTGGGCTGGCTGGTGGCGCCAGACGCGGCGGTCAGCGAACTGGAAAAACTCGCGCAGAACCTCTACATCAGCGCGCCGAGCATGGCGCAGTACGCAGCGCTGGCCTGTTTCGAGCCGGCCACCATCGTGATTCTTGAAGAGCGCCGCGCCGAATTTGCGCGCCGTCGCGACTTCCTCCTGCCGGCGCTGCGTGAACTCGGTTTCAACATCGCCGTTGAGCCGGAAGGCGCGTTTTACCTGTACGCCGATATCAGCCGTTTCGGCGGTGATGCCTTCGCGTTCTGCCGACATTTCCTCGAAACCGAGCACGTCGCCTTCACACCCGGACTGGATTTCGGCCGCTACCAGGCCGGCCATCACGTGCGCTTCGCTTACACACAAAACCTCGCACGTTTACAGGAAGCCGTGGAGCGCATCGCGCGCGGTTTGAAGAGCTGGCAAGGCTGATGCGCTTTTATCCAGCTCTGGAAGAGGCGCGACTGATCCGTCGCTACAAGCGTTTTCTTGCCGATATCGAAACCGTTAGCGGCGAGTTGCTGACCATTCACTGTCCGAACACCGGTTCGATGCTCAATTGCCAAGTCGAGGGCGGGCAGGTCTGGTTCAGTCGCTCCAACGACCCGAAACGCAAATTGCCTGGCACTTGGGAGATTGGCGAAACCCCGCAGGGTCGGCTGTTCTGCGTCAACACCGGGCGCGCCAATGGTCTGGTCGAGGAAGCCTTGCAGGCCGGTGTGATCACCGAACTGGCCGGGTTTACCGCATTGAAGCGTGAAGTTGCGTACGGGCAGGAAAAAAGCCGCATCGACTTCCGCCTCGAATATCCCAGCGGCCCGGCGTATGTCGAAGTGAAAAGCGTCACCCTCGGCTTCGACGGCACGGCGGTAGCGGCGTTTCCCGATGCGGTGACCCAGCGCGGCGCCAAGCATCTGCGTGAGCTGGCGCATCTGGCGCGCGACGGCATTCGGGCGGTGCAGTTTTACTGTGTGAACCTCACCGGCATTGACGCCGTGCGCCCGGCCGAGGAGATTGATTGGGCTTACGCCGAGGCGTTACGTGAGGCGGTCGCCTGCGGTGTCGAGGTGCTGGCTTACGGCGTGCGTCTCGACCATGAAGAGATGGTCATCGACCGTCGACTTGATGTGCGGCTGAACGGTTAAACATCGACCCACACGCCTTGTGTATCTTCCCGGCATTTGATCGCCGTGAGCGATTGCCCGGCGCACGGGCCGGCAACGCACTCGCCGTCCTCGATCAGAAACAGTGCGCCGTGGCTGGCGCACTGGATCAGGCTGTTGCTCGGGTCGAGAAACTGGTCGGGCTGCCATTCAAGTCCGACGCCGCGATGCGGGCAGCGATTGAGATAAACGTAGGCCTGCCCGCCGCGACGCACGGCAAACAGCTTTTTGCCTTCGATAACGAAACCGCGACTGTCGGCCTCGGCCAAATCGCAGCCGGTGCAAAGGAACTTCATGGCTATCCTCTAGTGTCCGCTCGTGTCTGGATATGTCCGAGCTTGACGTTCAAATGCAAACAATTATCAAATGGCGGCCTTCTCCCAAAGGGAGTCTGGCCGTTGCCGAGGATACTTGGCTCGCTGCGCCGATGCCCGGGAAACCTTGTTCAAGGAAGCTGTATATGCGCCCGAAAACCCGCGTTGCCATGCTGTGCGCCGGCCTTTTGCTCAGCCATCAGGCGGCCGCAGCGGATTTACCGCAACGCTGGGTCAGCGCCGGCGGCGCGCTGTCGGAATGGGTCAGCGCGTTGGGCGGCGAGTCGAAGCTGGTTGGGGTCGACACCACCAGTCAGCATCCCGAATCGATGCAGGCGCTGCCTAGCATTGGCTATCAGCGCAGCCTGTCGGCCGAAGGCATCTTGAGCCTGCGCCCGGACATTCTGATCGGCACCGAAGAAATGGGCCCGCCGCCGGTTTTGGCGCAAGTCAAAGCCGCCAAGGTGAATGTCGAGTTGTTCTCGGCACAGCCTGATCTGCCGACGCTGGAAAAGAATGTCACTCATCTGGGCCAGTTGCTCGGTGCGCAAGAGGAAGCGGCGCAACTGCTGCAGACTTATCAACAGCAACTCCAAGCGCAGGAAGTGCGAGTTGCCCAAGTGCAAACCACACGCAAAGCCCCGGACGTGTTGCTGCTGGTTGGGCACGCCGGCGGCAAGCCGTTGATCGCCGGCAAGGACACTGCCGCCGATTGGCTGCTGCAACAGGCCGGCGGGCACAATCTTGCGACGCATACCGGCTACAAACCGTTTTCAGTGGAATCTCTCGCCAGCCTCGATCCCGAAGTGCTGGTGTTCGCCGACCGAGCGTTGACGGGCGAAGCGGCAAAAACCGCGTTGTTCAAGGAAAATCCGATTCTCAATTCCAGCCGTGCGGCCAAGGCCGGACGGGTAATGGAGCTGGATCCGACGTTGCTGGTTGGCGGACTCGGGCCGCGGCTGCCGGCAGCACTGAGGACCCTGACTGACGGTTTCTACCCCGCCAAGGGCGGCCAATGACCATACTGGTCAGACCCCGTGGCTTGTTTATCGGCCTGACATTGGTGTGTCTGCTGGCGATCTGGCTGTCGCTGGCGCTGGGGCCGGTGAGCCTGCCGTTGTTCGATACCTTGCGCGCGGCGCTGCGTCTGATCGGCGTGCCATTGGCGCCGCAAGGATTGGAGCAGGCTGAGCTGATTCTCGGCCAGATCCGCCTGCCGCGAACCTTGCTCGGGTTGGCGGTCGGAGGCGTGCTGGCGCTGTCCGGGGTGGCGATGCAGGGCTTGTTTCGTAATCCGCTGGCCGATCCGGGGCTGGTCGGGGTGTCCAGTGGCGCGGCACTCGGCGCAGCGATTGCGATTGTCGGCGGATCGTTCTTTGGCGGCCTGCCGGAGTGGTTCGGGCCGTATCTGTTGTCGGTGTGTGCGTTTCTCGGCGGGCTCGGAGTGACGGCGCTGGTCTATCGGCTGGGCCGGCGCAACGGTCAGACGCATGTGGCGACCATGTTGTTGGCCGGTATCGCGCTGACGGCGCTGGCCAGTTCGGCGGTCGGTCTGTTCACTTATCTGGCCGATGACGCCACGCTGCGCACCCTGACCTTCTGGAACCTCGGCAGCCTTAATGGCGCCAGTTACGCGCGGCTGTGGCCACTGCTGATCATCTCCATCGGCGTCGCGCTGTGGCTGCCGCGTCGGGCCAAGGCATTGAATGCCTTGTTGCTCGGCGAATCCGAGGCCGGTCATCTAGGCATCAATGTCGAACGGCTCAAGCGCGAACTGGTGTTCTGCACCGCGCTGGGTGTCGGCGCGGCGGTGGCTGCGGCTGGCATGATCGGTTTTGTCGGGCTGGTGGTCCCGCACTTGGTGCGCCTGCTGGCCGGCCCCGATCACAAAGTTCTGTTGCCGGCCTCTGTTCTGGCGGGTGCGAGCCTGTTGTTGCTGGCCGATCTGGTGGCGCGCCTGGCGTTGGCGCCGGCGGAGTTGCCGATCGGCATTGTCACCGCGTTCATCGGCGCGCCGTTCTTTCTTTATCTGCTGCTGCGAGGGCGTGCCTGATGTTGTCTGCGCACAATGTGCATGTCCGCCGTGGCCGCAAGGCTGTGCTCAGCGGGGTCACGCTGCAACTCGAGCCCGGTGAAGTGCTTGGCGTGCTGGGGCCGAACGGCGCCGGGAAAAGCACGTTGCTTGGTGCATTGTGTGGTGAGTTGCTCGCCAGTGACGGCGACGTCTCGCTGGATGGTCAGGCGTTGAGTCACTGGAGCGGACCGCAACGGGCGCAACGACTGGCGGTGTTGCCGCAGGTTTCGACACTGGACTTTGCCTTCGCCGTCGAAGAGGTCGTCGGCATGGGCCGTTTGCCTTACCAGACCGGGCGCGTGCGTGACGACGAGATTGTCGCGGCGGCGCTGGCCGCCGCCGATGCCGGTCACCTGAGTGGGCGCAGTTATCTGGCATTGTCCGGTGGCGAGCGTCAGCGCGTGCACCTGGCGCGGGTACTGGCGCAGCTGTGGCCGGGGCAGGCAGGGCAAGTCTTGTTGCTCGACGAACCGACATCCATGCTCGATCCGCTGCATCAGCACACCACGTTGCAAGCGGTGCGCGAGTTCGCCGATCGCGGCGCGGCAGTGCTGGTGATCCTGCATGATCTGAATCTGGCAGCACGCTATTGTGATCGGGTGCTGTTGCTGGAGGACGGCCGTCCGGTTGCGCTGGATACCCCGCGGCAGGTGCTGCGTCCGGACACGCTCAAAGCGGTGTTCGGCCTGGAGGTTTTGGTACAGCCGCACCCGGAGCGTGGGCATCCGCTGATCATCGCCCGCTGAATTCGTCATCGAGGTGTCGCATGCGTGGAATGTGGTGGTTGGCGCTGCTGTTGCTTGCGGGGTGTCAGCACATGGCGGCTCCGCCGGTGAGCGGTGAGATCCGTGATCTGCGCAACGGCGAGGTGCTAAGCGCGCAGCAATTACTGACGCGTCTGGCTGAGCCGGAGCGCTTGATCATGGGTGAACAGCACGACAATGCCGATCATCATGCGGCGCAGTTGTGGCTTTTGCAGGCGCTCGGCGAGCAACGAGCGCAAGGCAGTCTGCTATTGGAAATGCTCACGCCGGATCAACAAGCGAAAGTCGATGCGTTGCGCCAGTCGAAATCCGTTCCGGCAGATCTGCCTGCTGCATTGGCCTGGCAGGATGGCTGGGACTGGAATCTCTACGGGCCGATCGTGCGCTTCGCCCTGACGCAGCCGTATTCGCTGCTGGCGGCCAATCTTGACGACAGCGAAACCCGCGCGTTCTACCACAATCCACCGGCTCTGAACGGTCCGCGCAGCAATTCGCTTTCGGTTAAAAAAACTTTGCTTGGGCAAATCAGTGAGTCTCACTGCGGCTTGCTGCCTGAATCACAGATGCCGGCAATGTTGGCGATCCAGCAGCAGCGTGATCGACGGATGGCCGAACGCATGCTGGCGGCACCGATCCCTACGATCCTGCTGGCCGGTGCGTGGCATGCGCGCAAAGATGTTGGTGTGCCGCTGCATGTGCAGGATCTCGGCGCTGGCGAGGCACCGACCGTGTTGATGCTGGCCGAGCAGGGCGATGCGGTAACGGCGGCGATGGCCGATTACGTCTGGTACACGCCGGCCACGCCGAAGCCGGATTATTGCGAACAGATGCGCAAGCAATTCGCCAAATGACTTTTCCACAGGCAAAAAAAGACCCGGTAAAAACCGGGTCAAATAACCGTGATTAGCCTGATGAGGAGATAATCTGAGAGTCCGAACCAAGGGCTTTTCAGAATATCGACTGATCTCGCGACCAGTTGTGATAATCATAGCGATTCTCATTACCGCGTCAACCGCTGTTTTTGCAAATCTGTAATTTAGTTTTACGAACGCCCGCGAAGCCCCGTGAAACAGGGGTTGGCACTAGTCGCGACGCATCGTCAATTGGGTGATCTGTCGATTCAACTGGCCGATACGTCGAGCCATACCTTCGATGAGGCTGTGCGCGATCTTTGGATTACTGCGGACCATGCTCAAAAATTGATCACCCGGAATCAACATCACCGTGCTCGGCTCTGACGTCACTACCGTGGCGTTGCGCGGCTCCCCAGTGAACAACGCCATCGCGCCGAAAATCTCGTCCCTGGGCACGTCGCCGACCTTGTGCCCGTCGACGAATGCCTCGGCGTGTCCATCGATCAGGACGAAGACATGGTCCGCCGAATCGCCCTGTTGGATCAGCATGGCGCCGGCCTCAACGCGTTTGAAGCCGTTGGTGCTGCGAAACTCGCGCGGTTTCAACTCCGCCACGGCGTGGGCAAGCAGCGCCATTTGCCCGAGCAAGTAGCTCAGAAACTGTTCCGTTCGGTCAGGCTCGGCATGCACATGCTGCAGAACTTCGCCACGCCGATAGGGCAGCAGGCGCAAGGCCCCGTCGCTGCACAAGCGGCAGTCGTTCCATTCTTCGCCCTGTTGCAGGCCGAGCAGATCACCTTCCTGCCAGTAGAACAGCGCGCGGCCCGCGACACAGCCATGCACAACGCCCTCGATCAGCATAAACAGCTGGTCGCCGGGCACCTGCGCAAACAGATTATCCGTTGCCTCCAGTTCGATGACGGGGGCGCATGGCGACAAATCCTGCAGCCACTGCCCAGGAATACTCTGCAAGCGATTGATCAATGCATCGGCATGGGCCGGTCGTTCACCGAGTAGATACATGGCGTCAGCGCCTGTTCAGTTCTTGTGGCGCGCAGAAATGGCTTCGAGCTGCTTGTTCAGGGCATCCTTGCGCTCGGTGGGGATGTCGTTCCAGTGCACATCCATCAACGCGCCTTCGATCGCATATAACAACACTTTCGATGCGCGAAACCCCCGAGTACGCACGGCCCGATAGGCATCCACTGCACCGAGGCGACGCAAATCCGAGGCGCTGTGGATGCCCACGGCATGCAGCCATTGCGCCGACGTCTTGCCAAGATTTTTCAGGTGTTGCAGTTCATCATTCATCAAGCCTCCTTGCGACGGCCGAATGGTGCGTGGGCGAGCTTCTCAGGAGTGTAGCCATCAGTAGGAAAAGCGTGGTTGTTTGGTCGGATTCGACGCAAAAGCTTCTAAGAAAGGGTAATGAAATGCCTGCGAACGCAGGAAGACGGGAGGAAATGCAGAAACAAATGCGTGAGCGGGCTTGCTCACGAAGGCGGCGGGTCAATCACACAGAAGTGTCGACTGTCCCGACGCCTTCGCGGGCAAGCCCGCTCCCACAGGGAAAGGGCGTGGGTTCAGGGAGATTTGCGAATATCAGCGGGTGCGATAACGCAACCGCGTGCCGAAATTCATCGACATCAAGATCTCGTCGGCACTCAGCTCCGGCGGAAAGTACGCCCCGGAGATTTGCGCGTGGGCGAGGCTGGCGCCTTCGAGCGAGGCCTTGCGAAAGTCGATGCCGCGCAGATCGGCGGAGCGGAAATACGCATCGCGGAAATCCACGCCATCGGCGTTCAGTTCACGCAGGTCCAGACCACGGAAATCGCCGCCGACCAGGTCGATCGGGCCATCCTGCGGGCGTTCCTTGTTGAAGCCTGCGACGTCATCTTTGTGCAGCAGGGCGTAAAGCGGAGTGTCGAGCAGTTTCGGCTGGCTCATGTCAGATCACCTGTTGGTTTTATGACGCCAGTATAGTGCCACTATTTGACGGCCGTGAAGCGAGCAAGGGCTTCACGGCCGAAATAGTTTTTTACAGGCCTGGCAGGCGCTGACGAATCTGCGCCACCACGGTGTCCAGCGTGCCGGATTCATTGGTCTGCACGCGTTTGCTACGCAGGATTTCTTCCGGCGTCAACGCTTCGCGATTGGCCTGTTGCGCTTCGATCACTGCCAGGGTGGCGTCGGACGGATCTTTCTGATCGGCCTGACGCATCGCCAGCCAGCTCTCGATGACTGCTTGCGGGGCGTTGCAGTCGAGGATCAGGAACGGCGTGCCGGTGGCTTCGGCAATCTTCGCGGCGTTGTCGCGCTGCTCACGCTTGAGATAGGTCGCGTCGATCACCACCGGGAACCCGGCGTGCAAAATCACCTCGGCGATCTCATGCAGGTGCGCGTACGTCGCGGCACTGGCATCGGCGCTGTAAATGCCGGCCTGCACCTCGTTGGCTACGGTCTGCTCACCGAAAAGACGCTTGCGCTCGACATCGGAACGCAGACGGATTGCGCCCAGTGCTTCGACCAGACGCATGGCCACATGACTCTTGCCGACAGCGGAAACGCCGTGGGTGATGGCCATGAAACGCGAAGGAATGGTGCTGTAGCTTTCCGCCAGGTTGGCGTAGTTGCGGTACTGACGCAGGGTGGTGGCGCGTTGCACCGCAGTCGCCTCTGCCGGCATGCTGAACAGCGCCACTTTGGCCCGTACCAGCGCGCGATAGGCTTTATAGAAGTTCAGCACTTCCAGGCCTTGATAGTCGCCAGTCAGTTCCAGGTACTGGCTGATCAGGCGACGCGCCAGCGATTTCAGGCCACGGTCTTCCAGGTCCATGGCGAGGAAACCGGTGTCGGCCCAAACGTCAGTGAATCGGAATGGCTCGTTGAACTCGATGCAATCGAAGATCACCACGTTGCCGTCGATCACAGTGGCGTTGCCCAGGTGGATGTCGCCGTGGCATTCGCGGGAGAAACCTTGGGCCTTGCGCTGTGCGAACAATGGTTTGAGGCGTTCGAAGCTGCTTTCGGCCCAGGCTTTCAGCGCCTCGAGTTGCAGCAGGTCATTCTTGTCGCTGAGGAACGGCAGGATCTGCTCGAAGTTTTGCGCGACCGGCGCCATCACGCTATCTGGCGTGCCAGCGTCGTGCTCGGCCGGGACTTTCGGGGCGTTGAGATGGAAATGGGCGATCTGCTCGGCCAGCGCATCAATGTGCTGAGTGGTCAGCTCGCCATTGGCTTGCAGGGTGCTGAGCAAGCCGCTCTGCGGGAACTGGCGCATTTTCAGCACGTATTCGATAGCTGGGCCGTCGCCACCCAATTGCGGTGCTTCGACGCTGCCGGTGACCGGCAACACGTCCAGATACAAATCAGCGGTCAAACGCTGGTTCAAACGCAGCTCTTCCGCACAGAAATGTGCGCGTGCATCGAGGCTGGTGAAGTCGAGGAAGCCGAAATTCACCGGCTTTTTCACTTTATAGGCAAAGGGACCGGTGAGAATCACCCACGAAATGTGGGTTTCGATGACCTGAAATCCTTCGACGGGATGCGGGTAGAGGGCCGGGTTTTGCAGGGCAGCGATCAGGGACTGGCTCACGGGCGATCCTTCAGAGACGGGGGAATTCGAGGCGGCCATTATGGCTGCTTGCCCGCCTGACGCAAACCTCTGCGCGTGCCTGTTGAGGATCGATAAAGTGCGTATAATCCGCCGCCATGACTCGATCCCGATCCCCCCGTACCAAGAAAAAACCACCAGCCAAGGGCCTCAGCCCATGGTTGAGCTGGGCCATTAAACTCAGCCTGGTCGGCCTTGTAGTGCTGGCCGGCTTCGCCGTTTACCTCGATGCCGTGGTGCAGGAGAAATTCTCCGGCAAGCGCTGGACCATCCCGGCCAAGGTGTACGCGCGCCCGCTTGAGCTGTTCGTCGGGCAGAAGCTCAGCAAGGACGATTTCCTCACCGAACTCGATGCCCTCGGCTATCGCCGCGAAGCCGTGAGCAACGGCCCCGGCGCCGCTGCCGTGAGTGGCAATACGGTTGACCTGAACACCCGTGGCTTCCAGTTTTATGAAGGGCTGGAGAAAGCGCAGCCGGTGCGCGTGCGCTTCTCCGGCGATTACGTCGCCGAGCTGTCCGCGACCAATGGCTCTAAGCTGTCGGTGGTACGCCTCGAGCCGCTGATGATCGGCGGCATTTATCCGAAAAATCTTGAAGACCGCATCCTGATCAAACTCGATCAGGTGCCGCCGTACCTGCTCGAAACTCTGATCGCCGTTGAAGACCGCGATTTCTACAGCCACTGGGGCGTGTCGCCGAAATCGATCGCCCGCGCCGTGTGGATCAACACCTCCGGCGGCAAGATGACCCAGGGCGGCAGTACGCTGACTCAGCAGTTGGTGAAGAACTTCTACCTGACCAGCGAACGCAGCCTGACCCGCAAGCTCACCGAAGCGATGATGGCGTTGCTGCTCGAGCTGCACTACGACAAGAAGGAAATCCTTGAGGCCTACCTCAACGAAGTCTTCGTCGGCCAGGACGGTCAGCGCGCGGTGCACGGTTTCGGTCTGGCCAGCCAGTTCTTCTTCGGCCAGCCATTGTCCGAGCTGAAACTGCATCAAGTGGCGTTGCTGGTCGGCATGGTCAAGGGGCCGTCCTACTACAACCCGCGTCGTAACCCGGAACGCGCGCTGGAACGGCGCAATCTGGTTCTCGACGTGCTGGCCCAGCAGGGCGTGGCAACCGCCGAACAGGTCGAAGGAGCGAAGAAAATGCCACTGGGTGTAACTACTCGCGGCAAGCTCGCCGACAGCTCGTTCCCGGGCTTTATCGACTTGGTCAAACGTCAGTTGCGCGAAGACTACCGCGACGAAGACTTGACCGAAGAAGGCCTGCGCATCTTCACCAGTTTCGACCCGATACTGCAGATGAAAGCCGAAGCCTCGGTCAACGACACTTTTAAACGCCTGTCCGGGCGCAAAGGCTCCGATGACGTCGAAGCGGCGATGGTCGTGACCAATCCGGAAACCGGTGAAGTCCAGGCGATGATCGGCAGCCGTCAGGCCAGTTACGCCGGTTTCAACCGTGCACTCGATGCGGTGCGCCCGATCGGTTCGTTGATCAAGCCGGCGGTGTACCTGACCGCGCTGGAGAAGCCGAGCCAATACACGTTGACCAGTTGGCTGTCCGACGATCCGCTGTCGGTCAAAGGCGCTAACGGTCAGGTGTGGAAGCCGCAAAACTACGATCGACGCTCCCACGGTACGGTTTTCCTCTATCAGGGCCTGGCGCATTCCTACAACCTCTCGACCTCGCGTCTGGGCCTGGAAGTCGGTGTGCCGAACGTCCTCAAGACCCTCGGTCGTCTGGGCGTGACCCGTGAGTTCCCGGCGTTCCCATCGATGCTGCTGGGGGCTGGCGGCATGACGCCGATCGAAGTGGCGACCATGTACCAGACGCTGGCGAACGGCGGTTTCAATACGCCGATGCGCGGGATTCGCAGCGTATTGACCGCCGAGGGCGAGCCGCTCAAGCGGTATCCGTTCCAGATCGAGCAGCGTTTCGATCCGGCCTCCATCTACCTGATCCAGAACGCCATGCAGCGGGTGATGCGTGAAGGTACCGGCAGTTCGGTTTATAACGTGCTGCCCAAGACCCTGACGCTGGCGGGCAAGACCGGTACCAGTAACGATTCGCGTGACAGCTGGTTCGCCGGTTTCAGTCAGGATCTGCTGGCGGTGGTCTGGCTCGGTCGCGATGACAACGGCAAGACGCCGTTCACCGGGGCGACCGGTGCGCTGCAGGTCTGGACCAGTTTCATGCGCAAGGCCGATCCGCTGCCACTGGACATGCCGCAGCCCGACAACGTCGTGCAGGCCTGGGTCGATTCACGCACCGGACAGGGCTCCGATGCCAACTGCCCTGGCGCGGTACAGATGCCGTATATTCGCGGCAGCGAACCGCCACCCGGCGCCGCGTGCGCAAGCGAAACACCTGCCTCGCCGGAGTCGGTGATGGACTGGGTCAAGGGCTGGATGAATTAAGCAAAGAGGGTTTCAAGTGAACAAGTGGTTGATTCCAGCGGTGACCGCCGTGGCTTTGCTCAGCGGCTGCTCCACCGTACAGCGTGGTTCGATTCCGGTAGTGGATTCGGGCACAGCCGTTTCCAACAGCGAACGTATCGGTGCCAATGGCGGTTTCCGCCAGACCACGGTCAAGCGCCCGGCGCAGGGCCAGACTCAGGCGATTCCGCAAGGCGATACCGGCGTAGTGGTAATGGTGCCGGGCGGCGGTGCTGCGGTGTCGACACCGATCAGCTCTTCGCCTATCGTCCCGGGCCCAGCATCCGGAGGGATCACGTCGGGGCCTTACAACCCATCGGCGGTTGAGTCGGCACCGATCAACTCCGGCGGCTACAGCATGCCGTCGACACCAAGCGGCATTCCTTCGGCCAGCAGTGGTGGTGGTCTGTCGGCGGATGAGCAACTGGACGGCCCGGTACTCGCTCTTTTGACCACCGCGCAACAACAGCAGGCCGGCGGCGACCTCAACGGTGCCTCTTCCAGCCTGGAGCGAGCGCAACGTGTCGCCCCGCGTGAGCCGCAGGTGCTTTACCGTCTGGCGCAGGTGCGCATGGCCCAGGGGGATGCGCCGCAAGCCGAGCAGTTTGCCCGTCGTGCGCTGACCATGGCCAACGGTCGTCCGGATCTGCAAGCCAGCCTGTGGGAATTGATCGCTCAGGCCCGTGAGAAACAAGGTGATTCTGCCGGCGCCGCGCTTGCCCGTCAGAAGGCCAAGGTTTCCCTGTGATGGATGCGCGCTTTCCGAAAATCGCCGATCAGCTATTGCTGATCGAACGAGAGTTGCGCACCCAGGGCTGGTGGGATGAGGTTGAGCCATCGGTCGAAGCCCTGAGCAGTGTCGAGCCGTTTTCGGTCGACACGCTGGACTTCGAGCAGTGGCTGCAATGGATCTTCCTGCCGCGCATGAAGATGATCCTTGAGCAGGATCTGCCCTTGCCGAGCGCCTCCGGCATTCAGGAAATGGCGGAGATGGTTTTCGCCCAACGCAATCTCGGCGGCAAGGATCGTCAGTTGCAGGTACTGCTCAAAGAGTTCGACCTGCTGATCAGCGCGTCCCGCTGACCACAGTTGTAGGGGCTTTGTAGGAGCTGCCGAAGGCTGCGATCTTTTGATTTTAGACGAGCAGGATCAAAAGATCGCAGCCTCGTTGCACTCGTCAGCTCCTACAAGTTCCGACGTCGCGATTACGAGCAATTCTCGGCGATCTGCTTCTTCGCTTCGACGATGCGCTCCTGACGCTGCGCATCGTCGAGCCTGCGCAAATCCCCTTCGACCTCCTCACGCAAACGCGGATTGTTCTGCAGTTGCGCCAGGTTCGTGCGTGCTTGTTCGCAAAACGCCTTGAGCTGCGCCTGCTGCTCGGCGACCTGTTTCTTCACCTTCGCATCAATGGCTTTCTGATCGCCAAGTACGCCGCTACCCGGCATCGGCGCAGCTCTCGGCGTGGGCGAGGAGGGCGTCTGCACGGTCGTGGACGGTTGGCCCTGCGGCGGCTGCGCATCGAAATGCGTGACACCCTGAGCATCGACCCATTTGTAGATTTGAGCGGCCGAGCACCATGGGCTGAGGCCGATCAGCAGAGTGAGGAGGAGCGTTCGCATGCTGATTCCTTGGCAAAATTGCGCAATTGACGCTAACAGAGTAGCGCTTTTCAGGTTTTTTCTTGCGTTCTCATGTGCTTACCCACAATTAACCACACAGACGACTTGACTTGCAGAGGGCGAAACAGAAGAATCCAAAGTCCGCTGTAGAGGGACTGCCAGAAGCAGACCCACTCGGTAGATCATGAGGCGCACATCCGCGCCGACCTGTTACACCCGCAACGCGTTACCTCGCGCTGGGTGGGAAAGGCCCGCAACACTTGGGACGATCCCAATACTTGCTCAGTCAGTGCTGACGTAGTCGGCGACCACCGTCGCTCATGCTCTGCCGAGAAGTAAACCTATTAAGACCCGCCCCTTTTTTGTGGACGGTATTCTGGCGTTTTAGAGGTGAACAACGTGGAGCTTTTATCTGGCGGTGAGATGCTCGTCCGCTTTTTGCGTGACGAAGGCGTCAAATATATCTACGGGTACCCAGGCGGTGCTCTCCTGCATGTTTACGATGCCCTGTTCAAAGAACCGGAAGTGACCCACATCCTGGTTCGTCACGAACAAGCGGCTACCCATATGGCTGACGGCTACGCCCGTGCCACCGGTAAAGCCGGCG
>NZ_JBITTW010000031.1:67428-69153 GCF_044542195.1 Pseudomonas sp. NPDC079367
ACCGCCTATATGGACTCGATTCCGATGGTGATTATTTCCGGTCAGGTGCCAAGCACCATGGTCGGCACCGACGCGTTCCAGGAAACCGACATGATCGGCATCTCCCGGCCGATCGTGAAGCACAGCTTCATGATCAAGCACGCTTCGGAAATCCCGGAAGTCATGAAGAAGGCCTTCTACCTGGCGCAATCCGGTCGTCCGGGCCCGGTCGTTGTCGACATCCCGAAAGACATGACCAACCCGGCCGAAAAGTTCGAATACGTTTTTCCGAAAAAAGCCAAGCTGCGCTCCTACAGCCCGGCCGTTCGCGGTCACTCCGGGCAGATCCGCAAAGCAGCGGAAATGTTGTTGGCGGCCAAGCGCCCGGTGCTGTACTCCGGCGGCGGCGTGATTCTCGGCAATGGCTCCGCGCAACTGACCGAACTGGCGAAAATGCTCAACCTGCCGGTAACCAACACGTTGATGGGCCTGGGTGCCTTCCCAGGCACTGACCGTCAGTTCATCGGCATGCTCGGCATGCACGGCAGCTACACCGCCAACCTGGCAATGCACCATGCCGACGTGATCCTCGCAGTGGGCGCACGCTTCGACGATCGGGTGATCAACGGCCCGGCAAAGTTCTGCCCGAACGCCAAGATCATCCATATCGACATCGACCCGGCGTCGATCTCCAAGACCATCAAGGCCGACGTGCCAATCGTTGGCCCGGTCGAAAGTGTCCTGACCGAAATGGTCGCGATCCTCAAGGAAATCGGCGAGACCCCGAACAAAGAGTCCGTAGCCAGCTGGTGGAAGCAGGTCGATGAATGGCGTGGCGATCGCGGCCTGTTCCCTTATGAAAAGGGTGACGGCAGCAAGATCAAGCCGCAGACCGTGATCGAAACCCTCTGCGAAGTGACCAAGGGCGACGCCTTTGTGACCTCCGACGTCGGTCAGCACCAGATGTTCGCTGCGCAGTACTACACGTTCAACAAGCCTAACCGCTGGATCAACTCCGGTGGTCTGGGCACGATGGGCTTCGGCCTGCCAGCAGCGATGGGCATCAAACTGAGCTTCCCGGACGACGACGTTGCCTGCGTCACCGGCGAAGGCAGTATCCAGATGAACATCCAGGAGCTGTCGACCTGCCTGCAATACGGCTTGCCGGTGAAGATCGTCATCCTCAACAACGGTGTGCTGGGCATGGTTCGCCAGTGGCAGGACATGAGCTACGGCAGCCGTCACTCACACTCCTATATGGAATCGCTGCCCGACTTCATCAAACTGGCTGAAGCTTACGGCCACGTTGGTGTACGCATCACCGAATCGAAAGATTTGAAGTCGAAGATGGCCGAAGCGTTTGCGATGAAGGATCGCTTGGTGATCATCGATGTTGCGGTCGACACCAGCGAGCACGTCTACCCGATGCAGATCAAAGACGGCTCCATGCGCGATATGTGGCTGAGCAAGACGGAGCGTACTTAATCATGCGGCACATTATTTCCCTGCTTCTGGAAAACGAACCCGGCGCTCTGTCTCGCGTAGTCGGCCTGTTCTCGCAGCGCAACTACAACATCGAAAGCCTGACCGTGGCCCCGACCGAAGACCCGACCCTGTCGCGTCTGACGCTGACCACCGTGGGCCACGATGAAGTGATCGAGCAGATCACCAAAAACCTGAACAAGCTGATCGAAGTGGTCAAGCTGGTGGACCTGTCGGAAAGCGCTCACATCGAGCGTGAACTGA
>NZ_JBITTW010000032.1:0-67601 GCF_044542195.1 Pseudomonas sp. NPDC079367
GCGGCCTTATGACCGTAGAAGTGCGGTAGTGTTCCGACAATCTAACACACGGACGCCGTCCGTTCTGTTTTCCACTGGAGAATCCCGATGGCGCTAGAACGCTCCGACGTGGAAAAAATCGCGCACCTGGCCTGCCTTGGCCTCAACGATGCCGATCTTCCGCACATTACTTCCGCCCTCAACAGCATTCTCGGGCTGGTCGACGAAATGCAGGCCGTTGATACCGACGGTATCGAGCCGTTGGCCCACCCCCTGGAAGCCAGTCAGCGCCTGCGCGCCGACGTGGTGACCGAGACGAATAATCGCGAGGCTTACCAGTCCATCGCACCAGCGGTCGAAAACGGCCTGTATCTGGTTCCGAAAGTCATCGACTAAAGGGAAAGAGCCTGCAATGCATCAAATGACTCTGGCCGAGATCGCCCGCGGTCTCGCCGATAAAAAGTTTTCCTCCGAAGAGCTGACCAAAGTCCTGCTGGCGCGTATCACCCAGCTCGACCCGCAGCTCAACAGTTTCATCAGCCTCACCGAGGATCTGGCCATCGAGCAGGCGAAAGCCGCCGATGCACGCCGGGCCAATGGTGAGAGCGGCGCCCTGCTCGGCGCGCCGATCGCCCACAAAGACCTGCTCTGCACCCAGGGCATCCGCACCAGCTGCGGCTCGAAGATGCTCGACAACTTCAAAGCACCGTATGACGCCACCGTGGTCGCGAAACTGGCCGCTGCCGGTGCAGTGACACTGGGCAAGACCAACATGGACGAATTCGCCATGGGTTCGGCCAACGAGTCGAGCTGGTACGGCGCGGTGAAAAACCCGTGGAATCTGGAACACGTGCCGGGCGGATCGTCCGGTGGTTCGGCCGCCGCTGTCGCTGCTCGCCTGTTGCCTGCCGCGACCGCCACCGACACTGGCGGCTCGATCCGTCAGCCGGCGGCATTCACCAACCTCACCGGCCTGAAACCGACCTACGGTCGCGTTTCGCGCTGGGGCATGATCGCCTACGCTTCCAGCCTCGATCAGGGTGGCCCGCTCGCGCGCACCGCTGAAGACTGCGCAATCCTGCTGCAAGGCATGGCCGGTTTCGATCAGAACGATTCGACCAGCATCGATGAGCCAGTACCGGATTACTCCGCCAGCCTCGGCGATTCCCTGCAAGGCCTGCGCATCGGCGTGCCGAAGGAATACTTCAGCGCCGGTCTCGACCCGCGCATCGCCGAACTGATCCAGAACAGCATCCAGCAGTTGCAGAAGCTCGGTGCGGTCATCAAGGAAATCAGCCTGCCGAACATGCAGCATGCGATTCCGGCGTACTACGTGATCGCCCCGGCAGAGGCTTCTTCGAACCTGTCGCGTTTCGACGGCGTGCGTTTCGGCCACCGCTGCGAGAACCCGGAAAACCTCATCGACCTGTACAAGCGCTCCCGTGGCGAAGGTTTCGGCCCTGAAGTGCAGCGCCGGATCATGGTCGGTGCCTATGCGCTGTCCGCCGGTTACTACGATGCCTACTACCTGAAAGCGCAGAAGATCCGTCGTCTGGTGAAGAACGATTTCATGGCGGCGTTCAATGAAGTCGACATCATCCTCGGCCCGACCACGCCGAACCCGGCCTGGAAACTCGGCGCGAAGAACAGCGACCCGGTCGCTGCCTATCTGGAAGACGTCTACACCATCACCGCCAACCTCGCCGGCCTGCCGGGCCTGTCGATGCCGGCCGGTTTTGTCGACGGTCTGCCGGTGGGCGTGCAGTTGCTCGCGCCGTATTTCCAGGAAGGCCGCCTGTTGAACGTTGCCCACCAGTATCAGCTCAACACTGACTGGCACACCCGCACCCCAACCGGCTTCTGAGGAGACACACATGCAATGGGAAGTCGTGATCGGGCTGGAGATTCACACTCAGCTCACCACCCGGTCGAAAATCTTTTCCGGTAGTTCCACCACGTTCGGCTCCGAGCCTAACACTCAGGCCAGCCTGATCGATCTGGGCATGCCCGGCGTGTTGCCGGTGCTGAACCAGGAAGCGGTGCGCATGGCAGTGATGTTCGGTCTGGCGATTGACGCCGAGATCGGTCAGCACAACGTGTTCGCGCGCAAGAACTACTTCTACCCGGACTTGCCGAAGGGCTACCAGATCAGCCAGATGGAATTGCCGATCGTCGGTAAAGGCCACCTGGACATCGCCCTGGAAGATGGCACGGTCAAACGTGTCGGCATCACCCGTGCGCACCTGGAAGAAGACGCCGGCAAGAGCCTGCACGAAGAATTCAACGGCGCCACCGGCATCGACCTGAACCGTGCCGGCACGCCGCTGCTGGAAATCGTTTCCGAGCCGGACATGCGCAGCGCCAAGGAGGCCGTGGCTTACGTCAAGGCGATCCACGCGCTCGTACGTTACCTCGGCATTTGTGACGGCAACATGGCTGAAGGTTCGCTGCGTTGCGACTGCAACGTGTCGATCCGTCCGAAAGGTCAGGTTGAATTCGGCACGCGCTGCGAGATCAAGAACGTCAACTCGTTCCGCTTCATCGAGAAGGCGATCAACTCCGAGATCCAGCGCCAGATCGAGCTGATCGAAGACGGCGGCAAAGTGATCCAGCAGACCCGTCTGTACGATCCGAACAAGGACGAGACCCGTCCGATGCGTTCGAAAGAGGAAGCCAACGACTACCGTTACTTCCCCGATCCGGACCTGCTGCCGGTGGTCATCGAAGAATCGTTCCTCGGCGAAGTCCGCGCCACCCTGCCGGAACTGCCACCGCAAAAGCGCGAGCGCTTCCAGAGCCAGTTCGGTCTGTCGGCCTATGACGCCAACGTGCTGGCCACCAGCCGTGAGCAAGCGGATTACTTCGAGAAAGTCGCGGCCATCGGTGGCGACGCGAAACTGGCGGCGAACTGGGTGATGGTCGAGTTGGGCAGCCTGCTCAACAAGCAGGGCCTGGACATCGACGAGTCGCCGGTTTCCGCGCAACAGCTGGGCGGCATGCTGCAGCGCATCAAGGACAACACCATCTCCGGCAAGATCGCCAAAGTGGTGTTCGAAGCGATGGCCAACGGCGAAGGCAACGCTGACGAAATCATTGAAAAGCGTGGCCTGAAGCAGGTGACCGATACCGGCGCGATCTCCGCCGTGCTCGACGAAATGCTCGCGGCCAACGCCGAACAGGTCGAACAGTACCGCGCGGCAGACGAAGCCAAACGCGGCAAAATGTTCGGCTTCTTCGTCGGCCAGGCCATGAAAGCCTCCAAAGGCAAGGCCAACCCGCAGCAGGTGAACGAATTGCTGAAAAGCAAGCTCGAAGGCTGATTCCGGCCCCGCGCTCGGGGATCGTTCCCACGCTCTGTGTGGGAATGCCGCCCCGGACGCTCCGCGTCCATTGCGGTATGACGCAGAGCGTCACGGGATGCATTCCCACGCCGGAGCGTGGGAACGATCACTTTGGAGTATTTCAATGAAACGTTTGCTCGGCGCCTGCGCCCTGCTCTCCCTGCTGGCCGGTTGCGCCAGTACCGACACCATCGACCCGCACGGTTACGACCAGACCGGCGTCGCCTCCTATTACGGAGCCAGACACCACGGTAAACGCACCGCCAGCGGCGAAGCGTTCAACCAGCATTCTCTGACTGCCGCCCACCGCCAGTTGCCGTTCGGCACGCGGGTGAAAGTCACCAACCTGAAAAACGACGAATCAGTCGTGGTCCGCATCAATGACCGTGGCCCGCACACCCGTGGCCGGCTGATCGATCTGTCGCGCGAGGCCGCCGATGAAATCGGCATGCTGCGCAGCGGCACCGCACGGGTTCGCGTGCAGGCCCTCGACTGATGGAGCACCGACCATTTTCGGACTAGCCGATCTGCCGCTGATCAACGTCATCGAACTGCTCAGCGGCCTGTGTCTTCTGATCATCGGCGCCGAGCTGATGGTGCGCGCCGCCGTACGTCTGGCCGAGCGTCTGCATGTGCGCCCGCTGATCATCGGTCTGACGATCGTCGCCCTCGGCAGCAGCGCGCCGCAAATGACCGTCAGCCTGCAAGCGGCGCTGACGGACAACCCCGACATCGCCGTCGGCAGCGTGGTCGGCAGCGGCATCTTCAACATTCTGGTGACCCTCGGCCTGTCGGCGCTGATCATCCCGCTGCGCGTGTCGCGACAATTGGTGCGCCTGGATATCCCGCTGATGATCGGCGCCAGCCTGCTGGTATTCATCCTGGCCTGGAACAAGGACCTGGGGCGTTTCGACGGCATCCTGCTGCTCGGCGCCTTGGCGCTGTACCTCGGCTTGCTGCTGCGCCAGTCGCGACATTCGACCCGCCCGCATGGCACACGACCGCAGGAGACTCGGCAATCCTGGCTGATCAGTGTGCTGATGATTCTCGCTGGCCTGGCCATGCTGGTGTTCGCCGGTCGTTTGCTGCTCGGCGCCGCTGTGGCCGTGGCCACCGACCTGGGCCTGTCGGAACGGGTCATCGGTCTGACCGTGGTCGCGGTCGGCACCTCGCTGCCGGAACTGGCGACCTCGCTGATCGCCGCGTTGCGCGGGCAGCGCGACATTGCCGTGGGCAACGTGATCGGCGCCAATCTGTTCAACCTGCTCGGGGTGCTCGGGCTGACCGCGTTGCTCGCACCGGCGCCGTTGTCCGTATCGCCCAATGCGCTGGATTTCGACCTGCCGGTGATGCTCGCCGTGGCTGCGCTGTGTCTGCCGGTGTTCTATTCCGGCTATCGCGTGACGCGGGCTGAAGGCTTGCTGCTGCTCGGTTTGTATCTGGTCTACGGGCTGCATGTGGTCTCGTTCACCACCGGCATGCCGCTGGCCGGCAAGCTCGAGCGCTTGATGCTGTTTTATGTCTTGCCGGCGCTGCTGACGTTTCTGCTGTTCACGTCGATCCGCGCCTGGCGTCGCCAACACCACAAGAGAGATGTGCCATGAGCGAATCGAAGCAGTCCGGGATTGAAATCCGTCGTCAGGTCATGGGCGATGCCTTTGTTGATCGCGCGCTGGGCAACGCCACTGAGTTCACCCAGCCGTTGCAGGATTTCGTCAATGAACATGCGTGGGGCGGAGTCTGGAATCGCGAAGGTTTGCCGCTGAAAACCCGCAGCCTGATTACCCTCGCCGCCCTGACCGCATTGAAGTGCCCCCAGGAGTTGAAGGGCCACGTGCGCGGCGCGCTGAACAATGGCTGCAGCGTGGAGGAGATTCGCGAGGCGCTGCTGCATTGCGCGGTGTATGCCGGGGTGCCGGCGGCGATCGATGCGTTTCGCGCGGCGCAGGAAGTGATCGACACTTACCAGAAAAGCTAAAAGATCGCAGCCTTCGGCAGCGCCTACAGGAGACCGCATTTCCATGTAGGAGCTGCCGAAGGCTGCGATCTTTTGATCTTGCCTTTAGATCCATCCACCCCACTGCAACACAAAGATCCCGACATTGGTGGTAATCGCCGCCATCAAGGTGGTCAGCACGATGATCGCCGCCGCCAGCTCATGATTGCCCTGCGCTGCCCGGGCCATGACGAAACTTGCCGCCGCCGTCGGGCTGCCAAAGTACAGAAACAGAATCCCCAGCTCTGCCCCACGAAAGCCCCACAACCATGCCCCCAGTGTCGCCAGCACGGGTAAACCGACCATTTTCACCAGACTGGAACTGAGCGCCATCTTGCCGCTCTTGCGCAACGCCGCGAGTGACAGCGTGCCGCCGATACAAATCAGCGCCAACGGCAACGTGGTCTGGGCCAGATACTGGCCGGAGGTTTCCAGCCAGCCCGGCAGTCCGATCTTGAAGTAAGCAAACGGCGCAGCGGAAATCACGCTGATGATCAACGGATTGCTGAACACGCTTTTGCAGATGCTCCACGGATCGGACTTGATCACCGGGCTATACACCGCCAGGACGATGGTCGACAGGGTGTTGTAGAACAGGATCACCAGCGCCGCGAGAATCGCTCCGAGGGAGATGCCGTAATCGCCATACATGCTGGCGGCGAGCGCCAGACCGATCACGCCGTTGTTGCCACGAAACGCGCCTTGGGTGTAGATGCCGCGATCTTCACGCGGACACCTGAAAATCGCCCAGCCCCAGGCGACAGCGAAACTCACCAGGGTAGCGAGGGAAAAGTAGATCAGTAGCGACGGTTGCAGCGCGGCGTGCAGGTCCGCATGGAGGATGCCGAGAAACAGCAGCGCCGGCATGGTGACGTTGAAGACCAGCGACGAGGCGGTGTGGATGAAGTTGTCGTTGATCCAGTCGATGCGCTTGAGCAGCACACCGAGAAACAGCATGGCAAACACCGGCGCGGTGATGTTCAGGGTTTCAAGAAAGATTGCCAGCATGCCGGAGAGCCTTGGGTGAGCGTCGATAGGGGGCTAATGATAAGCCACTGAACTCTATTGAAGATCAAAAGATCGCAGCCTGCGGCAGCTCCTACAGGAAAAAACGCATTCCAAGGTAGGAGCTGCCGCAGGCTGCGATCTTTTCAAGGCAACTCGGTCTCAGGTAATCGGCGCCGGGTTGAACAAGGTGATGTCGTTATGCAGCTTGTGCTTCTCCGCCCAGGTCTGTTGCTTGCCGCTCGCCACATCCAGATAGTAGTGAAACAGCTCCCAGCCCAATTCCTCGATGGTCGCGCGCCCGGTCGCAATGCGCCCGGCATCGATGTCGATCAGATCCGGCCAGCGCTGCGCCAGTTCGGTTCGTGTCGAGACCTTGACCACTGGCGCCATCGCCAGCCCGTAAGGTGTGCCACGCCCGGTGGTGAACACATGCAGGTTCATCCCGGCTGCCAGTTGCAAGGTGCCGCAGACAAAATCGCTGGCCGGCGTCGCACAGAAAATCAAACCCTTCTGCTTGAAGCGCTCGCCCGGGCCGAGCACGCCGTTGATCGCGCTGCTGCCCGACTTGACGATCGAACCCAGCGACTTCTCGACAATGTTCGATAAGCCACCCTTCTTGTTGCCCGGCGTGGTGTTGGCACTGCGATCGGCCTCGCCCTTGGCCAGGTAACGGTCGTACCAGTCCATTTCGCGCACCAGCTCTTGCGCGACGGTTTGCGTCTGCGCCCGGGAGGTCAGCAGGTAGATCGCATCGCGCACTTCGGTGACTTCGGAAAACATCACCGTCGCCCCCGCGCGCAACAGCAAATCCGAGGCATAACCCAGCGCCGGGTTGGCGGTGATGCCGGAAAATGCATCGCTGCCGCCGCATTGCATCCCGAGAATCAGCTCGGACGCGGGCACCGTTTCGCGGCGGCGCTGGTCGAGTTTCTTCAAACGGACTTCGGCCAGTTCCATGATCTGCTCAATCATTTCGGTGAAGCCGTGACTGGAGTCCTGCAAGCGATACAGCCACGGATCAGTGAGGTCCACCGAGGCATCGTCCTCGTGCATCACCTGCCCGGCCTGCAATTTCTCGCAGCCCAGGCTGATCACCAGCGCCTCGCCGCCCAGGTTCGGGTTGCGCGCCAGATTGCGCACGGTGCGGATCGGAATGTAGGCGTCGGTGGCGGTGATCGCCACGCCGCAGCCATAACTGTGGGTCAGCGCCACTACGTCATCGACGTTCGGGTACTTGGGCAGCAGCTCTTCCTTGATCCTTTTCACCGCGTGATCGAGCACGCCGGTGACGCACTGCACGGTGGTGGTGATGCCGAGAATGTTGCGCGTACCGACGGTGCCGTCGGCGTTGCGGTAACCCTCGAAGGTGAAGCCTTCCAGCGGCGCCTGCGCGTCCGGCACGTCGGTGGACAGCGGCAGGCTGTCCAGCGGCGGCGCGGTCGGCATGCGCAATTGATCTTCCTTGACCCAACTGCCGCGACGGATCGGCTGCAAGGCGTAACCGATGATCTGCCCGTAACGAATCACCGCGCCGCCTTGGGGAATATCCTCCAAGGTGACCTTGTGGCTCTGCGGTACGAAATCCACGGTGACCAGGCCATCGGCAAACTCGGTACCGGCCGGTACGCCCTGATCGTTGACCACCACTACAACGTTATCCCGCTCGTGCAGGCGGATGTAGCGCGGCGAGTCGGAATGTTCAATCAACTGCATGACGCCGCTCCTCAGGAATGCGCTTGAGACAAATTACCGGTGACTTCATTGCCACCCTTCGCTGGCGGCTCTTTCAAGACCACACGCTTGATCGGGCCGACGATTACCAGATAGCTGAACACCGCGACCAGTGCGTTGGCACCGACGAACACCAGCGCCCACTTGAACGAACCGGTGGAGCTGATGATGTAGCCGATCACGATCGGCGTGGTAATCGAAGCGATGTTGCCGAAGGTGTTGAACAGACCACCGCTCAGACCGGCGATCTGTTTTGGCGAGGTGTCGGAAACCACCGCCCAGCCCAGTGCGCCAACCCCTTTGCCGAAGAATGCCAGCGCCATGAAGCCCACGACCATCCATTCCACGTCAACATAGTTGCACGCCACGATGCTGCTCGACACCAGCAGGCCGGCGATGATCGGCGCCTTGCGGGCGAAGGTCAGTGAATGGCCCTTGCGCAGCAGGTAATCGGAAATCACCCCACCGAGCACGCCGCCGATAAAGCCGCAGATCGCCGGCAACGAAGCGATGAAACCAGCCTTGAGAATGGTCATGCCACGCTCTTGCACCAGATACACCGGGAACCAGGTCAGGAAGAAATAGGTGATGCCGTTGATGCAGTACTGGCCCAGATACACGCCAAGCATCATGCGGTTGGTCAGCAGCTGACGGATGTAATCCCACTTCGGACCGTCGGACTTCTTGCCCTTCTGATCCATGTCGACCATGCCGCCGTTGTCAGCGATGTGTTTGAACTCGGCCTCGTTGACGCGTGGGTGTTCGCGCGGGCTGTAGATGACTTTCAGCCACACCAGCGAGAACACGATACCGAGGATACCCATGACGATGAACACGTGCTCCCAGCCGAAGCTGTAGACGATCCAGCCCATCAGCGGCGCGAACAACACGGTGGCAAAGTATTGCGCCGAGTTAAAGATCGCCGAAGCGGTGCCGCGTTCAGCGGTCGGGAACCACGCCGCAACGATGCGCGCGTTGCCGGGGAACGATGGCGCTTCTGCCAGGCCCACCAGGAAGCGCAGCATGAACAGCGCAACCACTGCTGTGGACATGCCGAACTCACCGACAAAGCCTTGCAGCACGGTGAACAGCGACCAGGTGAAAATGCTCAGGGCATAGACTTTTTTCGAGCCGAAGCGATCGAGCAGCCAGCCACCGGGAATTTGCCCGGCCACGTAGGCCCAACCGAATGCGGAAAAGATATAGCCGAGGGTGACGGCGTCAATGCCCAGATCCTTCTGCAGGCTGGAGCCGGCAATGGCGATCGTGGCACGGTCGGCGTAGTTGATCGTGGTCACCAGAAACAGCATGAGCAGGATCAAATAGCGGACGTGAGTCGGCTTGGAGGATTGCATGCAGATGTACTCCCACTGATTATTTTTATGCGGGGTGAAGCTTCTTTGGTCTTGCATTTATTCCCTGTAGGAGCTGCCGAAGGCTGCGATCTTTTGATCTTGATCTTAAAAACAGGATCAAAAGATCGCAGCCTTCGGCAGCTCCTACAGGGGTATTGCGTGTATCAGGAGCCTACGTAGGCGGTTTTCACCACGGTGTAGAACTCTTGCGCATAGCGCCCCTGCTCGCGCGAGCCGTAGGACGAGCCTTTACGCCCACCGAACGGTACGTGGTAATCGACACCGGCGGTCGGCAGGTTGACCATCACCATCCCGGCCTGGGAGTGGCGCTTGAAGTGGTTGGCGTACTTCAACGAAGTGGTCGCGATGCCGGCCGACAGACCGAATTCGGTGTCGTTGGCCATCGCCAATGCTGCGTCGTAGTCCGCCACGCGCACGACGTTGGCGACCGGGCCGAAGATCTCTTCGCGGCTGATGCGCATCGACGCTTCGCTGTCGGCAAACAGGGTTGGCGCGAGGAAGTAACCCTCGGTATCGCACGTCACCACACCACCGCCACTGACCAGACGTGCACCTTCGGACTGGCCGATGTCGATGTACTTCATGTCCTGCTCAAGCTGCGCCTGGGAGACCACCGGACCGATGTCGGTGCCGGCTTTCAGCGCGTGGCCGACCTTGATCGACTTCATGCGTTCGGCCATGGCCTCAACGAACTTGTCATGAATGCCGGCAGTCACGATCAGACGGCTCGACGCGGTGCAACGCTGGCCGGTGGAGTAGAACGCGCTCTGCACCGACAGCTCGACCGCTTGCTTGAGGTCGGCGTCGTCGAGAATGATCTGCGGGTTCTTGCCGCCCATTTCCAACTGAACCTTGGCCTGACGCGAAACGCAGTTGACCGCGATCTGGCGCCCAACGCCCACCGAACCGGTGAAGCTGATGCCGTCGACTTTCGGGCTCTGCACCAGCGCATCGCCAACCACACGACCGCTGCCCATTACCAGGTTGAACACACCGGCCGGGAAGCCCGCGCGGGAGATGATTTCCGCCAGCGCCCAGGCGCAGCCCGGCACCAGATCGGCAGGTTTGAGCACGACGCAGTTGCCGTAGGCCAGGGCCGGAGCGATTTTCCACGCCGGGATGGCGATCGGGAAGTTCCACGGCGTGATCAGACCGACCACGCCGAGCGCTTCGCGGGTGACTTCGACGTTGACGCCCGGGCGTACCGACGGCACGTAGTCACCGGACAGGCGCAGGCATTCGCCGGCGAAGAACTTGAAAATGTTGCCGGCGCGGGTCACTTCACCGATCGCCTCCGGCAGGGTCTTGCCTTCTTCACGGGCCAGCAGCGTGCCGAGCTCTTCGCGACGGGCGAGGATCTCGGTGCCGACTTTATCCAGCGAATCGTGACGGGCCTGAATGCCCGAAGTGGAATAGGCCGGGAACGCAGCGCGAGCCGCGTCGATGGCGGCGTTGACCTGGGTGAGGTCAGCCTTGGCGTAGTCGCCGATGGTGTCGCTGAGTTCGGACGGGTTGATGTTGGCCGAGTAATCGGCACCGGCGACCCATTCGCCATTGATGTAGTTGTCGTAGCGTTTTGCAGTTGTCACAGGGCAGCCCTCAACTCTAAAAGCCTTTACGCAAAAAGCCGCTGATTGCTCAGCGGCCTCGCTTTTCTCGTTTACTGCGCGCCTTGCTTGTCGATCAGCGCAGCGAGCATTTCGTACTCTTCGCCGGTCAGGTCGGTCAGCGGCGCACGCACCGGACCTGCGTCATAGCCGGCGATTTTTGCACCTGCCTTGACGATGCTCACCGCGTAACCGGCCTTGCGGTTACGAATGTCCAGGTACGGCAGGAAGAAGTCGTCGATGATCTTGCCAACGGTGGCGTGATCTTCGCGAGCGATCGCATGGTAGAAGTCCATCGCGGTTTTCGGGATGAAGTTGAATACCGCCGAGGAGTAGACCGGCACGCCCAACGCCTTGTAGGCAGCGGCGTAAACTTCGGCGGTCGGCAGACCACCCAGGTAGCTGAAGCGATCACCGAGGCGGCGACGGATCGACACCATCAACTCGATATCGCCCAGGCCGTCCTTGTAGCCGATCAGGTTCGGGCAGCGCTCGGCCAGACGTTCCAGCAGCGGCGCAGTGAGGCGGCAAACGTTGCGGTTGTAGACGACCACGCCGATCTTCACCGATTTGCACACGGCTTCAACGTGCGCGGCAACACCGTCCTGGCTCGCTTCGGTCAGGTAGTGCGGGAGCAACAACAGGCCTTTGGCGCCCAGACGCTCGGCTTCCTGAGCGTATTCGATGGCCTGACGGGTCGAACCACCGACACCGGCCAGAATCGGCACGCTGGTTTCGCAGGTGTCGACGGCAGTCTTGATGATTTCCGAGTATTCGCTGGCAGCGAGGGAGAAGAACTCACCGGTGCCGCCCGCTGCGAACAGAGCCGAAGCGCCATACGGAGCCAGCCATTCCAGGCGCTTGATGTAGCCCGCGCGGTTGAAATCGCCTTGCGCGTTGAAATCGGTTACCGGGAAAGACAGCAGGCCGGCAGAGAGGATGGACTTCAGTTCTTGTGGATTCATTATTCGAACACCCTGGTAGCAACGTTTTATTGTGAGTGGACCGTTCAGCCTTCGCCGAAGTTGTAGGTCATCGTACAACTTAAAAGATAACCGTCAACTGCATTTCATCGTTGGCAGTACTTTTTTGTCGGACAAAGTCGACTTCTGCACGTTGGAAAATCGATGAAAGGCCCGTCCCGGCAGCATTTGCCGGCTGAAATATCTGGTCTGGATTCGTTTAATCGCCAAAGGACGAGCGGCTCGTAAAGTACGCCCGCTGCCACGAAGGATCGTGGCGGACCACTCAAAGGAAGCCGATATGTTCATGCATTTTGCCGCCCCCAGCCTCACAACCACCGCCACAGCGCAGGACGACTGCGTCACCGTTCAGCTCTCGCAATTGCCCGACATCCTCACCGTACAAATTCCGGATTCCAGCGATTTCGCGGCGAACTGGAGCGTCTACGCGATTCTCGGCAGCGACGCCGAGGAGCCCGAGTGGGAAGGAGATGAAGTGGACACGGGCGCCTGGGACGACGCCGAAGACGAGATGGAAAAACTTTTCGACATCGAGGTTCATCTGCCGAAAGAAGCGCTGCAACCGTACCTGAACCGCGAGGTGGAGCTGCGCTACAAGTTTCGGGACGAGTCGAGTATGGAGCCGTATTCGCTGCCGCTGAGGATGCGCATAGAGGCGTAAGAATCAGCCTCGCTGCGCCTGCGCCTCTTCATGGGCCTGGCGCAGTCTTTCGCGGCTGTTGGTCAGATGCAGGCGCATCGCCGCACGGGCGGCATCGGAATCCTGGCGGGCAATCGCGTCGTAGATTTCTTCATGCTCGCGGCTCAACCGGCCCATGTAGTGCTGCTGATCATCATGGGCCAGGCGCGCCGAGTTCAGCCGCGTACGCGGAATGATGCTGGTGCCCAGGTGGGTCATGATGTCGGTGAAATAGCGGTTGCCGGTGGACAGGGCAATTTCGAGGTGGAAAGCGAAGTCCGACGACACCGCGTCACTGGCATGCGAGGCGCTTTCGTTCAACGCGTCGAGGGCGGCGCGCATGGTTGCCAATTGTTCGGGGCTGCGACGTTGCGCGGCGAGGCCGGCGGATTCGACTTCGAGGCTGATGCGCAATTCGAGGATTGCCAGGACGTCACGCAGGGTGACGACGGTGGCCGGATCGATGCGGAAACCGCTCGGGCTCGGCGTATCGAGAACAAAGGTGCCAATGCCGTGGCGGGTTTCCACCTGGCCGGCGGCCTGCAGACGGGAAATTGCCTCGCGAACCACAGTGCGGCTGACGCCATGGGCTTCCATGATCGCCGATTCGGTGGGCAACTTGTCGCCACGCTTGAGCAGGCCATCGCGGATCTGCTCGCTCAACACCGTCACCAGTTCCTGGGCGAGGCTGCGGCGCTTGCGAGGGAGGCGCGGGGTGTCGATCAGCTTTTCCATGGTTTGTGTCTTGTCTCGAAAGTTCGGCTTGGCGCCATCATAGCTCAAGCGAGTTGTACGATCACCGTCAACACGACTTCCATGTAGGAGCTGCCGAAGGCTGCGATCTTTTGATCTTGGCTTTTCAAAATCAAAAGATCGCAGCCTTCGGCAGCTCCTACAAGGGATCCGTGGGTTCAGGCAGTCACGGGTTGCTCCACCAAATGCCCGCTGTCGATCCGCACATGCCGAGGATGGAATCGTTTCAAACTGCTTCGATGACCGACGCTGACAATACTCAACCCGGGAATCTCATCAATCAGCGCCTGATACAACGTCGCCTCATCTTCTTCATCCATCGCCGAAGTCGCCTCGTCCATGTACAGCCATTGCGGTGCATAGAGAAGTGCACGGGCGAATGCCAGGCGTTGCTGCTCACCCGGCGAGAGCATGCGCTGCCAGTGATTGGCTTCATCCAGCCGCCCGACCAGGTGTGGCAAACGACAGGTTTCCAGCACTTGTGCATAACGTTCCGGGGCGTAGGTGTCGCCAGGCTGTGGATAACTCAGCGCTTCACGCAACGTGCCGATCGGCAGATAAGGTTTCTGCGGCAGGAACAGATAGCGCGCTGCCGGCAAACGAATATTGCCGTGCCCCGCCGGCCACAAATGCCCCATCGCCCGCAGCAATGTGGATTTGCCACTGCCGGACCGCCCGCTGAGCATCACCCGCTCACCCGGTTCAACGGTCATGTCGGCGTCGGTCAGCAGGTGACGACCGTCAGCCAGGTCAAGGCCGAGGCCCTTCACTTGCAATTCGCTGCCCTGATTCTGCACATCAATGGCCGGAGTGCGCTGTTCGTTGTCGGACATCGCCTGACGGAAACTCAGCAGACGATCACAGGTGGCGCGCCATGCAGCCAGATCCGAGTAGGCGGTGATGAACCAGCTGAAGTTCTCCTGCACGTTGCCGAACGCCGAGTTGATTTGCATCAGCTCGCCCAGCTCGATCTTGCCGGACAGGTAGCGCGGCGCCGCGACAATGAACGGGAAAATAATCGCGATCTGACCATAACCGGACGTGAAGAACGTCAGGCGCTTGGACACGCGCATGATGTCCCAGAAGTTGTGCCAGACCAGCCCGAAACGGCTGCTCAAGCGGCGGTTTTCATTCGGCTCGCCGTTGTACAGCGCAATACTCTCGGCATTCTCGCGCACCCGCACCATGGAGAAACGCAGGTCGGCCTCGAAGCGTTGCTGCTGATTGTTCAGGCCGATCAAGCGGCGGCCGATGAGGTGCGTCAGCCAACTGCCGACGGCTGCATAGAGCAGCGCACACCAGAACATGTAGCCTGGAATCTCGATGCCAAACACTTCGATGCTGCCGGACACGCCCCACAAAATGATCGAGAACGACACCAGACTGACAATCGTGCGCAGCAGCCCGAGGCCCAGGCTCAGGGTGTTGGCGGTGTAGGTATTGAGGTCTTCGGAAATCCGCTGGTCGGGGTTATCGGTGTAACCGCCCTGCTCCAGCTGGTAATAGTTCTTGTGGTCGAGCCAGCGCTTGAAGTGCTTTTCGGTCAGCCACGCCCGCCAGCGGATGGTCAGCATCTGCGTCAGGTACAGGCGATACACCGCGCCAAGAATCGCTACCGCAGCGATACCGCAGAAATACAGGATCAACTGCCAGAACGCCGCCTCATCCTTTTTTTGCAGGGCGTTGTAGAAATCCTTGTACCAACTGTTGATCCACACCGAGATGGCCACGCTGAACAACGTCAGCGCAATCACGGCAATCAGCAACGTCCAGGCCTTGCCCTTCTCTTCACTGCGCCAGTAAGGCGTGGTCATCGCCCATACTTTGCGAAAAAACTGCCCGCGCACAGCATCGTTGACCGCGGAGTATTCAGCGTTCTGATTCATGGATAAGGCTCGATAAAGATAAGAACAGACACGCACCGATCATAGATGATCGGTGCGTTTCATCGCGAGGGCTGGCGATAGTCGTTCAGCGCAGGTTCAGCGACGAACCGGACGCTTCTGCAGTTTGCGCTGCAGGGTGCGGCGGTGCATGCCCAAGGCGCGGGCAGTGGCAGAGATATTGCCTTCGTGCTCGGTGAGCACGCGCTGGATGTGCTCCCACTGCAGGCGGTCGACCGACATCGGGTTTTCCGGCACCAGACTGTCGAGGTCGGCGTGCTCGGAGAGCAACGCAGCCAGCACGTCGTCAGCGTCGGCCGGCTTGCACAGGTAGTTGCAGGCACCGCGCTTGATCGCCTCGACCGCAGTGGCAATGCTCGAATAACCGGTGAGGATCACCACGCGCATTTCCGGATCAAGTTCGAGCAGCTTGGGCAGCAGGACAAGTCCGGAGTCACCGTCCATTTTCAGGTCCAGCGCGGCGTAATCCGGCAGATCGGCCTGGGCGATGGTCAGGCCTTCTTCGGCGGAACCGGCGGTGCTGACGCGAAAGCCACGGCGGGCCATGGCGCGCGCCATCACGCGGGTGAAGGTCGCGTCGTCGTCGACCAGCAGCAGATGCGGCAGTTCTTCGCCTTCGACTTGGATTTCGTCACTCATGTTAGGTCTCCTCGGGCGCCGTGGGGCAGGCGCAGCTCGGTGAGCGTGCCGCCTTCCTCATGACTATAGAGTTTCACTGAGCCGCCGGCGCGTGTCACGCTGGCCTTGCTCAAAAACAGGCCCAGGCCGAAACCTTTGCCCTTGGTGGTAAAAAACGGTTTGCCGATCTGCTCGGCAATGGCCAGCGGCACACCGGCGCCGTGGTCGCGAATGCTGATGGTCAGCGTTTCCGCATCCCAATCCAGGGTGACCTGAAGGTTTTCCGGGCAGGCGTCGGCGGCATTGTTCAGCAGATTGAGCAGCGCCTGGGTCAGATCCGGCGGCGGCGCCATGCGCGGCACGCTGCCCTGGCCGAGACGCTGGAAGCGATAACTGGCCTCCGGGCGCATCAAGTGCCAGCGGTTCAGCGCTTCATCGAGCCAGTCGGTGACGTCCTGCATTTCGACTGCCAGACGCCGGTTGGCCTCGGCGGCACGCACCAGTTGCTGCAAGGTTTCCTTGCACAACTTGACCTGATCCTGCAGCACCTTGAGATCGTCCTGCAACATCGGGTCGGGATGGTCCTGCTGCATTTCCTTGAGCAGCACGCTCATGGTCGCCAGCGGCGTGCCCAACTCATGCGCGGCACCGGCGGCCTGGGTTGCAACGGCGAGTAACTGCTGATCGCGCAGACCCTCTTCACGGCGAATTGCGCGCAATTCTTCTTGCCGGCGCAGCTCTTCAGCCATGCGCGCGGCGAAGAAGGTAATCACCGCAGCAGCCAGCGCAAAGCTCAGCCACATGCCGTAGATCTGCAGATTCTCGCGGGCTACCGGCAAGGTTTCCAGCGGATAGAAACGCGTCAGCATCACGGTGTACAGCGCCAGCGCAATGCCCGAGAGGATCACCGAATAGCGCCACGGCAGCGTCACCGCCGCGATGGTCAGCGGCACCAGATAATAGGAAACGAACGGGTTGGTCGAACCGCCGGAGAAGTACAGCAGCGCACTGTGGATCACCAGATCGCAGGCCAGTTGCAGCGCATATTCAAGCTCGGTCACCGGCCACGACGTGCGCAGGCGCACAGCGGTGAACACGCAGAGCAGAATCGAGCAGCCCAGGGTCATCGCCAGTTGCACCCACGGCAACGGCAACAATTGCAGCCAATACGCCAGGCCCACCGACCCGGCCTGCGCGGCGAGCACCAGGGTGCGGATAAAAGTCAGCCGCCAGAGGTTCTGGCGAGTGGCGGAAGTCAGTTGTACGGGGGCGAGCATGAGCTCTCCTGATGAGCGCTCCAGGCGGATCGCACGGAGTATAACCAAGGCGCGGGCGTGAGAGGCGAAAGTGCGGCAAACGACCACATGGCAAATTCTTCTCCGGCGGCTGATACAACGCATCGTGGGAGCGAGCCTGCTCGCGAAGGGCTGCGCAGCTGCCCCGGCAACTGTATAGAAGTTGTAACTGGGCGAACCGGATCGTAGAAGTTAGAATCTGATGGTTCACGCAGGCCGCGACCCATCACCTGCGCCTCATTCAAGGAGCCTTCATGCACACATTTCGCCGCAGCGCCGCCCTCCTCGCTCTGACCGTCGGCAGCGTCGCCAGCCTTCCGGCGCTGGCCGCCGATGAGCTGCATTACAACCAGATTTCCCTGCGCGCCGAAGTCAGCCAGGAAGTGGCCCGCGACCAGATGATCGTGACCCTCTACACCGAAGAGCAGAACACCGACCCGGCCAAACTCGCCGCCGCCATCAGCACCACCATGAACAAGGCCACCGCCCAGGCCAAACAAGTCAAAGACATCACCCTGCGCACCGGCAGCCGCAACAGCTATCCGATCTACGACACCAAAGGCCAGAAGATCACCGGCTGGCGTGAACGCGCCGAACTGCGCCTGGAAAGCACCGACTTCGCCGCCCTGTCCAAACTCACCGGCGAGTTGCTGACCGACCTGAAAATGGGCGGCATGGACTTCGCCATCGCCGACCCGACCCGCAAGGCCAGCGAAGACCAACTGCTCAAAGAAGCCGTCACCGCCTTCAAGACCCGCGCCCAACTGGCCACCGACGCCCTGGGCGGCAAGGGCTACAAAATCGTCAACCTGAACCTCAACAGCAACGGTTACCCACAACCGTACCTGCGCGCGCCGATGATGATGAAAGCCGCGGCCATGGATTCGGCGCCGGTAACCCCGGAAGTCGAAGCCGGCACCAGTCAGGTCGGCATGACCGCTGATGGCTCGATTGAAGTGTTGATGCAGTGATTTGATGTGAGCCGAATGAAAGCCGCCGATCGGTGAATGATCGGCGGTTTTTTTGTGCCGGGGATTTGTGGTGAATGTTCCACCGCTTTCGCGAGCAGGCTCACTTCCACAGAAAAGCAAAAGCAAAAGATCGCAGCCTTCGGCAGCTCCTACACAATGAGCGCAAGCTCGAGTGCTCTTGATCTTGATCCACCGGCGACGTCGGAAGGCTGAGTGGAGGGATTGATCAGGGCGTGGGAGCGCAGCGACCGTCTGGCGCAGCCAGACACAGCGCAAGGAGGTGCAGCGAAGCAAACCGGAGCCGCTGCGCCCGGATCAGTCCCGGAGCGAAGGAACCCGAGCCTGCGAGGGCCGAACGCAGGAGCAAGCGTTTTGGGTTACCTTTTTGCTGGGCCGGCACTCCGGCGTTTGAAAAAGGTGACTCGCCGTAAGGGCGAAACCGTAATCAGCAACACCCGCAGAAACGGATATACACCCAACCCCCCAAGAGCCTGGTCGGCCCAAAGGCCGCCAAGGTGCCACCAACGGAAACACCCAGTTGCACCAAGTAAAACTCCCCCGATCCCTGCCCCAATCCACCCCACCCAAGCCCACCCCAAAAACCTCTCAACCTCGCCCATCCCCAAGGGTATAAATAAGTAACACCAAGCCCCACCCAAGCGCACCCGACACCTCCAACGCACCATTTCAGTGCCCCGAATGCACCGCAAAAACCACTCGCAAACGGTCAAATGCGTCAAAAGTTACACGGATGCGACATTAAGGTACGTTCGTGCCACGGTTTAACGCCGCCGACCGCTCTGGATCTTGCATTGGGTATGGCCCCTGCATAAGTATCCGCAGGCACGACTCACGAGGTCGTACCTCACTACTAAAAAATGACAACAAATCATGAGGCCAACATGCTTAAACACGCGGTCATTCCGTTTTTAGTCGGCGCAGGCTTGTTAGCCTCCGCACCGTTCGCATCCGCTGCGACTAACCTGGTGTTCTGCTCCGAAGGGAGCCCGGCCGGTTTCGACCCAGGCCAGTACACCACCGGAACCGACTTCGACGCCTCAGCCGAAACCATGTTCAATCGCCTGACCCAGTTCGAGCGCGGCGGCACCGCCGTGATTCCTGGCCTGGCGACCAAGTGGGACATTTCCGACGATGGCCTGACTTACACCTTCCACCTGCGCGAAGGCGTCAAGTTCCACACCACCCCGTATTTCAAGCCGACTCGTGAATTCAACGCCGACGACGTGCTGTTTACGTTCAACCGCATGATCAACAAGGACGACCCGTTCCGTAAGGCGTACCCGACCGAATTCCCGTACTTCACCGACATGGGGATGGACACCAACATCACCAAGATCGATAAAGTCGACGACCACACCGTCAAGTTCACCCTGAAAGAAGTCGACGCCGCGTTCATCCAGAACATGGCGATGAGCTTCGCCTCCGTGCAGTCCGCCGAGTACGCGGCCCAACTGCTCAAGGATGGCAAAGCCGCCGATATCAACCAGAAGCCGATCGGCACTGGCCCGTTCGTGTTCAAGAGCTACCAGAAAGACTCGAACATCCGTTACACCGGCAACAAGGATTACTGGAAGCCTAAAGATGTGAAGATCGACAACCTGATCTTTGCCATCACCACTGACCCGTCGGTGCGTATCCAGAAACTGAAAAAGAACGAGTGCCAGGTCACCCTGTTCCCGCGTCCGGCGGATCTGAAAGCGCTCAAAGAAGACAAGTCGCTGAAGATGCCGGATCAGGCCGGCTTCAACCTTGGCTACATCGCCTACAACGTGATGGACAAGGTCAAGGGCAGCAACGAGGCCAACCCGCTGGCTGACCTGCGTGTGCGTCAGGCGCTGGACATGGCCGTGAACAAGCCGCAGATCATCGATTCGGTTTACCAGGGCGCGGGCCAGCTGGCCGTCAACGCCATGCCGCCGACCCAGTGGTCTTACGACACCACGATCAAAGACGCCAAGTACGATCCTGAGAAAGCCAAACAGCTGCTCAAGGAAGCCGGCGTCAAGGAAGGTACCGAGATCGTCCTGTGGGCGATGCCTGTACAGCGTCCATACAACCCGAACGCCAAACTGATGGCTGAAATGCTCCAGTCCGACTGGGCCAAGATCGGCTTGAAAGTGAAGATCACCAGCTACGAGTGGGGCGAGTACATCAAGCGCTCCAAAGGTGGCGAGAACCAGGCCATGATCATTGGCTGGAGCGGTGACAATGGTGATCCGGACAACTGGCTGAACGTGCTGTTCGGCTGCGACTCCCTCAGCGGCAACAACTTCTCCAAGTGGTGCGACAAGAAGTTCGACGGTCTGGTGAAAGAAGCCAAACGCACGACCGATCAGGGCAAGCGCACCGAACTGTACAAACAGGCGCAACACGTCCTCAAAGATGCAGTCCCGATGACACCTATCGCTCACTCGACGGTGTACCAACCCATGCGCGCCAACGTGCAGGATTTCAAGATCAGCCCATTCGGCTTGAATTCTTTCTACGGCGTCAGCGTCAGCAAGTAAGGCATTGCAACGGCGGCGTTTCTGACGTCGCCGTTGTTTTATCTACCGGGTAAACAGGAAAAGGCCTACACCAAAATCCGTAGTAGATGATTGCTTCGGTATTGGCGCGTCGACTTTTCCTACGAGCATTAAGGCAATTACGTATTTACTGCCAGAAGCACGGTGCCTACCGTCGCGTACTGACCAGTTTCTGCGTGGGCCACCGGTTTGCCGTACGTCATGGTTTGAGCTCAATGCTGCCTGAACGTCTGTGGATGAGACGACGGCGCATTGCACAACACTAAAAAGAGGGAGCGTCATGCGCCATACCTTGAAGTTTTCCGCATTGCTGGGGGCTGGCCTGTTGGCCGCGTCGTCCGCCAGTTTCGCCGCACCGAAAAGCCTGGTGTTCTGCTCGGAAGGCAGCCCGGCGGGTTTCGATACCGCGCAATACACGACGGCCACCGATAACGACGCCGCCGAACCGCTGTACAACCGACTGGTCGAGTTCGAAAAAGGCGCGACCAATGTCGTACCTGGCCTGGCAACCACATGGGATATTTCCGAGGATGGTCTGAAATACACCTTTCACCTGCGTGAAGGTGTGAAATTTCATACGACTCCTTATTTCAAGCCAACCCGCGACTTCAACGCCGACGACGTGCTGTTCACGTTCAATCGCATGCTTGATGCGCAACAGCCGTTTCGTAAGGCTTACCCGACCGAATTCCCGTATTTCAACGGGATGAGCCTGAACAAGAACATCGCCAAGGTCGAGAAGACCGGGCCGCTGACCGTGGAGTTCACGCTCAACAGCGTCGACGCCGCGTTCATTCAGAACATCGCCATGAGCTTCGCCGCGATCCTGTCTGCCGAGTACGCCGACAAGCTGTTGGCCGAAGGCAAGCCGAGCGATATCAACCAGAAACCGATCGGCACCGGGCCGTTCGTGTTCAAGAGTTATCAGAAAGATTCGAACATCCGTTACACGGCTAATAAACAGTATTGGGACCCGAGCCGGGTCAAGCTCGACAATCTGATATTCGCTATCAACACCGATGCCTCGGTACGCGTGCAGAAGCTCAAGGCCAACGAGTGCCAGATCACCCTGCACCCACGCCCTGCCGACGTTGAAGCGTTGAAAACCGATCCGAAGCTGCAACTGATTTCCAAGCCGGGCTTCAACCTCGGCTACATCGCCTACAACGTCCGCCACAAGCCTTTCGACCAGCTCGAAGTGCGCCAGGCGCTGGACATGGCGGTGAATAAACAGGGAATTCTCAACGCTGTTTATCAGGGCGCCGGCCAACTGGCCGTCAACGCCATGCCACCGACCCAGTGGTCCTACGATGACACCATCAAAGACGCCGCCTACAACCCGGAAAAAGCCAAAGAGCTGCTCAAGGCTGCCGGTGTGAAAGAAGGCACCGAGATCACCCTGTGGGCGATGCCGGTGTAGCGTCCCTACAACCCGAACGCCAAACTGATGGCCGAAATGCTCCAGTCCGACTGGGCCAAGATCGGTCTGAAAGTGAAGATCGTCAGCTACGAATGGGGCGAGTACATCAAGCGCACCAAGAACGGCGAGCATGATGTCAGCCTGATCGGTTGGACCGGTGACAATGGGGATCCGGACAACTGGCTGGGTACGCTGTACAGCTGCGACGCCATCGGCGGCAACAACTACTCCATGTGGTGCGACCCGGCGTACGACAAGCTGATCAAGCAGGCCAAGGTCGTTACCGACCGCGAACAGCGCACCGTGCTTTATAAACAGGCCCAGCAATTGCTTAAACAGCAAGTGCCGATCACGCCAGTCGCCCACTCGACGGTCAACCAACCGTTAAGCACCCGGGTCGAAGGGTTCAAAGTCAGCCCGTTCGGCCGCAACGTATTTTCGGGCGTCAGTATCGATTAAACCCACCGATTAGCCGCAATGCTGAGGGGAGCCGTCTACTCCCCTCACGCAAGCGCTTTGCCGAAATTCACCAATCCGGCTTTTTGCAAACGTTTGCGATGTGTGAACGAGTTCTAAACCAATAACCGGACTACCAAAAAAAGCCGGGATAAAAAGAAAGTAAAGGAGCTTCACCCATGAAACTGAGCAGCACCGCGATACTGGCCCTGGCCATCAGCAGCATCACCGCGACGGCGTATGCCGAACCTGCAAGTCAGGAATTCGTCCCTACCACACTGGCCGGCAGCAGCGCCCAAAGCGAGGCCAAAGGCTTTATCGATGGACAAAGCCTGGGCGGCACAACCCGCAACTGGTATGCCAACGAACTGAAGCGTCGTGATGACCGTTTCAGCTACGTGAAAAACAGCGACAAGAACACGTCGCCATTGGTCAAGACGCCGACTGCGCGTCGCATCAACTGGGTACAGGGCACCATCGTCAACTACACCTCGGGCTTCACCCAAGGCACCGTTGGCGTGAGCACCGAAGTCGCCGCTTACAACGCCATTGTGCTTGACGGTGACCGCAAGAACATCGCCGGCGGCTCCAACCGTACTCTGGCCGATTCCGACGGCGACGCCGTTGACCAGTGGAGCAAACTGGGCCTGGCCAACGTCAAGTTCCGCGTGTCCAACACCACCCTGACTGCCGGCCGCCAGAACTTCAGCACGCCGATCGTGGATGTCATCGGCAACCGTCCGCTGCCTTCGAGCTTTGAAGGTATCAGCCTGCACAGCGAGGAATTCAACAACCTGTCGTTCGACCTGGGCGGGTTTGACCGCGTCTCGCCGCGTACTGAGCAGAGCCTGTCGAAATTCCGCACCGAATATTCGCAAACGGGCGTGGAGACCGACAAGGTCTACACCGCAGGCGTGAACTACCAGCCGCTGAAGAGCCTGAAAACCAGCCTCTATGTCGCCAATGTCGAAGATTTCTGGAACCAGTACTACTTCGGCGGCACCCACGAACTGGGTGACAGCCAGGTGCTGAGCCTGACCACCGGTCTGAACTACTACAAGACCGTCGATGAAGGCAAAAAACTGATGGGCAACATCGACAACGATACCTACTCGCTGTCGCTGGGTCTGACTCACCAGGCTCACAGCCTGACGTTCTCGTATCAGGAAGTTAACGGTAACGAGTACTTCGATTACCTGCACGAAACCAACGGCATCTACCTGGCCAACTCCCTGCTGTCGGACTTCAACGGCCCGAACGAGAAGTCCTTCCAGATTGCCTACGGCATCAACATGGCCGAGTACGGTGTGCCAGGCCTGAAGTTCAACATCTACCAGGCACGCGGCTGGGGCATCGACGGTACTCACTACCGTGGCACCGCCTACACCGACCCGGGCGCCAAGCGCGGCGACCTGAGCCTGATGGATGGCGAGTCCCACTACGAATACGGTGTCGGGGCTTCCTACGCTGTGCAAAGTGGCCCGCTCAAAGCCACTGCAATTCGCGCGACGTACACCACTCACCGCGCCAGCGAGCATCAGGCTGACGGCAACATCAACGAGTTCCGTCTCGTGACCACCATCCCGTTCAACATTCTGTAAAAACGCCAACCGACGGCTGACTCATGATGAGTCGGCCGTTCGGTTTTCTGTCTTCAACCGATTGCAGAGGGTTATCGATGAAAATGCTTCCCCTACGTGCGGCCATGGCGGCTGCGTTGCTGAGCGTTGCCATTGGCGCCTCGGCCAAACCCTTGGTGGTCTGCACCGAAGCCAGCCCGGAAGGCTTCGATATGGTCCAGTACACAACTGCAGTCACGGCGGATGCTGTGGCCGAAACCATCTTCAACCGCCTGGTGGACTTCAAGCCGGGCACCACGGAAATCGTTCCGGCCCTGGCGGACACCTGGGACATCAGCGAAGACGGACTGACGTACACGTTCCACCTGCGCCAAGGCGTCAAGTTTCACACCACCGAATATTTCAAGCCGACCCGCGACATGAATGCCGACGACGTGGTCTGGAGCTTCCAGCGCCAGCTGGACCCGAACCACCCGTGGCACAAATTGTCGAGCGTGGGTTTCCCGTACTTCGAAAGCATGGGCTTCAAGGAACTGCTCAAAAGCGTCGAAAAAGTTGACGAGCACACGGTCAGGTTCACTCTGACCCGCCGCGAAGCGCCGTTCCTGGCCGACGTTGCGATGCCGTTCACCGCCGTCTACTCCGCCGAGTACGCCGATCAATTGCTCAAGACCAACAAGGCCGGCGACCTCAACAACAAGCCGATCGGCACCGGCCCGTTCGTTTTCCAGCGTTACGCCAAGGACGCGCAGGTGCGATTCAAGGCCAACCCGGATTATTTCCGTGGCAAGCCACCGGCCGATGCGCTGATCCTGGCCATTGCCACCGACAACAATGTGCGCCTGCAGAAGCTCAAAGCCAACGAGTGCCAGATCGCCTTGTATCCGAAGCCCGACGACATTCCGAGCATCAAGAAAGACAGCAACCTGAAAGTCGACGAGCTGGACGCGATGACCGTTTCGTACATCGCCATGAACACCCAGCACAAATACATGAGCGACGTGCGTGTGCGTAAAGCTATCGATATCGCTTTCGACAAGGAAGCCTATGTCAACGCGCTGTTCGGCAAAGGCAACGCGTCGGTAGCGGTCAACCCATACCCGCCGACTCTGCTCGGCTACAACCACGACCTGAAAAACCCGCCACGCGACCTGGACAAGGCGCGCGCCCTGCTCAAGGAAGCCGGGGTTCCGGAAGGCACTACCTTCACCCTGTTCACCCGCAACGGCGGCGGCCCGACCAACCCCAACCCGATGCTCGGCGCGCAAATGATGCAGGCTGACCTGGCGAAAGTCGGGATCAAGATCGACATCCGCGTGATGGAATGGGGCGAAATGCTCAAGCGCGCCAAGGCCGGCGAGCACGATATGGTGTCGGCCGGATGGGCGGGCGACAACGGCGACCCGGATAACTTCCTGACGCCTATGCTCAGTTGCGAGGCCGCCAGGAACGGCGAAAACTACGCACGCTGGTGCAACGAGAAATTCCAGGCACTGCTGGATGAAGCGCGGGCTAAAGTAGATCCGGCCGAACGCGCCGCGCTCTACGAACAGGCGCAAGTGCTGTTTAATCAGGACCAGCCATGGATCAGCATGGCCCATACTCGGATGTTCACTGCAATGCGCAAAAATGTAGAGGGCTACCACATCAGCCCTCTCACCACCAATAACTTCGCCACCACCCAGGTGAAGTAGATAAGAAACGCCCGGCAGACCTGACCCCAGGCTCGCCGGGCACGCCTAACCGGCTGATGAGGTACCACACAAGATGTTTAGTTTTATTGCCCGCCGACTGGGGCTGTTGATCCCCACGTTTTTCGGCATCACCTTGCTGACTTTCGCGTTGATTCGCATGATTCCGGGCGACCCCGTGGAAGTGATGATGGGCGAACGTCGGGTCGACCCCGAAATGCACGCTCAAGCAATGGAACGCCTGGGGCTGAACAAGCCGCTGTATGCCCAGTATCTGGACTACATCGGCAAACTGGCCCAAGGCGATCTCGGTGAGTCGTTGCGTACCCGTGAAAGCGTGTGGACCGAGTTCACCTCTCTTTTCCCGGCGACCCTGGAACTGTCCATGGCCGCCCTGCTGTTCGCCGGCATTCTCGGCCTGCTGGCCGGCGTAATCGCGGCGCTCAAGCGAGGATCGCTGTTCGACCACGGGGTGATGGGCATCTCCCTCGCGGGCTATTCGATGCCGATCTTCTGGTGGGGCCTGATCCTGATCATGTTCTTCTCGGTGAGCCTGGGGTGGACCCCGGTCTCCGGGCGCATCGACCTGCTGTATGACATCGAGCCGAAAACCGGCTTCATGCTGATCGACACGCTGCTGGCCGATGACGTCGGCGCGTTCTTCGATGCGCTGCATCACTTGATCCTGCCGGCCATCGTGCTCGGCACCATTCCGCTGGCGGTGATCGCGCGGATGACCCGTTCGTCGATGCTCGAAGTGCTGCGTGAAGACTACATCCGCACCGCCAAGGCCAAAGGCCTGTCGCCGTCGCGCGTGGTGTTCGTGCACGGTCTGCGCAACGCACTGATTCCGGTGCTGACCGTGGTCGGCCTGCAGGTCGGCACGCTGCTGGCCGGTGCAGTCCTGACCGAAACCATCTTCTCCTGGCCCGGCATCGGCAAATGGCTGATCGAAGCCATCGGCGCCCGGGACTATCCGGTGGTGCAAAACGGCATCCTGTTAATCGCCTGCCTGGTGATTCTGGTCAACTTCGTGGTGGACATCCTCTACGGCTTTGCCAACCCACGCATCCGTCATCAGCGCTGAGGTCAATACCCATGAGCACTCCAACATCCTCAGTAGCCACCGCCACGTCCGCCGTGGATCAAAGCCTGCTGTACCCGTCGCCGTACAAAGAATTCTGGCAAGCGTTCTCCAAGAACAAGGGCGCCGTTGCCGGCCTGCTGTTCATGCTGCTGATCATCTTCTGCGCGATCTTCGCGCCGTGGGTGGCGCCGCATAACCCGAGCGAGCAATACCGTGACTTCCTGCTGACGCCACCGGCATGGCTCGAAGGCGGGCAGTTGCAGTTCCTGCTCGGCACCGACGAGCTTGGCCGTGACCTGCTGTCGCGCCTGATCCAGGGCTCGCGCCTGTCGCTGCTGATCGGTTTGTCGTCGGTGGTGATGTCGCTGATTCCGGGGATCCTTTTGGGTCTGTTCGCCGGTTTCTTCCCGAAGATGATCGGCCCGACCATCATGCGTCTGATGGACATCATGCTCGCCCTGCCGTCGCTGCTGCTGGCCGTGGCGATCGTCGCCATCCTCGGCCCTGGCCTGATCAATACCGTGATCGCGATTGCCGTGGTTTCGCTGCCGTCCTACGTGCGTCTGACCCGTGCCGCCGTGATGGGCGAACTGAACCGCGACTACGTCACCGCCGCGCGCCTGGCCGGTGCCGGTCTGCCGCGTCTGATGTTCATCACCGTGTTGCCCAACTGCATGGCGCCGCTGATCGTGCAGGCGACGCTGAGCTTTTCGTCGGCGATCCTCGATGCTGCGGCACTGGGCTTCCTCGGCCTCGGCGTGCAACCACCAACCCCTGAGTGGGGCACCATGCTGGCCTCGGCCCGCGACTACATCGAACGCGCCTGGTGGGTAGTCAGCTTGCCTGGTTTGACCATTTTGCTCAGCGTGCTGGCAATCAACTTGATGGGCGACGGCCTGCGCGATGCGCTGGACCCGAAACTCAAGAACGCCGCCTGAGGAGATTCCCATGTCACTGCTAGAAATCAAGAATCTCAACGTCCGCTTCGGCGACAAGAACGCCACGCCGGTGGTCGACGGCCTCGACCTGAAAGTCGACAAAGGCGAAGTACTGGCCATCGTTGGCGAGTCGGGCTCGGGTAAATCCGTGACCATGATGGCGCTGATGGGCCTGATCGAACATCCCGGCATCGTCACCGCTGACTCGCTCAGCTTCGACGGCAAGGACATGCTCAAGCTGAGCAACCGTCAGCGTCGGCAGATCGTCGGCAAAGACCTGTCGATGGTGTTCCAGGATCCGATGACCGCGCTGAACCCGAGCTACACCGTCGGTTTCCAGATCGAAGAAGTGCTGCGCCTGCACCTGAAAATGTCCGGCAAGCAAGCGCGCAAGCGTGCCATCGAACTGCTGGAAAAAGTCGAGATCCCGGGCGCCGCCAGCCGCATGGACGCCTACCCGCATCAACTGTCTGGCGGTATGAGCCAGCGTGTCGCGATCGCCATGGCGATTGCCGGCGAGCCGAAACTGCTGATCGCTGACGAACCGACCACGGCCCTCGACGTGACGATTCAGGCGCAGATCATGGATCTGCTGCTGGCGTTGCAGAAAGAGCAGAACATGGGCCTGGTGCTGATCACCCACGACCTCGCCGTCGTCGCGGAAACCGCTCAGCGCGTCTGCGTGATGTACGCGGGCCAGGCCGTTGAAGTCGGCCAGGTGCCACAACTGTTCGACATCCCCGCACACCCGTACAGCGAAGCGCTGCTCAAGGCGATTCCCGAGCACAGCCTCGGCGCCTCACGCCTGTCGACTCTGCCGGGCATTGTTCCGGGCCGCTATGACCGTCCGCAGGGTTGCCTGCTGTCGCCGCGCTGCCCGTACGTGCAGGACAACTGCCGCGCCCAGCGTCCCGGCCTTGACCCGAAAAGCCACAGCCTCGCCCGCTGCTTCTACCCGCTGAACCAGGAGGTGGCGTAATGGCCGTCGTACTTACCGCCCGCGACCTGACCCGTCACTACGAAGTCTCCCGTGGCCTGTTCAAGGGCCACGCCACCGTGCGCGCGCTCAACGGCGTGTCGTTCGAACTGGAAGCCGGCAAGACCCTCGCCGTAGTGGGTGAGTCGGGCTGCGGCAAATCCACCCTCGCCCGCGCCCTGACACTGATTGAAGAACCGTCTTCGGGTTCGCTGCAGATCGCCGGCCAGGAGGTCGCCGGCGCTGACAAGGCCGAGCGCAAGCAACTGCGCAAAGACGTGCAGATGGTCTTTCAGAGCCCGTACGCATCGTTGAACCCACGGCAGAAAATCGGTGATCAACTGGCCGAGCCGCTGCTGATCAACACCAAGCTGTCGGCCAGCGAACGTCGCGAGAAAGTCCAGGCGATGATGAAGCAGGTCGGCTTGCGGCCCGAGCACTACCAGCGCTATCCGCACATGTTCTCCGGCGGTCAGCGCCAGCGAATCGCGCTGGCCCGGGCGATGATGCTGCAACCGAAAGTGCTGGTGGCGGATGAACCGACCTCGGCGCTGGACGTGTCGATTCAGGCCCAGGTGCTCAACCTGTTCATGGATTTGCAGCAGGAGTTCAACACCGCGTATGTGTTCATCTCGCACAACCTCGCGGTGGTGCAGCACGTGGCCGATGACGTGATGGTGATGTATCTCGGCCGCCCGGTGGAACTGGGCCCGAAAAACGACATCTACGAACGTCCGCTGCACCCTTACACCCAGGCGCTGCTGTCGGCGACCCCGACCATTCACCCGGACCCGAACAAGCCGAAAATCAAGATCGTCGGCGAACTGCCCAACCCGCTGAACCCGCCTTCAGGCTGCGCCTTCCACAAGCGCTGCCCGTACGCGACCGAACGTTGCAGCACGGAAGAGCCGCTGCTGCGTGAGCTGGATAATCGGCAGGTGGCTTGCCACTACGCCGAGCAGTTCCTCGACGGCGCGGCATAAGGCCAATGCTGAGACCTGCATAAAACCTGTAGGAGCTGACGAGTGCAACGAGGCTGCGATCTTTTGATTTTCAGAAGCAAGATCAAAAGATCGCAGCGTTCCGCAGCTCCTACCGGGGATTTGCGGTGAACCAGAGGTAACCAAACCCCTTCCACCTCGATTGCGCATCAGTCGAGGCAGAAGGGGTTTTCTTTGCCCGGTGATTTACGTCTGGCTATCGCCTTCGTCATCCGGGTCATCGGTATCCGGCTCGTCAGTGGTCGTATCGTCATCATCGGCGCTGCCACCCTGATTCATATCCCCCGGCTCCGACTCGGACTTGGCGAGCATCAGCCCGCTATGCCCGACCTGGCCGTTGAACGCCTGAGATTCGTGATCCTCGCACTCGGCCCAAGCCGTTGCGGTACCGAGGGACAGCATCACCGCCACTTTCAATAACATCAGAATCCGTAACAATCTGCTTTTCATGGCCGACTCCATCCTGTTGCGCTAAGACATGCTTGCCGGACTGGCTCCTAGTGAAATCTAGTTGCGATCGGCCCGGCTCACCAGTTAGGACGCGGCCATGCAGGCATAAATGCCATCGACCGCCAGATTGCTTTCGAATAACTGCCATAACTGAAACAGCTAAGCGGCGCGTGTTGCCTGCCACGTCAGCGGGATGGAGATCAGCACCAGCAGCGCACTCATCAGCCAGACGCTGTGCCCGCCAAACTCGCCATAAAGCTGACCGCTGAGCACCGGCGACAACAACGCGCTGGCGCTCCAGCTCATGAAGAACAGCCCGAAGTACTGACCGCTTCTGCCACTCTGGGCAAACTGCATCGCCAGTACATTGAGCGGCGGCATGAACAACGCCTCGCCCAGCGTCCAGATAACCGTCGACAAACACACAAAAGCCAACCCGGACCCGAACGGCAACATGCCCAGCCCACAGGCCAACAGCACGCTGCCGACGAGCATTTGCCAGCGCGAGCCCCAACGCTCGACCGAATGCGACAGCGGAATCTGCAACGCGATCACCAACAGCGCATTGAGCCCGAACTGCCAACCGATCGCTTCGGTGCTCAGGTGGTAGTGATCGCGCAGATAATTGCCCAGCGTGCTGTAAACGGTGTCGAACGCAATACCGAGCGCGGCCGTCGCGGCCAGCAGCCAGAGGAATGGCTTGTCGCGAAGCGGCACGCTCGAGCCATCGGTGGATTCGTCTCCAACCACCAGCACCGGCCGCCGCCACGTTGTCCGCACGAACCACAGCAACGCCAGCATCGTCATCGCCGCGCTGGCAAAAAACACCCAACGAAAATCCGCCTGCGCCAACACCCCACCCGCCACCCCGGCGGCGGCCATGCCCAGATTGCGCGCCACCCGACTCAGAGCCTGCGCACGGGAACGTTGCGCGACTTCGCAATACTCCATGATCAGGCGCTGATGCAGCGTACGAATCGCGCCGTCGATGACACCGCTGAGCAACAACAGCCCGGCCAGCCACGGCACCTGCGTCACCAGCCCCAACAGCATCAGCACCCACACCGAAACGAAAAACAGCGCCGCCGTCAGCCGCGCCGTGCGCACGTGATCACTGAGCCAGCCACCCAGCATCGAACCGACCAGCAACCCCGCGCCATAAGCCGAGAGCAGCCAGCCGACGGTTTCAATCGCCAGGCCCAATTCCTGACGCAGGTACAACGCCATGAACAACTTGACCATGGCGCTGAGGCGATTGATGAACAAAAGCGCGGCGAGGACCCAGGCCATGGGGGTGAAATAGCCGTTGGGGCGCAGGAGATGATTCAATCGACTTGTCACTCCATTGGTCTCTTCGAACGACTGGCAGGAATGAAACACTAACGGCCGCACGGCGGTTTTCGCACCGCAAGACACTCAAACCACGAAAAAAGGATTCGCCCTACAAACCACTGTAGGAGATGCCGCAGGCTGAGAACTATTGACCTTACTTTTCAGGATCGCAGTCTTCTACAACCGAATTGGATTGAGTGCATCAAACAGAAAATCGTCGGCCCGCAGATCGCCTTCGCGAGCCAGCTCGCTCCACAGAGCAGCAAAAGCAAAAGATCGCAGCCTTCGGCAGCTCCTACACACGATGAGCGTAAGCTCGGGTGCTCTTGACCTTGCCTAACCAGCGACATTGGAAGGCTGAGTGGAGGGATCGATCCGGGCGTGGGAGGCCGAACGCAGGAGCAAAGCCTTTTGGTTCCTTTTTGCTGGGCCGGCACTCCGGCGTTTGAAAAAGGGACTCGCCGTAAGGGCGAAACCGCCAGAAGCAGCACCGGAAGCAACGGATATTCACCCAGAACCCCAAGAGCCTGGTCGGCCCAAAGGCCGCCAAGACCAAAACCGGCAGCCCATAAAAAAGCCCCCAAGGCCTACACCTCAGGGGCTTCCGAACAACAACTCAAACCTTAATGATGCTCCCGCGTCGCGCGGAATTTCACATCCGGCCAGCGCTCTTCCATCAACGCCAGATTCACCCGCGTAGGCGCCAGATAGGTCAAATGCCCACCGCCATCGAGCGCCAGGTTCTCCACCGCCTTGTTGGAAAACTCCTCAAGCTTCTTCTTGTCGTCGCACTCGATCCAGCGCGCCGAGTACACAGTGATGGGCTCATACGAGCACTCAACTTTGTATTCTTCTTTCAACCGGCTCGCGACCACATCGAACTGCAGCACACCGACGGCGCCAAGAATGATGTCGTTGCTGCGTTCCGGGAAGAACACCTGCGTCGCGCCCTCTTCCGCCAACTGCTGCAAGCCCTGACGCAGTTGCTTGGATTTCAGCGGATCACGCAGACGCACGCGACGGAACAGTTCCGGGGCAAAGTGCGGGATACCGGTGAAACCCAGCACTTCGCCTTCGCTGAAGGTGTCGCCGATCTGGATCGTGCCGTGGTTGTGCAGGCCGATGATGTCGCCGGCGTAGGCCTCTTCCAGCTGTTCACGCTCTGAGGAGAAGAACGTCAGGGCGTCGCCGATGCGCACGTCCTTGCCGGTGCGTACGTGGCGCATCTTCATGCCTTTCTCGTACTTGCCGGAGCAGATACGCATGAAGGCAATGCGGTCACGGTGTTTCGGGTCCATGTTTGCCTGGATCTTGAAGATGAAGCCCGAGAACTTCTCTTCGACCGGCTCGACAGTACGCTCGTTGGCGACACGGGCCAGCGGACGCGGCGCCCAGTCAACGACAGCATCAAGCACATGGTCGACACCGAAGTTGCCCAGCGCGGTACCGAAGAACACCGGGGTCAGTTGACCGTCGAGGAATTCCTGCTGGTTGAATTCGTGGCAGGCGCCCTGCACCAGTTCCAGTTGTTCGATGAAGCGCTCGTACTCGTCGCCCAAATGTTCGCGGGCTTCGTCGGAGTCGAGTTTCTGGATGATCTTGGTTTCGGTGCGTTCGTGACCGTGGCCCGGGGTGTAAACGATGATGTAGTCATCGGCCAGGTGGTACACGCCCTTGAAGTCGCGGTAGCAACCGATCGGCCAGGTGATCGGCGCCGCCTTGATTTTCAGAACGGCTTCGATCTCGTCGAGCAGTTCGATCGGGTCGCGGATGTCGCGGTCGAGTTTGTTGATGAAGCTGACGATCGGCGTATCACGCAGACGGCAGACGTCCATCAGCGCGATGGTCCGTGGCTCGACACCTTTACCGCCGTCGAGGACCATCAAGGCCGAGTCCACCGCAGTCAGGGTGCGATAGGTATCTTCGGAGAAGTCTTCGTGGCCCGGGGTGTCGAGCAGGTTGATCATGTGTTCGCGATAGGGGAACTGCATGACCGACGTGGTAATGGAAATACCCCGCTGCTTCTCCATCTCCATCCAGTCGGATGTCGCATGGCGATCGGATTTACGGGATTTCACCGTACCGGCCACCGCAATCGCCTTGCCCATCAACAGGAGCTTTTCGGTGATCGTGGTTTTACCGGCATCGGGGTGGGAAATAATGGCGAAAGTGCGGCGTTTCGCGACTTCGGCGGCCTGTTGGGTCATGGGAAATCGCCTGGCGGTGATTCAAAAAAGGGCGGCGAGTATAGCTTAAAAAGTGATCGCCGAACCACCGTCCCTCGGCCGCGCAAAACCCCGCCGGAGCTACCGAAGGCTGCGATCTTTTGACCTGTTTTTTAGAAGCCAGATCAAAAGATCGCAGCCTGCGGCAGCTCCAACGGGTGGCCAGATGGCATCCAATGTGGGAACCTTTTAAGGCACGGAGACGTCCATCCCCTGTTACGAATTGTCGTCAGGGGCTGAAAAATCAGCAAGTTAGCCTGACGAGGCTGCGCTCATGGCTCGCTTTCACACCGCTTGGCCGGTGCTGGAAAACGGCTACTTTTCGCGAACGCTGACTCCGGCAACCAGGAATGGTTTTGCCACGCGGAGCAGCGCTCGCCGACTACAAAAAAAGGAGTCCGCCTGTGGCTATCCGCTATGGCAAAGGGCTGATGGGAGGTGCGGTGGTGATCGCGCTCCTGGCCCTGCTGGTCCACTGGATCGGCATCAACACGATCGAACACTACCGCGACGATTTGTTGTTTTACCTGCAAGCTCATCTGGTTCTCGTCCTCGCTTCCATGCTGGCCGCCCTCGTCGTGGGCATCCCCGCCGGTATCTTCCTCAGCCGCCCGAACATGGTCGGCCGCGCCGAACGCTTCATGCAGATCTTCAATATCGGCAACACCGTGCCACCGTTGGCCGTGCTCGCGATCGCGCTGGGCATCCTCGGCATCGGCAGCGGCCCGGCGATCTTCGCCCTGTTCCTCGCCTCCCTGTTGCCGATTGTGCGCAACACCTACGAAGGCCTGAAAAATGTCCAGGGCTCGCTGAAAGAAGCCGCCGTCGGCATCGGCATGACGCCGCGCCAGGTGCTGTGGAAAGTCGAATTGCCCAACGCCGTGCCGATCATTGTCGGCGGCGTGCGTGTCGCACTGGCCATCAACGTCGGCACCGCGCCACTGGCCTTTCTGATCGGCGCCAACAGCCTTGGCAGCCTGATCTTCCCCGGCATCGCCCTGAACAATCAGCCGCAACTGCTGCTCGGCGCCGCGTGCACCGCGCTGCTGGCGTTGTTGCTCGATGGCGTGGTCACCCTTGCCAGCCGTCTCTGGCTGGAACGCGGTTTGCGCCCGTCTTAAGGCGTTTGAAGGAATATTTATGAAACGACTCAGCTTGATCCTAGGCTGCTTCCTGCTGTTCGCAGGAATCGCACAAGCCGCTGAAAAACCGGTGATTCGCCTCGGCGCCCGGGTCTTCACCGAGCAGACCCTGCTCGCCGAAATCACCGCGCAATACCTGCGCAGCAAAGGCTACGACGCGCAGATCACCGGCGGTCTGGGCAGCAACCTCGCCCGCAGCGCCCACGAAAGCGGACAACTGGACATGCTCTGGGAGTACACCGGCGTATCGCTGGTGGCCTACAACCATGTCACCGAAAAACTCGACAGCGCGCAGTCCTACGCCCGGGTCAAAGAACTCGATGCGAAGAAAGGCCTGATCTGGCTGACGCCGTCGAAGTTCAGCAACACCTACGCCCTCGCCCTGCCGAAAAAAATCGCCGAGGAGTACCCGCAGATCAGCAACATCAGTCAGCTCAACGACGTGCTGCGCGCCGAAGCCAAGAGCAACCATCTGGTAGCGCTGGACACCGAATTCGCCAACCGTTCCGACGGTCTCGACGGCATGGTCAAGCTCTACGACATGAACCTGACCCGCAAGAACATCCGCCAGATGGACGCCGGCCTGGTCTACACCGCGCTGCGCAACGGTCAGGTATTTGCCGGTCTGGTCTACACCACCGACGGCCGCCTCAACGCTTTCGGCCTGAAGTTGCTGGCCGACGACAAGCATTACTTCCCCGACTACACCGCCGCGCCCGTGGTGCGTCAGGCCACGCTGGATGCCAACCCGAAACTGGCCGAGCAACTCAAGCCGCTGGCCGAACTGTTCGACGATGAAACCATGCGCCAGCTCAACGCGCGGGTCGACGTCAATCATGAAAGCCCATCGTCCGTTGCCGCCGATTTCCTGCGCCAGCACCCACTGAATTAAGAGAGGAGAAGTCATGGAATTTCTGAACGCCTTTTCCCATCTCGACTGGCAGCAGGTGATGCACCTGACCTGGCAGCACATCACTTTGGTCGGCATCGCCGTGACTCTGGCGATCGTTATCGGTGTGCCGCTGGGCATTCTGATGACGCGCTTTCCAGCCCTCGCCGGCCCGTTGCAGGCCAGCGCCACGGTGCTGCTGACTGTGCCGTCGATCGCCCTGTTCGGCCTGCTGCTGCCGTTCTATTCCAAGTTCGGCCAGGGCCTTGGCCCGCTGCCGGCGATCACTGCGGTGTTTTTGTATTCACTGCTGCCGATCATGCGCAACACCTACCTCGCCCTCACCGGCGTCGAGCCGGGCATTCGCGAAGCCGCGCGCGGCATCGGCATGACCTTCGGCCAGCGCCTGCGCATGGTTGAACTGCCCATCGCGGTGCCAGTGATCCTCGCTGGCGTGCGCACCGCCGTGGTGATGAACATCGGCGTGATGACCATCGCCGCCACCATCGGCGCTGGCGGTCTCGGTGTGCTGATCCTCGCCTCCATCAGCCGCAGCGACATGTCGATGCTCATCGTCGGCGCGCTGCTGGTCAGTCTTCTGGCGATCTTCGCCGACCTCTTCCTGCAGTGGCTGCAACGCTCGCTGACTCCAAAAGGACTCTTGAAATGATCGAACTTCAAAACCTCAGCAAGACCTTCCAAAGCAACGGCAAAGATGTCAAAGCCGTGGACTCGGTAAGCCTGACCGTCAATGAAGGCGAGATCTGCGTGTTTCTCGGCCCATCGGGTTGCGGCAAAAGCACCACACTGAAAATGATCAACCGCCTGATCAAACCGACCTCGGGCAAGATCCTGATCAATGGCGAAGACACCACCGACCTCGACGAGGTGACCCTGCGCCGCAACATCGGTTATGTGATCCAGCAAATCGGTCTGTTCCCCAACATGACGATCGAAGAGAACATCGTCGTGGTGCCGAAACTGCTCGGCTGGGACAAACAGAAATGCCACGACCGCGCCCGCGAACTGATGAGCATGATCAAGCTCGAGCCCAAGCAGTATCTGCATCGCTACCCGCGTGAATTGTCCGGTGGTCAGCAGCAGCGCATCGGTGTAATCCGTGCACTCGCAGCCGACGCCCCGCTGTTGCTGATGGACGAACCGTTCGGTGCGGTCGACCCGATCAACCGCGAGATGATCCAGAACGAATTCTTCGAGATGCAGCGCGCGCTGAACAAAACCGTGATCATGGTCAGCCATGACATCGATGAGGCGATCAAGCTCGGCGACAAGATTGCGATCTTCCGCGCCGGCAAACTGCTGCAGATCGATCATCCGGACACCCTGCTCGCGCACCCTGCGGATGATTTCGTCAGCAACTTCGTCGGTCAGGACAGCACGCTCAAGCGCCTGCTGTTGGTGAAAGCCGAAGACGCGGCGGACAACGCGCCATCGGTGAGCCCGGAAACGCCCGTAGCCGATGCGCTGGAATTGATGGACGAACATGACCGCCGTTATGTCGTGGTGACTTGCGCGGAGAACAAGGCGCTGGGCTATGTGCGTCGTCGCGACCTGCATCGCCAGACCGGCACCTGCGCGCAGTTCCTGCGCGAGTTCAACGCCACGGCGGCTTACGACGAGCACTTGCGCATCCTGTTGTCGCGCATGTACGAGTTCAACCGCGCCTGGCTGCCGGTGATGGATGCCGAACGGGTGTTCCTCGGCGAGGTGACGCAGGAGTCGATTGCGGCGTACCTGAGTTCGGGCCGTTCGCGAGGAATGAAGACCAACATCGTCTCGCCGGCTGAAACTGTGGTCGCCTAAAAAGTACCCAACCTGTGGGAGCGGGCTTGCTCGCGAAGGCGATCGGTCAGTCAGCAGTGATGTCGACTGTGAAAACGCCTTCGCGAGCAAGCCCGCTCCCACAGGATCTGCGTGATTTTGTAGATGCTCACAAGGTGGCAAAGAATCTCAACAGCCTCATTGCCAAATGCGTTATCAATACTCCTTCTTCACAACTCAAAATCCCCTTCACAACTCGCTCTCGCCGCCAACGTCGCCGATGTTGTCGAGATCATACTTACCAGGGATCTCGCTGACAAAAGACCCGAACGTGCAGGTATCTTTAACACTCGAAATTTCGCCGGGAACATCTGTCCGTCATCTCGGTCGGGGAGAAGGAGTGATGAACGCTACGCACGTCAGAAGCGTGCAAAAACGCGACATTTTTTGTTGATCTCGCGCCCCTCACGCCCTAAAGTTCGCGCCGAACGTCCATGCTGGAAACGATCCATCCGGCTCAAGTACTGACGACGAGACAGCAAGGCCAAGGGAACGCTGCACATCTCCCATGGCCTTTTTGCTTTCGGCGACATGCCTTGGGAAGTAGGCGAACCAAAGTGGGGATACGGAGGGCGTTCATGCACCCATTGTTTAATGAAGTTTGCCGATAGGAGCTCTCCAGCATGTCGATCAAGGTCGAAGATTATTTCGCGCGCGCCACTTTTGACAAAATGAAGGCGTTCGCCGACAAACAGGAAACCCCGTTCGTGGTGATCGACACCGCGATGATCGCCCAGGCCTATGATGACCTGCGCGCCGGTTTCGAATTCGCCAAGGTCTACTACGCGGTCAAGGCCAATCCGGCCGTCGAGATCATCGACCTGCTCAAGGATAAGGGTTCGAGCTTCGACATCGCCTCGATCTACGAGCTGGACAAGGTCATGGACCGCGGCGTCAGCGCCGACCGTATCAGCTACGGCAACACCATCAAGAAATCCAAGGACATCCGCTACTTCTACGATAAGGGCGTGCGTCTTTTTTCCACCGACTCCGAAGCCGACCTGCGCAACATCGCCAAGGCTGCACCGGGCTCGAAAGTCTACGTACGCATTTTGACCGAAGGCTCGACCACCGCTGACTGGCCGTTGTCGCGCAAATTCGGCTGCCAGACCGACATGGCCATGGACCTGCTGATCCTCGCCCGCGACCTCGGTCTGGTGCCTTACGGCATCTCGTTCCACGTCGGTTCGCAGCAGCGCGATATCAGCGTCTGGGACGCGGCGATCGCCAAGGTCAAAGTGATTTTCGAGCGCCTGAAAGAAGAAGACGGCATCCACCTCAAGCTGATCAACATGGGCGGCGGCTTCCCGGCCAACTACATCACCCGCACCAACAGCCTGGAAACCTACGCTGAAGAAATCATCCGCTTCCTCAAGGAAGATTTCGGTGATGACCTGCCGGAAATCATCCTCGAGCCGGGCCGTTCGTTGATTGCCAACGCCGGCATTCTGGTCAGCGAAGTCGTGCTGGTTGCACGCAAGTCGCGCACTGCCGTCGAGCGCTGGGTTTATACCGATGTGGGCAAGTTCTCCGGCCTGATCGAAACCATGGACGAAGCGATCAAGTTCCCGATCTGGACTGAGAAGAAAGGCGAGATGGAAGAAGTGGTCATCGCCGGCCCGACCTGCGACAGCGCCGACATCATGTATGAGAACTACAAGTACGGTCTGCCGCTGAACCTGGCGATTGGTGATCGTCTCTACTGGTTGTCGACCGGTGCGTATACCACCAGTTACAGCGCCGTAGAGTTCAACGGCTTTCCGCCGTTGAAGTCCTACTACGTGTGAATCAATGCTCTGAATAAAAGGCCCTCACAGGGCCTTTTTTAATGGCGCAGCCACCTTTCAAGGTGGTTAAGCATTGCCATGAATTCTTCGGCTTGCTCTTTCGTCGCGGCCAGTTTGACATTCAGTTGGCTAAGTTTCGACACACGCTCTGCCGTCAGCAGTTCGTAAATGGCCAAGTCCATGCGCACGTCTGTTTCCTCCAGAAACACGCCGACTTGCATGCTGATGGACGCCACTGCGTTGAACAAGCCGACAACTCCCGCCTTGTATTCCACCGCCCGGACCAGCGGATCAGATGAAGAGTACGCCTCGTCCCATATCGGTTGGGTGCGCCTCTCGCGAAATAACTCCTGAACGACTGTCGGTTGGGCATGACACTGGCAGGAGCGGTGATCCATTGCCTTGGCAAATACCGATTTGAACCCGAACGACTCATCATGCACGTCGACGATTGTATATTTCAGCTGGCGTACCATCGCCCTTAACCTGTACAGGCGAAGCACCAGTTCGTGAACCAGATCCGACACATCGGTTGGCGGAAACAGGATCCAGGTCGGCGACCGGGACAAACTGTACAAGTTGAAATCCACTTGGCTGAGGACTGTATTGCGTGAGGTGTTTTTGCTGATTTGCAATGACTCGCTTGTAAACTTAGCCAGTTCCAGGACGAAAGCACTGCATTGTTGCCTGACCTCGTCGGTGCGTTCCCAGAAGCCTTGCAAATAGCGCTCATTGAAAGGGACACTGTTCAGACGCGAGTCACTGGCCAACACTGCCAGCGCATGACCGCCGGATCTGCGGCGTTCGAATACAACGGGGATATTGACCGTCATCGTGTGAACAGAGCCGAGCAACGCTGTGTAGCGATCCAGAACGCGCCGCTGCTCTGCAGAAAACTCATGAGCAAGTAAATTCATATTATTCACAGGCGATGGGCACGCAGCCCACCGCCCCCGACTCCTTATTATCGAATCTGTTTCAGATAGGCGAGCACGTCGTCAATACGGGCGATTGCAGTAGCCGCCCGATCCTCGACGTGTTGTGCCTTGTTCTGCTTGAAGTCTTGGCAGAACGACTCAAAACCGAACACCAGATTCGAGTACTCATTCACATAGTTCCAGCGTCCATCGTCCAGTTGATCCAGCACAGTGACCAATTGAATTTTTCCGTCGATCCGAACGATGTCGTTTTGGTATTTCCTCACCTGTATACGCAAGTCGGCCGCTCTATCCTTGAGCCTGTTGTAGAACGCCTGCATGTTCAGGAAGGAAATCGCCTCACCGATACCAGAGATGATTTTTTTCAAGGTATCTATGGCCAATAGTGCAACCTGGACTTGAGGTGGCGCCAGACCCAAGGCTTTCAGGCGGTCCAGGGTTAGCTGTGCTTCCTCACCAATCTTCTCCACGCCGGCTTTGGCGATCAAATCGATTCCATCGGAAACCAGTTTCATCTCTGCTTCCAGGTCGATCAGTTTCTCTTCGGCGTTGATTTTCAGTGCTTGCGATGCATCACGATCCTGTTGCAGGGTCGCCACCCATTGCTGCGAAGTGGCCCGATCATAAGCAATGCTCATTGCGTTGCGGATGGCTTTCAGGTCTTCAGATCGCTCCGAAAGCTTGTTGAAAATGCCCTTGAGTTCGAATTCCATATCTTCGTGAATTTCTGGCTCATCGTCTGGACTGGGAAGCTCCGCCTGATAACCCTTGAGCTTGGTTTGCGCACGTTGTAGATAAATGATATTCGTCTGCGCCTGATTACGAATATCGAATGTTGCTCGTTGAACAGTAAGGCATAGCTCATTCATGCTGTTGACTGTTGCCGGTAGATAATTGAACTGCTCAAACAGCATTTGCGCCGTAGTATTTTCTGCTTGAATCACGCCAGCGTAATTACGCAACGCCGTCATGTTGACTTCCGGATAAGCTGTGTGACTTTTTGGCGATAGCATGACGGTCCTGCTCCTGAATGTTTGAAGACTGCTTCCATACTCTTTGTCAGCCGCTGCGAATACACCCAGCAGTTGATCGGCACTGGCTTTGATCTGCTCCCACGGATCAATTACCCCGAGCAACTGATTTTTGAATTTCCTCAAAGAGGTTGCTTCTTCGAGGCGATCGACATCGCTGACGGATGCACTGATGTAAGTACTCAACGCGTTCCACACCAACATCAGATTTTGCGTCGCCACTTCAGCTTCGATCGCTACATAGCTCAGGTTTTGCAAGTCATCGCGCACCCTGTTCAACGAACTCAGTGTCTGATTCTTGCTGGCCATTTTCTGGTTATCCGCTTGTTGCTCGCCTTTAAGCCTGTTTCGCTCCTTGCGAATCTGCTCGGCCTTCACGCCCTGATAAATGCCGAGAATCAAACCGCCAATATGCAGCATCGCTGCAGACTTGATCGCTTCCTGGACCAGTTGATCATATTGCTTGTTAAGTTGATCAATCTCCTTCGAGCGCTGATCAATTACGCCTTGCAGCACCAGAATGTCCGCCTGGTAAGTATTTTTCGAGACGAACTCCAATCGCAGCCTGATTTCCGGCAAGACCTTTTCGCGCATATCGGTACCAAACGTGTCCAGTTCTTCGCGGACCCGCTCGGCTTTCCGATGGCAAAACCTGACCTTGCCGAGCAAGTCGTTAAGGTAGTCCTTGATCTCTGGAATATCACCTTCCGGCAAGTCCAAGCCAGGAAGATTGGGGATCTGTTGTTTGAGCTTCAGATACTCTTCCGGAGTGTTGATATCGTACTTTTCCAGATAACCGGAGATTTTCAGGTCTTCATAGATCTCGACAATACCCAAGCCGGTGCGGATGATGCTGCCCGCGAAGATCTTCAGATCAGTACCCGTGAGCATGATTTGCTCGCGCAATGGCGACCAGCGTTTGGCGTGGTCATAGGTGGTGGTAAACGTACGCAGAAAGTCCAACGGCTTCAGGCCCACACCGCCGTCATCACCTGCACCATAATTCAAGTAGGCAATAACGTCTTGCAACCTAATCGGCAGAGACAAACCAAGTACTTCATACTTTCTTAGACTGATGATCTGCTCTTTGGTCAATTGAATACCGGTGTCTCGAGTGTACTCATCACCCTCGCCAAGTGATGCACCGACAAACACCTGAGGTGCTTTTACAGCAGCCTCGACAATCTTGTTAGCCACAGTGATTCCCATAAGAAACTCCTTGTCTCTTCGAATAGTTGAGGAAAGTTATTTTCAACACCAACCATTCAACTTTTAAATTAATTGAACAGCGGTATCGCAAAGACACCTTAGGGCAACCAGATAAAAATCAACAAGCGCTTAAATGTGAGCAACCACTACGAGACAACTAACCAGCCGTTTAGGCAGATTAGATGATCAAACGATCCAGACTCACTGACAATAAAAACATGCCGTTACATGCCGGTTAATATGGATAAGCGCTGACGGTATGCCTCGCCCATTGCGCGAAGGCGCGGGTGCCGTGCTTTCATCAGCGACTCACCGGCGACCCGCAGGAATTTTTCGTTACCTGCAACCAGCGCTTTATCCAGCCAGCCAAGGGCATCGTCAATCCGCCCCGCCTCGGCGAGCATGGCGGCGTGACTGAATTGTCCGCGAAAATCCCCGGACTCAGCGGCACGGCGATACCATTCACGTGCCGCCCGCAAATCCTGCGGACAATGCTGTCCTTCTTCCAGATAACGACCCAACAGATTCATTGATTTAGCGTGGCCCAACCTAGCAGCGCGACGATACAAGTCCAGGGCCTGCGCCTGGTTTCGCGCGATGCCGCGACCGGTGGCGAGAAGATTGGCGAGGTTGTACATCGACCAATCCAGACCCGCTTCGGCAGCGACCCGATAATGCTGCGCCGCCACCGAGGCATCCGCCGCACAACCCCAACCATGCTCATGGCAACGCCCGAGCATGTTGCGCGCCATCAGATGCCCACGCCCGGCGGCGATGCCGAACCAGCGCAGCGCCAGCGGTTGATCCTGGGCGATGCCTCGGCCGTCGAGCAGAATCTGCCCGAGCAACGCCTGCGCTTCGACTTCGCCTTCACCAGCCGCCAGCAGAATCGCCTGTGCGGCACGGCCCGGGCTTTCTTCGAGCATCGCTGCCAGATCAGCAACGTCGAGCACTTCCTCGCGGCGCAGACGCAAGCTCATACCTCGACCCAACGCCGCAGCAGGTTGTGATAAGTGCCAGTGAGGCGGATCAGCGAGGGGTGATCGGGAACGTCCTGCGTTAGTTGCTGAATCGCTCCGTCCATTTCGAACAGCAACGCGCGTTGACTATCCTCTCGCACCAGACTTTGCGTCCAGAAAAACGAGGCATAACGCGCGCCACGAGTGACGGCGTTGACCTTGTGCAAACTCGTGCCTGGGTAGAGAACCATATCGCCGGCGGGCAGCTTCACTCGCTGGGTGCCGTAGGTGTCCTGAATCTCCAGCTCGCCGCCGTCGTAATCTTCCGGCTCGCTGAAAAACAGCGTTGCCGACAAATCAGTGCGCACCCGCTCGATGCTGCCCTTGGGCTGGCGCACGGCGTTGTCGATGTGAAAGTCGAAACTGCCGCCAGCCGTGTAGCAGTTCAGCAACGGTGGGAAGACTTTGTGCGGCAACGCGGCGGACATGAACAGCGGATTTTTCCACAGCCGCTCGAGCATCGCCGCGCCGATTTCCTTGGCCAGCGGGTGACCCTCGGGCAGTTGCAGATTGTGCTTGGCCTTGGCCGACTGGAAGCCGGCGGTGATTTTGCCATCGGCCCAATCCGCCTGCTCCAGGGCCTGGCGGATGCGCTGCACTTCGTCTTTTGCGAACAGCCCGGGGATGTGCAGCAGCATGGCGATGTCACCTGATGGCAAGAAGACGGCAATGGTATTGATTCTTATTGAGCGTGTAAAACCCGCAAGACGAATGAATGGGCAAAAACCATAAGGGCAAATTGTAAAGAATGTAAATTCAATGCGAATAACAATGTTTCGCAATTGATACGAATACCCGTTTACCCTATATTCCGCCGCCTCAAATCCTTGGGGAGGGGAATAAAAATGGCACGTCAATACGCACAATTACCGGTCAGTTCACCACGTCTGCTCGCCTCGGCAATCGGTGTCGCGATCACCGCCGGCTCCGCTGGGCAGATGGTTTTCGCGGCGGAAAAAACCGACAGCAAAGCGTCCGGCAATGCCATCTCCCTGGACGCCACCGCCATCACGGGCGAAGCCCAGGACTCGGCCTCCTATCAGGTCGAAAAAGCCTCCTCGCCCAAGTACACCGCGCCGCTGGTCGACACGCCGCGCTCGGTTACCGTCATCCCGCAACAAGTGCTCAAGGATACCGGCGCGCTGAACATGCAGGACGCCTTGCGCACCGTGCCGGGCATCACTTTCGGTGCTGGTGAAGGCGGCAACCCCCAAGGCGATCGACCGTTCATTCGCGGCTTCGACGCCCAGGGCGACACCTACCTGGACGGCGTGCGCGACACCGGTTCGCAGAGCCGCGAAATCTTCGCCGTTGAAAACATCGAAGTCAGCAAAGGCCCGAACTCGGCGATTGGCGGTCGCGGCGCCGCCGGCGGCAGCATCAATCTGGTCAGCAAGAAAGCTCATCTGGGCGACTCGTTTGACGGTGGTTTCACCTACGGCTCCGACCAGACCCAGCGCTACACCCTCGACGGTAACTACCAGTTCAGCGACAGCGCGGCCGGCCGTCTCAACCTGATGAGCCACGAGAGCAACGTTGCCGGGCGCGACAAGGTCGATTACGACCGTTGGGGCATCGCCCCGTCCTTGGCGTTTGGCTTGGGCACCGATACCCGCGTCAACCTCGACTACTACCATCTGGAAAGCAACGACACACCGGACTCGGGCATCCCGTACAGCCTGTCGAACCCGCGCACCAAGTCCAATCCGGACAAGCCGTACGCCGGTGGCGATGACAGCAACTTCTACGGTCTGGACCGCGACTTCCGCAAGGGCCGCACCGACACCGCGACCTTCGCCATCGAGCACGACCTCAACGACTCGTTGACCCTCAAGAACACCCTGCGTCACGGCAGCAGCATGCAGGATTACATTCTCACCCAGCCGGACGACAGCAAGGGCAACGTCAACAACGGCACCGTCTGGCGTCGCGCCAACACGCGGGTCAGCAACACCGAAACCACCACCAACCAGACCGACCTGTTCGGCACCTTCTACGTGGCCGGTTTCAAGAACAGCTTCTCCACCGGGGTCGAATACACCCGCGAGCAGAGCGAAAAATCTTCGTACAACGTCAACACCGACACCACGCCGCGCACCACCAACGTGCCTTCGAGCAGCAACTGCACGCCGGCCATGCTCGGGGCTCCGAGCAATTACAACTGCACCTCGCTGTCGAACCCGAATCCGAACGATCCGTGGAACGGCGCAATCTCGCGCAACTACGCCGGCACTGACACCCAGGCCGACACCTACGCGCTGTACGTGTTCGACACGCTGGAGTTGTCCGAGCAATGGCTGGTGAACATGGGCCTGCGTTACGACCATTTCGACACCGACTACAAAACCTACAACGCCGCTGGCACCACGACTTCCAAGGGCGATGACACCAGCGAGTTCGTCACCGGCCAGTTCGGCGTGGTCTACAAGCCAGCGGAAAACGGCAGCATCTACGCCTCTTATGCAACCTCGGCGACACCGCCGGGCAACACCTTGGGCGAAGGTCAGGAAGGCAACCCGCTGGGCGGCACGCCGGATCGCAGCGGCAACCTGCTGAGCAGCGACATGGAGCCGGAAACCACCAAGAACTACGAAATCGGCACCAAGTGGGATCTGCTCAATGATCGCCTGTCGCTGACCGCCGACATCTTTCGCACCGAGAAGGAAAACGCGCGCGTGCAGGTCGACACCAGCTCCTACGAGAACGCCGGCAAGACCCGCGTGCAAGGCTTCGAACTGTCGGCCAGCGGCAAGATCACCGACAAGTGGCAGGTGTTCGCCGGTTACGCCTTCATGGACAGCGAACAGGTTGACGGTGGCCCGCTGGGTCGCGCCAACGACGGCAACGACTTGCCGAACACACCGAAAAACAGCGCCAGCCTGTGGACCACGTATCAGGTCACGCCGAAGCTGACGATCGGTGGTGGCGCGTTCTACGTCGACGACGTCTACGGCAGTGTCGCCAACACCACGATGGTCGATTCCTATGTACGTTACGACGCGATGGCGGCCTACAAGCTGACCAAGAATGTGGATCTGCAACTCAACGTGCAGAACCTGACCGACGAAACCTATTACGACAAAGCTTTCTCGACCCACTTCGCCAATCAGGCGGCGGGCCGGACGGCGCTGTTGAGCACCAATTTCCACTTCTGACCCTGTAGGAGCTGCGGCACGCTGCGATCTTTTGATCTTGCTTTTGATTCTGCAAAAAAATCAAAAGATCGCAGCCTTCGGCAGCTCCTACAAAGAACAATCCGCCCCGTTCATTCAATTGAACGGGGCTTTTGTGTGTTACGCAAAACGCTTCTTGATAACCCACGGCATAATGCGCGCCGTGATGACAAATTTCCGAACGGACGGCGAGTGACGTGTTGAAGAAAACCCTGTTCCAGTTGCACTGGTTTTTTGGCATCACCGCAGGGCTGGTGCTGGCTCTGATGGGCATCACCGGCGCGGCCTATTCGTTTCAGGACGAAATCCTGCGCGCGCTGAATCCGTCCGTGTTGCAGGTGGAAAAACAGGTTGCCGGGGTGTTGCCACCAGTGGAACTGGTGGAGCGCATCGAAGCCGCGTCCGGCAAGAAAGTCGCGATGCTCTGGGTCGAGACCGACAGCGGTCACGCCGCACGGGTGTTCTTCACCCCGCCCAAGGGCGAACGGCGAGGCGAGATGCGCTACTTCGATCCGTACACCGCCGAGTTCAAGGGCAACGCCACCGGCCAGGACTTCTTCGGCCTGATGCTGCAACTGCACCGCTTCCTCGCCATGGGCGACACCGGGCGCAACATCACCGGCGCCTGCACTTTGATGCTGTTGTTCTTCTGTCTCTCCGGCCTTTATCTGCGCTGGCCACGCCAGTGGAACAGCTGGCGCGTGTGGCTGACCCTGGACTGGAAAAAGAAAGGGCGCGCCTTCAATTGGGATTTGCACTCGGTGGCCGGCACCTGGTGCCTGTTGGTCTATCTGCTGTTGGCATTGACCGGGTTGTCGTGGTCGTACGAGTGGTACAACAAGGGCCTGACCCGGCTGCTTTCCGACGCGCCGCAAAACGAACGCGTACGCGGTGGTCGCGGCCCGGCGCCGGAAGGTCCGCCACCGACCGCCGACTACGCAGCGATGTGGAGCAGCATCTACAGCGCTGCCGGCCCGGGCCTGGCCGCGTACAACATTCGCATGCCGGCGGTTGCCGGCCAGCCGGCGACGGTGTTCTACCTGCTCGACAGCTCGCCCCATGACCGTGCGCTAAACCAGATCACTCTCGATCCGGCCACCGGCGTGGTCAAACGCGTCGACCGCTATGCCGACAAAAGCTTCAAGGCACAACTGCTGACCAGCATTTATGCGCTGCACGTCGGCAGCTACTTCGGCCTCGTCGGGCGCATCATCGTGACGATTGCCGCGGTGTGCATGCCGCTGTTTTTTATCACCGGCTGGCTGCTGTACCTCGATCGGCGGCGCAAGAAAAAGCAGATCAAGGATGCCCGCCAAGGCCTCGTGCAACCGTCAGCCGATGCTTCGGCATGGCTGGTCGGCTTCGCCAGCCAGAGCGGTTTCGCCGAACAATTGGCGTGGCAGACCGCCGGACAATTGCAGGCCGCCGGGCTGCCAGTCAACGTGCAGCCGCTGGCCAATCTGAGCGAACAGGATCTGCGTGAGTCGAACAACGCATTGTTCGTAGTCAGCACCTTCGGCGACGGCGAAGCGCCCGACAGCGCCCGAGGTTTCGAACGCAAAGTGCTGGCCAAGGCCTCGACACTCGACAGCCTCAACTACGCCGTGCTCGGCCTCGGCGATCGGCAGTACGCGCACTTCTGCGGCTTCGCCAAGCGCCTGCATCAATGGCTCGGCGAACACGGCGGCAAAACGCTGTTCGCCCCGGTGGAAGTCGACAGCGGTGATCCCTACGCGCTGCGTCACTGGCAAACCCAACTCGGCCAGCTCACCGGACAGGCGCCGAGCGAAACCTGGCAAGCACCCAGCTACGACAACTGGACGCTGATCCGTCGCGAACTGATGAACCCCGACAGCAGCGGCGCGCCGGTTTACCTGCTCGGCCTCAAAGCCCCGGACACCCGCAGCTGGCTGGCCGGTGATCTGGTCGAAGTGCTGCCGCGCAACTGCCCGTGGGCCATCGAACATTTCCTCGACGGCCTCGGCATTCGTGGCGAAACTCAAGTAAAGGTCAACGGCATCGACGAGCCGCTGGAAGTCGCCCTCGCCTCACGCCAGCTGCCCGAACACCGCGCGCATCTGGTCGGCCTGCATGCGCAATCGCTGGTCGACGCCATGGTGCCACTGGCGATGCGCGAATACTCGATCGCCTCGATTGCCGCTGACGGCGTGCTGGAACTGATCGTGCGCCAGGAACAGCACAACGACGGCAGCCTCGGCATCGGCTCCGGCTGGCTCACCGAGCATGCGCCAGTGGGTGGCAGCATCGGCCTGCGGGTACGGCGCAACAGCGCTTTCCATCTGCCAAACGAGCCGGTGCCGATGATCCTGCTGGGCAACGGCACCGGCCTCGCCGGCCTGCGCAGTTTGCTCAAGGCACGCATTGCCGATGGTCAGCAACGGCAGTGGCTGCTGTTCGGCGAGCGCAATCGCGAGCACGACTTCCTCTGCCGCGCCGAGCTGGAGGAATGGCTGGTCAACGGTGATCTGGCGCGATTGGATCTGGCCTTCTCGCGGGATCAGGCCGAGAAGATTTATGTGCAGGATCGCCTGCGGGATTCGGCCGATGAGCTGAAGCGATGGCTGGCTGATGGCGCCGTCATCTATATCTGCGGCAGCCTTCAAGGCATGGCCTCAGGCGTGGATCAGGCCCTCAACGATATCGTCGGCAGCGACGAAGTCGAACGTCTGATCGAACAGGGCCGCTATCGCCGGGACGTTTACTGACCCACCTCATGCCTCCTGTGGGAGCGGGCTCGCTCGCGAAGGCGTGGTGTCAGCACATATTTACTTGTCTGACCCACCGCCTTCGCGAGCAAGCCCGCTCCCACAAGGGGTTGCACTGCCGGTGAAGTCAGACCGGTTGTAGTTTCTGTTCGAAAACCGCTATGCCATCCAGATCCCGCAACACCACGCTCATCTCGCCGCTCTGCCCTTCGATATTCACCTCTCCAAAAAACTGAAAACCGGCAAACGGCGAGGTGTTCTGCGCCGGCGGTGCCTTCTCGAAAACCACTTCTGGCCCAAACGTCTTGTCCAGCGGATTCGGCCCGAAACTGCCGGCGTTCAACGGCCCGGCGACGAATTCCCAGAACGGTTCGAAATCCTGAAACGCCGCGCGATCCGGGTGGTAGTGATGCGCCGCGCAGTAATGCACGTCCGCCGTCAGAAACACGAAATTACGCACCTGCTGAGCGCGCAGAAAGCCGAGCAATTCGGCGATTTCCAGTTCGCGTCCCTGCGCCGGTCCGGGGTCGCCGTTAGCCACCGCTTCCCAACGCGCTACGCCCGGACTGACTTCGCCATCCGGAACGCCAAGGCCGATGGGCATGTCGGCGGCGATGACTTTCCACTGTGCCTTCGACGCCTTCAACTCAGCCTTGAGCCAGTCCAGTTGCTCGCGCCCGAGAAACGGTTTTGCCGCGCCAAGGTTGTCGTCATTGGCCTCGCGATAACTGCGCATATCCAGCACAAATACATCGAGCATCGGCCCGTAACTGAGCTTGCGATAAATGCGCCCGCCGCCGTCCGCCGCTTGCAAACGCATCGGCGCATATTCCAGCCACGCCTGCCGCGCGCGACCGACCAGCTTGTGGATATCTTTCTCCTGATAGCGCTCATCCAGCTGCTTGCCCGGCGACCAGTTGTTGACCACTTCGTGATCGTCCCACTGCCAGATTTGCGGCACTTCGGCGTTGAAGCGCCGGATGTTTTCGTCCATCAGGTTGTAGCGGTAGTTGCCGCGATAATCGTCGAGGGTCTGCGCGACTTTGCTCTTGGCTTGCGTGGTGAGGTTGCGCCAGATGCGCCCGCTTTCGGTGGTCAGTTGCGCGGGCACCGGGCCGTCGGCGTAGATGGTGTCGCCGCTGTGGATAAAGAAGTCGGGCAGGCGCAGGCGCATGGCTTCGTAGATGCGCATGCCGCCGATATCCGGGTTGATGCCGAAGCCCTGGCCGACGGTGTCACCGCTCCAGACAAAACGGATGTCCCGCCTGGCCGTCGGCACGCTGCGCAGGTGACCGAACCACGGCTCGCTGGCGACGCCGCTCTGGGCATCTTCGAAGTGCACACGATAGAAAATCGCCTGGTTCGCCGGCAGGCCGGTGAGTTCGACGCGAGCGGTGAAATCGCTGCGCGCATCGGCCAGTGGCGAGACGAATTTGCGCGGGTTGCCGAACAGGCTGCCAGTGTCCCACTCGACCACCATGCGCGCCGGGCGATCGCTGCGGCTCCAGATCATCGCGCGGTCGCCGAGCAGGTCGCCGGACTGCACGCCGTCGGTGAGCTGCGGACGATCCTTGACCGAAGCAATCACCGCCGGCGCCAGCCCTGGCAACAAGAGTCCGGCACCGACCGCTTGCATGACGCGACGCCGGCCGAGGTTGAAATCGCTCATGGTGTTCCCCCTGCAAAAGGGAAAACTTAAGCACGCCTATATGAACTCGCCATGACACCCGACACCCCGTAGTTCCAATGTGGCAGCGGGCTCGCTTGCTCCCACCACTGATCGCGGTCCGTCTGAGGAAATGCGATTGAATGTGGGCGCGGGCTTGCTCGCGAAGGCGTCGTGTCAGGCGATACTTTTTTATCTGACACTCCGCTTTTCGCGAGCAAGCCCGCTCCCACAGGGATTGGGTGTCGTCGGTCAGGCCTTGGCGGGCTCCAGCGCCAATTCGACAGCCTCAGGCCGTTTCAGCAGCGCATACACCACTGCCGTCACCAGACTCCCCGCCACAATCGCCAGCAGATAAAGCATCGCATGGTTGATTGCATTCGGGATCGCCAGCACAAACAAGCCACCGTGCGGCGCCATCAGCTTGCAGCCGAAGTACATCGACAGCGCGCCGGTCAGCGCGCCGCCGGCGATGGCCGCCGGGATCACCCGCAGCGGGTCTTTGGCGGCAAACGGAATGGCCCCTTCAGAGATAAAGCACAGGCCCAGCACGAAAGCCGCTTTGCCGGCTTCGCGTTCAGTCTGGGCAAACTTGCGCCGCGCAATGAACGTCGCAATGCCCAGGCCAATCGGCGGCACCATGCCGGCGGCCATGGTCGCGGCCATCGGTGCGTAACTCTGCGAGGCCAGCAGCCCCACCGAAAACGCATAGGCAGCCTTGTTGATCGGCCCACCGAGGTCGACGCACATCATGCCGCCGAGCAACACGCCGAGCAGAATCGCGTTGGTGGTGCCCATGCTGTCGAGGAACTGCGTAAGCGCGGCGAGCATGCCGGCGACCGGTTTGCCGACCACGTAAATCATCACCAGACCGGTGACCAGACTGGCCAGCAACGGGATGATCAGAATCGGCTTCAGCGCTTCCAGGCTCTGCGGCAATTTCACATAGCGGGCGATGGCTTTGGCGGCGTAACCGGCGATGAAACCGGCAATGATCCCACCGATGAATCCAGCGCCCAAGGTGCCTGCGAGCAAGCCGCCGATCATCCCCGGCGCAAGGCCCGGGCGGTCGGCAATCGAGTAGGCAATGTAACCGGCGAGCAGCGGCACCATCAGCTTGAACGCGGTTTCGCCGCCGATCTGCATCAGCGCCGCCGCCAGCGTACCTTCTTCCTTGTACGCGGTGATGCCGAAAACGAAGGACAGCGCAATCAGCAAACCACCCGCCACCACCATCGGCAGCATGTACGAAACGCCAGTCAGCAAGTGTTTGTAGACGCCGGTTTTCTCCGACTTGGCGGGGGCCTTGGCGTCGCTTGCCGCGCTTTCCACAGCGCCTTCGGCCAGGGCTTTTTTCAGAGTCGCTTCGGATTGCTTAAGCGCAACGCCAGTGCCGCAGCGATAGATCTTCTTGCCGGCGAAACGCTCGGTGGCGACGTCGATATCCGCCGCCAGCAGCACCACGTCTGCCTCGGCGATGGCCGTGGCGCTGAGCGGGGTTTTCGCGCCGACCGAGCCTTGGGTTTCGACCTGCAATTCATAGCCCAGGCGCTTGGCAGTCTGCTGCAACGCTTCGGCGGCCATGAAGGTGTGGGCGACGCCGGTCGGGCAGGCAGTGATGGCGACGATGCGCGGCGCACGTGGCGTGTCAGCAGCCGGCTCGACTGCGCTGGCCACGTAGACTTCGGCCTCTTCAGCGCCGCGACGCAGCACCGTTTCGACATCCTGCAATGCCTGCGCCGGGGCGATCTGAAAAACCCGCTTACCGACAAAACGATGCATGTCGACCGGGCCGGTAGTCACCAGCAGAATCCACTCCGCCGCTTCAATGGTTGCCGCCGACAACTCGCGTTCCGGGTGCGCCGGATCGACCACCTCCACGCTGGTGCTCCAGCCCTGACGCTGCGCCGCGGCATCAAGCAGACGCGCGCACAAGACGCTGGTGACCATGCCGTTCGGGCAAGCCGTAACAATGGCTAACTTCATGACAAACCCTCTTATTGTTCTGTCAGGGGGCGCACGCGCACGCCCTGTTCGAGCTGCGCCAGTTGCGCGGCGTCGTTGATGCCGAAACCGATCTGGGTCACCGCCATCGCCGCAATCGCGGTGGCGGTGCGCAGGGTTTGCTCGGGCGTATCGGCGCTGAGCAGACCGTGGAGCATGCCGGCCAGCAACGAGTCACCGGCACCGACCGTACTGGCGACGCTGACCTTAGGCGGCGTGGCGTGCAGGGCCGAGCCGACACTGAACCAGTTCACGCCGTCGGCACCGTGGGAAATCACCACATGCTCGATGCCTTTCCCGTGCAGGCGTGCAGCCGCTTGCGCCTCGGCAATCGACGAAACCACTTCGCAGCCGAGCGCATGGGCCAGTTCTTCGGTGTTCGGTTTGATCAGCCAAGGCCCGGCCTGCAATGCCGCACGCAACGCTTCGCCGCTGGAGTCGAGGGCGACTTTCAGGCCGAGCGCATTGAGTTTTTCGATCAGCTCACGCAGCCACTGCGCAGTGACGCCGCGCGGCAGACTGCCAGCGACCACCACCGCATCGTGCCCCGGTGCGATTTGCAGCAGACGGTCGAGCAACGCTTGCTGCGCCGTTGCATCGACCACCGGGCCGGGGCCGTTGATATCGGTGATGCGCCCGTCCTGTTCGGCGACCTTGATATTGCTGCGCGTCTCGCCCGGCACGCGGATGAACGCGTCGACGAAGCCGCGCTTGGCGAACAGGGTTTCGAACGCTTGCAGATTGTCTTCGCCGAGAAAGCCGCTGACGGTGACCTGATGGCCAAGATCCGCCAGCACCTGAGCGACGTTGACGCCTTTGCCCGCAGCGTGGGTATGCATCTCATCGCTGCGATTGACCTGACCGGCTTCCAGCTGCGGCAACTCGACGGTGAGGTCGAGCGCCGGGTTGAGGGTCAGGGTGAGAATTTTGGCCATTACAGGGCCTCCACTAATGCGCGCACTTCGTTGGCGCTGCCCACGGCCAAGGCCTGTTGAGCAAGGGTTTGCGCCTGGGTCAGGCTGAGTTCACGGATGCGCGCCTTGACTTCGGCAATGCTGCGACCGGACACGCTGAGCTCGTCAACACCGAGGCCGACCAGCACCGGCACCGCCAGCGGATCAGCCGCCAGTTCGCCGCAGACACCGACCCATTTGCCATGCGCATGGGCGGCGCGCACGGTGATGTCGATCAGTTGCAGAACCGCCGGGTGCAAGCCGTCCGCTTGTGCAGACAGCGTCGGGTGACCACGGTCGATGGCCAGGGTGTATTGCGTGAGGTCGTTGGTGCCGACGCTGAAGAAATCGACTTCCTTGGCCAGCACTGGCGCAAGCAGTGCCGCGGACGGCACCTCGATCATGATCCCCAGTTGCAGGTCGGCGACCGGAATCTCCAGGCGCAGACGCTCGGTCATGTCGCGGGCCTGGCGCCATTCTTCGACGCTGCCGACCATGGGGAACATGATCCGCAGCGGACGGTTGTCAGCCGAGCGCAGCAAGGCGCGCAGTTGCGCTTCCATGATCTGCGGACGCTGCAAGGTCAGGCGAATGCCGCGCACGCCGAGGAACGGGTTTTCTTCCTTGGCGATCGGCCAATACGGCAGCGGTTTGTCGCCGCCGACGTCCAGCGTGCGCACCACCAGGGGGCGCCCGGCCAGACCATCGAGCACGCGACGGTATTCGGCTTCCTGTGTCGCCTCGTCCGGCGCCTGCGGATGAGCCATGAAAATCAGTTCGGTGCGCAGCAGGCCGATGCCTTCGGCGCCCTGCTCCACCGCGCTGGTCACGCCTGCGCTTTCGCCGATGTTGGCGAATACTTCAACGGCATGGCCGTCAGTGGTGTGCGCCGGTTGATGGCGTTGTTCGGCGGCAATTTTCAGGCGTTGCTCGCGGGTGTCGCGTTCTTCGGCGGCACGTTTGAGGGTCGCGGCATCGGCGTCGACATGCAGGCGCCCGCGCTGACCGTCGAGCAGCAACGGCGTGCCCGGTTCCAGTAGCAACACCGCTGCTCCTGCGCCAACCAGCGCCGGAATGCCGAGGGCACGAGCAACGATTGCGCTGTGTGCGGTGGCACCGCCGCGCGCGGTGAGAATTCCCGCGACGCGCACCGGATCCAGACGCGCGACATCGGACGGGCCAACTTCGTCCATCACCAGAATGTACGGCTGCTCCGGCTCGTTCGCGGTTTGCACGCCACACAATTGCGCCAGCACCCGACGCCCGATATCGCGTAGATCCGCCGCACGCTCGGCAAGCAAAGCGTCCTGCAGCGCTTCCTGTTGTTTAGCGGCGGCTTCGATCACCGCCATCCATGCCGCTTCGGCGCTCTCGCCTTGCTTGAGACGAGTAGCGACTTCATCGGTGAGATCCGGGTCGTCGAGCATTTCCTGATGAGTAATGAAAATCTCGCGAATGGCCTTGGCCTTGCTGCGTTCGATCAGGCCCTGAATGTCTGTGCGCACGTCGCTCAGCGCTTGCGTGAGACGCTCACGCTCGATGGCGGCAGACTCGCCGCGCAACGGGTAATCAATGTGTTGCTGAACCTGAACGTGGGCCGGGCCGATGGCAATGCCCGGCGCTGCCGGAATCGCTTGCAGCAGGCTGCCTGATGCCGGGGCGACCAGCACCTCAGCAATATCGGCAATCACTTCACGCTGCTGACTGACCGCGGGCAGCGGCTCGACTTCTTCGCCGAGGCCTTCTTCGATGGCGGCGAGCAGTGCTGGCAAGGCATCGGCGGCGATGCCTGGCTCGGCGATCAACTCCAGCACCTGACCACGCCGGGCGCCGAGGCTGAGCAGTTTGCTCAAACTTTTGACCGACACCGCGCTGTCCTGGCTGTCGACGATGCGCACACGAATTTCGCCGTCAAAACTCTTCGCCAGTTGCGCGAGAATCTTCGCCGGACGCGCATGCAAACCGTGGGCGTTGGCCAAGGCAATGCGCGCACTTGGCCAGTCGGCCGGCAGTTCACCGCCGAGCACTTCAAGGACTTTGCGGCTGCTGGTGGCGCGACCCAATTCATGACCGCGACCTTCGATCAGCAGCGCACACAAACGCTCGAGCAACGCCTGATGCGCTTCGCCCAGGCTGGCCAGACAAAACAGACCGCTGAGCGGCTGGCCGAGGTAACGCATCGGTTTGTCCGGGGTGACGAACGCCAGGCCCGGACGTTTCACGGTCTGCTCGCTGTGCAGCCACCACAGGCCATCGCCCAGCGGCAGCGCTTCGACTTGCTGCAACACACCGGCAAAGCCGTTGCTCACACAATCGGCCTGACGCAGCAGACGCGCGCCGCGCCAGACCAATTCTTCGAAATCGTCGGCCGAGACGCCGAGACCGATCATCTGCGCGTCCAGCGCCAATTCCTGCGGCGCGCCTTGCAGCAGTTTCAGCAGCGCCTCGGGGGAGCTGGCGCGACGCAGGGCTTGGCCCAGATCGGTCTCGCCGAGGGCGCGGGTCAGCAGCTGTAGCAGGCGCAGGTGTTCGTCGGATTTTGCCGCAATGCCGATGGCCAGATAAACGATCTGGCCATCGCCCCAGTCGACGCCGTCGGGAAACTGCATCAGGCGCACGCCGGTGGCGAATACCTGATCGCGGGTTTGCGGGGTGCCGTGGGGAATGGCAATGCCTTGACCGAGAAAGGTCGAGCCCTGGGCTTCCCGGGCCTGCAGGCCGGCGAGGTAACCGTCGGCCACCAGACCGTCGGCGACCAGATGACTGGCCAGCAATTGCAGGGCAGCGGGTTTATCCACGGCCGACTGGCCCATGGATATCTGCTCTATAGTGAGCTCGAGCATGCGATCTCCTTTTTGGCGCAGTACAACGCCAGGTATTGTTTTGAATGGTTCACAGCTTAGGCGCTCTGCCGCGCTTTTCAGCGGCAGTTTTGGCGGTTTCACGGCAGAACCGGCCAAAGGCGTCCAAAACGTAGAAAATACGCTTGCTGAAACGTTTAATCTAGATTGATCGGCACGTTACTCGATAATGTCTCATCCTTGAAGTCCAACTGGTCGGATCTGCCTAGGCAATAAGTCGGCTGCCCTTATCGGGTAGGATTGGCGAAAATGTCGCGGCATGCTCGAAAAACAAGGAAATACCGGGTTGAAACTCAGTGATATCGCGCGGTTGGCCGGCGTCTCCGTCACCACCGCCAGCTACGTCATCAACGGCAAGGCCGAACAGCAACGCATCAGCAGCGCGACCGTCGAGCGCGTGCGCGCGGTGGTCGATCTGCACGGCTTCACGCCTAATCCGCAAGCGGCCGGCCTGCGCAGTCGGCACACGCGCACCCTGGGGTTTATCCTGCCGGATCTGGAAAACCCCAGTTACGCGCGCATCGCCAAGTTGCTCGAACAAGGCGCGCGGGCTCGCGGCTATCAACTGTTGATTGCCAGCTCCGACGATGCGCCAGACAGCGAGCGCCAGTTGCTGCAACTGTTCCGCGCCCGTCGCTGTGATGCGCTGATCGTCGCCAGTTGCCTGCCCGCCGGTGACGACAGCTACCGCCAGTTGCAGGCCAAGGGTCTGCCGATCATCGCCATCGACCGGGTCATGGAGCCGGAGCATTTCTGCTCGGTGATCAGCGACGACCGCGAGGCCAGCCTGCACCTGACCCAGAGCCTGCTCGATCCGCAGCCCAAACAAATCGTGCTGCTCGGCGCACGCCCTGAGCTGAGCATCAGCCAGGAACGTGCCGCCGGTTTCCGCGCAGCGCTCAACGATTTCAAAGGCGAGGTGCTGGTCGAGCACGCCGAGTCGTTCAGCCGCGAGTGCGGCAAGCAATTGATGGAAGAACTCCTGCAGCGTCTGGGGCATTTGCCCGACGCGCTGGTGACCACTTCCTACGTGCTGCTGCAAGGCGTGTTCGATGCGCTGCATGATTTCCCGCTGAAATCGCGGCCGCTGCGCCTCGGCACCTTCGGCGACACGCAGTTGCTGGATTTCCTGCCGCTGCCGGTCAATGCCATGTCCCAGCAACACCAGTTGATCGCCGACAAGGCCCTGGAACTGGCGCTGGCCGCCGTCGAGCAGGACGACTACCAACCGGGCGTGCAAGCCATTGCGCGGACCTTCAAGCAGCGTATTCATCGGGACTGAATCGTGGAGCTGACCGACAGCCACACCCACCTCGACTTCCCCGACTTCGACGCCGATCGCGCCGAGTTGCTGGCCGAAAGCCGCGCCCTCGGCGTGCGGCGCATCGTCGTACTGGGTGTGCATCAGGGCAACTGGCAACGGGTGTGGGATCTGGTGCAAAGTGACGCCGACCTTTATGCGGCGTTCGGTTTGCACCCGGTGTTTCTCGATCAGCACCGCCCGGAGGATTTGCACGCGCTGGGTGACTGGCTGACGCGCTTGCGGGGGCATCGGCAGCTGTGTGCGGTGGGCGAGATTGGTCTGGATTATTTCATCGAAACTCTGGATCGCGAGCGACAACAGGCGTTGTTCGACGCGCAGCTGCAACTGGCGGCGGACTTCGAACTGCCGGCGCTGATCCACGTGCGCCGCAGCCACGCCGCGGTGATCGCCACGCTCAAGCGCTTCAAGCTCAAACGCGCCGGCATCATCCACGCGTTCGCCGGCAGCCGCGAGGAAGCCCGGGAATACATCAAGCTCGGTTTCAAACTGGGCCTTGGCGGCGCACCGACCTGGCCGCAGGCATTACGCATGCATCGGGTCTTGCCCGAACTGCCGCTGCAATCGGTGGTGCTGGAAACCGACTCACCGGACATGGCTCCCGCGATGTTCGCCGGCCAGCGCAACAGCCCGGCGCATTTGCCGGCGATCTGCGCGGCGTTGGCCGAATTGATGAATATCAGCCCAGAACAACTGGCCGCCGCCAGCACCGCCAACTGCTGCGAAGTCTTCGGCTGGTAATAAATCTCTTGTAGGAGCTGTCGAGTGAAACGAGGCTGCGATCTTTTGATCTTTAAAATCCAAGATCAAAAGATCGCAGCGTGCCGCAGCTCCTACAGAGTTTTGTGCTCAGACGCGGAAGGCGCTGATCAGTTGTTTCAGTTCCACGACCTGGGCAGACAACGCCCGGCTGGCATCTTCGGTCTGGTGTGCGCCCTGCGCCGTGCGCTCGCCGGCGCGGTTGATCTCGACGATGTTCTGATCGATGTCGTGGGCTACAGCGGTTTGCTGTTCGACGGCGGCGGCAATCTGCTGGTTCTGGTCGACGATCATGCCCACCGCGCCAAGAATGTTTTCCAGCGCTTGCTGGACCTTCTCCGACTGGTCCACCGTGCCATTGGCCATCTGATGGCTGACGCCCATCGCCCTCACCGCCGCGCCGACGCCGCCATGCAGCTTGGCGATCATCTGCTCGATCTCTTCGGTCGACTGCTGGGTGCGTTTGGCCAACGTGCGTACTTCATCGGCCACCACCGCAAACCCGCGCCCCTGCTCGCCGGCCCGGGCCGCTTCAATGGCGGCGTTGAGCGCCAGCAGATTGGTCTGTTCGGCGATGCTCTTGATCACCTCAAGCACACGGCTGATCGACTGGCTGTCGCTGGCCAGTTGATTGATCACCAGCACCGACTGATCGATTTCGCTGGCCAGCGCGGCAATGCTGCCCTGCTGCGATTCCACCAGCCCGCGCCCGCTCAGGGTTTCGTCATTGACGCTGTGGGCGCTGCTCACCGCAGCGGCGGCACTGCGAGCGACTTCCATTGAAGTCGCCGACATCTGGTTCATCGCCGTCGCCACTTGTTCGATCTGCATGCGCTGCCCGGCGACAGCCTGATTGCTCTGCGCCGACACGCTTTCGACCTGTCCGGCCTGACGCTCGACTTCGCCGACGGTGTGGCCGACGCGTTCGATCAGGTCGTGAATCTTCTTCACCGTGCCATTGAACACCTCGCCCAACTCGCCCAGTTCATCGCGGCTGCTGGCCTTGAAGTTGACGGTCATGTCGCCGGCCGCGACCTTGTCCATCATCGCGCCCAGGCTTTTCAGGGTGGTGCGGGTCGAGGCGTAGAAACCGCCGTAGAGATAAAAGATCAGCACGAACACCACCGACAGCGCAGAGGCTTGCAGAATCATGTGCGTGCGGTTTTGCGCCAGGCGTTGCTGCAACTGGCTGTCGAGGAATTTCAGCGTGGCCTGATTGAGCTGGTAGGTGTGTTCCATCAGCCCGGTGACCTGATCGTAGAATGCCTGCCACGGCGCATCGAGGGTGTCGGCCATCACAACTTGTTCTTCGAAAAGCTCGCTCGCCTGCTTGAGCGAGGCCTTGCTGCTGTCGGCTTGGGCAGTGAGGGATTCGCGTGCAGCGCGGCTGGAACCGAGGGCGTCCTGCAGTTTCAAGGCGTATTCAGCCTGAAGTTTTTCGATCTGCACCAGCAACTCGTCAAAACGCGTGCTGGAGGAACTGTTGAGAAAACCCTGACCCAACGAATACGAACCCATCGCCCGGCCCTCGCCGAGCGTTTGCGTGACGCTCGGGGTGATCAGCGTCACTAGCTCACTGAGCTGACGAATATCGCTCTGATTATCGCGACTGAGGCCTGCCTGACTGGTGATGATCTGGCTGAAGATCTGCGCACTGGCCAGCAACTTGCCGATCAACGCGCTTTTGCTTTGCAGCGAGCTTTCCGCTTGCTGGGCCTTGAACGCGGCGATCATTTCATCGCGCTTGGCCTCGAACTGCTTGATCTGCTCGGGATCCTCGGTCATCGCTGCCAGCCCTTCGAGGCGCGTGAGCACGGCCTGCTCCAGCGTCTGGATCTGCGCTTCGACGTTGCCGGCCTTGCCGGACTGGCCGAGAGTGACGTCGATCTGCACCAGATTGTTCAGGGTTTCCAGATCCCGGCGCAGGGTCAGGCTGCTGCCTAACAGGTCGAGGCTCTGCAGCTCAACGCGGGTGCCCTGAAATTCGCGGTAGGAGTCGCGCACCAGATAGAAATTGGTCACCAGCATCGGCACCAGGAACAGCACGCTGATCAGGCTGAACTTCATGCCGAAGCTCAGACGGTTCATCAGCGAGACGGCGGGATAGAGCAAGCTCTTCACTGGAAGTCTCCCTTGGTTTTTCTTGTTTTTATTGGCAGGCGCGAGGCGACAGCAGATAGCCACTATCGGGCGCTGTCTCTGTATAGCGCAAATCGGCGGGAGGTTTTGTAACTTAAGGTTAACAACGAAAAGATCGCAGCCTGTGTAGGAGCTGCCGAAGGCTGCGATCTTTTGATCTTCTCTAATTAGCGAACCAGAACAGTCCACAAGGCAAACCCGGCATACCACAGCACCGCCGCGCGCAGCAGCAGTTCCCACAGGCAGTCGAGGGTATTGATGCCGTCCGGACCGACTGCTGGCGGCGGGATTTCCCCAGCTGCCAGGCCGACCTTGTTGATCAACTGCGCAGCGCTGATGTTCCAGTTGAGCAGCTCGTGCAGCATCACTCGGCTGACCGCGACGAAGTTGCCGACCAACGCAAGACTCGCCGCCAGCAAACGCACCGGTACCCAATCGAAGGCATGACGCAGTTGCGCCGCGCGCTCGACCAGCGCCGGATTGCTTCCATGCTCTTCGGCCAGCGCCAGCAAGCGATAAGCCAATGCCGCCACAGGACCGAGGAGGAAATACCAGAAGATCACTGCGAAGAAACTCTGATAGGCCTGCCACAACAGATGACCTTGCACCCGCTCAAGCAATTGCTCGCCGCTGTCGGCGCAGATGTTCAGATCGCGCTTGGCCACGTGCGCCGCCGCTTGCAGATCCTCACGGCGCCAGGCATCGCGAAACGGCCCGAGGCCGCCCAGCAAGTCGCCACGGCCCAGGCTGTAAATCACCACCAGCAAATGCACCGGCAGCGCCAGCAAACCGTAAGCCACCGGTTCCAGCACCAGCAGCAACAGCGCCAGTAACGCCACCGGGAACAGCACCAGAATCGTCAGCACCAGCCAGGGTTGCCTGGCCAGCCGTTCGCTGCTTTCGAGTTTGTGCAGCTCGCGGATCCATCCGCCGTCGCGTTGAAGCCGATGGCGCAGGGCCGAAAACTTCTCGATCCACAGCGCCAGCAGTAACACCAGAAAACTCATTGTCCTTCCTCTTTTGCCAGGGCGGCGCGGTAGCGTGCCCAGTCGAATGCCGGTCCCGGATCGGTCTTGCGCCCCGGAGCGATATCGCTGTGGCCGCAGATACGCTGATCGGTGATCGCCGGAAAACGTTGCTGCAACTGCCGGGTCAGCGCCGTCAGCGCGCGATATTGTTCGTCGGTGAACGGCAGATCATCGGTGCCTTCCAGCTCGATGCCCACGGAAAAATCGTTACAGGTTTCGCGGCCTTCGAACATCGAGATGCCGGCATGCCACGCTCGCGCAAGACAGGAGACAAACTGGGTGACCTTGCCGTCACGTTCGATCAGAAAATGCGCGGAGACGCGCAGGTCAGCGATGCCTGCAAAGTACGGGTGTTCGGTGACATCCAGACGATTCTGGAAAAACTCCTGAACCTTGCCCGTGGCGAATTGCGCCGGCGGCAGGCTGATGTTGTGAATGACCAACAGGGACACTTCGCCCGCCGGGCGCTCATTGAAGTTGGGCGACGGGCAGATCTGCACGCCATGACACCACCCGCTCGCGGGATCCAACTGCATACCGATTCCTTCAACGCCGACCATGTGGGCGCCCAGTATGCCGCGATCCGCCCCCGGCGCGCGATCACTTGCCGCGATTGAGTCGCCGCAGGTCGCCCAGCACCGATTCCAGTGCACGGTCGAACAACAAGGTGTCGTCAAGCGCACGCACGCCGCCACGACTGAACGCCAGCGCCAGATCGGTGCGGCTGCGCTCCAGCACTTTCATGCCCGTGCGGTCGACGAAAACGTATTTGCCGGTCTCATCGATGATCGCCGCGAGTTTGCAACGCAAGGTCTGTTCGTCATCATCGTCGAACACCACCCAACTGCCCACACGCAACTGCTCGACCTGAGACAAACCGGCATCGTCTTGCGCCCGGCGCGGCGCAGGCATGGCTGCAGCTTGATCGGCGCTGAGCTGCAAGACCTGCGGCGTGACTTCGATCAGCGGCGTGGCGCTGTGATCGGCTTCATCGGAGCGCTCCAGCACGCGCACGTGCAGCGCCTCCAGTGCACTGAAGAATTCGCTGGTGGCAAACGGGTCGAACGCGGTGCTGCTCAGGCCATCGCGCAGCGATTTCAGCAAACCCGGTACCAGAGCCAACAGGCGCAGGCTGGATTCGCCATCGTCGTGGCGCTGCACGCTCCAGATCAACTGTTCCATCGTCTGCACGTCGGCGTGCCATTCGGCGGACTGATCGCCATGCTTGAGGCAGGTCAGCAGCAACACCTTACTCCAGGCCTGCCGGACGAAGCTGACCACGGTCGCCGGCAGCACTTTGCCCAGCAATGCCTGCTGCAGCGCCTGCGCGACGCGCCGCTGAGCCAGCTCGGCTTTCGCTCGGCCCTCCTCGGCATCACGCAAGCGTTGCTCAAGCAGTTCGGTGCGGCGGCGCTCTTCCTGAGTAAAGGCAAGGAAATCCGCGAGCAGCTCGGAGAAGATCGCCGGGTCGTCGACAAATTCGCTCAGCAAGCGCTGCACCACTTGTTCGATGCGCACGTAGAGGCTGTCGCGCTCTGCGCCGTCGCAGTCGCTCCAGCCCATCGCGGCCTCGGCGATTTCGTTGAGCAGGCGCCGCGCCGGATGGGTGCTACGGCTGAAGAAGCTTTTATCCAGCACGGCGACTTTGAGCATCGGAATCTGCAATCGGGCGATCAGCGCCTTGAGCGCGTCGGGCAGATTGCGATCCTCGAGGATGCAGTCGAAAACCATGGCGATCAGGTTGATCACATCTTCGTCGGCGGTCGCGACAACGCGGGACCGGCCGCTTCTGACGCTGACCCGGGTCAGCAGCTGCTCGAGCTGATGGCGCAGATCGAAATCTTCCTGAGCCTCCAGCGCCGGTACGTATTGCTGCAAGTGCGACAACAAACGCAGCAGGTCGCGGGTGTTGATCGGATGCGCCGGGGCGCCGTGCTCCAGTGTCGGTGTGACGCGGCCACGCACATGGGCGAGCAATTGCTGCAACGCCGCGAACACTTCCTCTACGGCTTCGTCCGCTGCTGGCGGTGCATCGAGATCATCAATGAATGTGTCGCTATCGGCAGGCTCGACCACGCGACGAGCCATGGCAGGTTTCAGATGCGGCAGCACGCCGGTGGCGAGCAACAACTGATTGGCCTCTGCATACAGTTGCTCGGTGTCGGCCAGCACATAGCGCTCGAACAACTTGAGCAGGATCAGCTTGACCTTGATCTCGACGCCAAGGTTACGCCCGGCCTGCAGGAAATATTCGCAAAGCATCACCGGGCTCAGCGGATTGTGCTGGTCGTCCAGACGCTTGCCGAGCATTGAACTGAACCGCGCGGTCAGTTGATCAAGGGCAAAGCCGTCACGCTTGAGCACACGGCTGACCATGGTCTGAACGGCCACGGTGCGCTCCATGGCATCGGTACGCGGGGTGGATTCTTCGACCACCAGCGTGCGTGGCAAGGTAATGGCGGCGGGGTTGTATTGAGTAAGGCCGGCAAAGGCTTCGAAAAACAGCTCGAGAAAGCCGCGCTCGATGTTCTTGCGCTTGAGGCGCAGGTCGCGCATGGCTTCGAAAAAGATGTTCTGGTCGACATCATTGCGCGCCCGGTCGGCCATTTCGAACAGCGTGTCATCCGCGTTATCGAACAACTCCTGCAGATCGTGGCGCAGCTGCTGCGCAGCCTTGTCGCGGACCTGCAACAGAATCACCGGCAAGCGGGCAAGCGGCGAGTGGTCCGCCAGATCGGCAGTCGCCCGGTGCAAAGGCACCACTTTCCCGTCGTTGCGCATCCAAGCCTCCTGGAACGGTGATTCGGTTCGTCGCTTTGACACTGCCCCAGCGGAGTCGTTCGTCAAAGCCATGACGTCAAATACAAGGCGGATTATCTTGCAAAAGATGTCTGCGATCTATAGGCCTCAGGGTTTCCCCTACACGCCATGAACCGAGCGCCGGCTCAGGAAAATCGACCAGATGCAGTCAGGCACTCGCGTTCTCGCCTTGGGTTGGCTTGCGCCCTGCCCCTATAATCGAACCACTTTGTTTGTGGAGTCCGTTATGCCGAATCTACGTCTCGCCGATCTGACCGCCGAAATCGAAAACAACGTGCGTCGTGCGTTGCTCGAAGACGTCGGCAGCGGCGACATCACCGCGCAACTGATCCCGGCCGAACGCCTGGCCAAAGCCACCATCATCACCCGTGACGACGCGGTCATCTGCGGCACCGCGTGGGTCGATGCGGTGTTTCGCCAGCTCGATCCGCGCGTGGCGGTGCATTGGCAAGTGGTCGACGGCCAGCGGGTCAAAGCCAATCAGCCACTGTTCCATCTGGAAGGCCCGGCTCGCTCACTGTTGACGGGTGAACGCAGCGCATTGAATTTCCTGCAGTTGCTGTCCGGTGTGGCAACACGCGCGCAGTACCTGGCGGATTTCGTCGGCGAGACTCAGGTCAGATTACTCGACACTCGCAAAACTCTGCCCGGCCTGCGTCTGGCGCAGAAATACGCAGTGACCTGCGGCGGCTGTCACAACCATCGCATCGGTCTGTACGACGCCTTCCTGATCAAGGAAAACCACATCGCCGCCAGCGGTGGCATTACCGAAGCCGTGGCCGCCGCCCACAAGATCGCCCCGGGCAAACCGGTGGAGATCGAAGTGGAAAGTCTTGAAGAGTTGCAGCAAGCGCTGGAAGCCGGCGCCGATATCATCATGCTCGACGAACTGAGCCTGGATGACATGCGCGAAGCAGTACGTCTGACCGCCGGCAAAGCGAAACTCGAAGCCAGCGGCGGCATCAACGAAAGCACGCTGCTGCCGATCGCCGAAACGGGCGTGGATTACATCTCGATTGGCGCGATGACCAAGGATGTCAAAGCGGTGGATCTGTCGATGCGACTGAGCCTCTGAGCATTCGCGCAATAGAAAACGCCAGCCTGTTGAGGCTGGCGTTTTTGTTCAGACCACCAGATTGTTCATCTCGCAATACTCATCCCACTCGACACCCAGTACCTCAGCCGCTTCCTTATGCAGTACGAGGCGCTGCGCTTCGAACTCCTCCGGCGTGCTGGTGTATTTGAGGGTCAGCTCCCACGGCTGCAGGCCCTGCGCTTCGGCTTCGTCTTCGAAGGCCCACTGGATCTGGTCTTTCTGATCATCGGGACTCAGGTCCTTGATCTCTTCCTTCAGGTCCGGCACATCCAGAAGGTATTTTTCCAGCGCTTGTTCGTGGCGTTGCTCTTGGGTCAATTCAGTCATGGGGTTCTCGCTGATCTTAAGAATGGAGGATGGATCTGGATCATCAAGGATCTCTCTGACGCGGACAGGCCGGCCTTCGGAACCATTCGGGATCATCTGAAAACTGCTAAGCGATGCTCATGCAGGCACCGAATATAGGACGTTTGCATGACGAATTACACGGCTCTTTACATCTCTCGCACAAAAAGCTGACCTGCGGAACATGAGTCGACGTGGCGCGCCGGGAATCTGGTGCCCGAGACAGGAATCGAACCTGCGACCTTCGCGTTACGAGTGCGCTGCTCTACCGGCTGAGCTACACGGGCGGTGGGCTAAACCTAGCACCGGTTTTCACAAAAGCAAAGATCGCAGCCTGCGGCAGCTCCCACATGATCGGGTTATCACAGCGCTTTGCAGGAGCTGCCGCAGGCTGCGATCTTTGGAACTTTATTCAAGGCAAAAAAATGCCCCCGCCGTTTGCACGGCGGGGGCATCTTCATTGCGCTAAAGCCTTGGGCTGATTAAACGCCCGAAGCCTTGGCAGCTGCCACGTCTTTGATGGACAGCTTGATACGGCCGCGGTTGTCCACGTCCAGTACCAGCACTTCCACTTCCTGGCCTTCCTTCAGGATGTCGGTCACTTTCTCTACACGAGCGTCGCTCAGCATCGAGATATGCACCAGACCGTCCTTGCCCGGCAGGATGTTGACGAATGCGCCGAAGTCGACAATGCGCTCAACCTTGCCGACGTAGATCTTGCCGATCTCGGCTTCTGCCGTGATGCTCAAAACGCGCTGACGGGCAGCTTCCGCGGCATCCTTGGTTTCGCCGAAGATCTTGATCGAACCGTCGTCTTCGATGTCGATCGAAGCCTTGGTTTCTTCGCAGATCGCACGGATGGTCGCGCCACCTTTACCGATGACGTCACGGATCTTGTCGGTGTCGATCT